>NZ_JBSFJU010000023.1:0-122772 GCF_053598215.1 Kitasatospora sp. NPDC001175 | reverse complement strand
CCGCCGGTGACGTCGCGGATCGGGACGTTCAGCATCAGGCGGGAGTAGGTGGAGCCGCCGCGGGACAGCATCACGCGGGACTTGGGCCAGTTGACGATCTTCCCGCCCGGGACCCAGCGGGAGCCGAGGACGAGGTCGGAGCCGCGCAGGGCGGTCAGCAGCCGGGGGAGTTCCTCGGGCTGGTGCGAGCCGTCTGCGTCCATCTCGACCAGGACGTCGTAGCCGCCTTCGATGCCCCAGTGGAAGCCGGCCAGGTAGGCGGCGCCGAGGCCCTCCTTGCCCTTGCGGTGCATGACGTGGACGTGGTCGTCCTCGGCGGCGAGCTTGTCGGCGATCTCGCCGGTGCCGTCGGGGCTGTTGTCGTCGGCCACCAGGACGTGGACCTCGGGGACGGCGGTCCGCACCCGGGAGACGATCCGCTCGACGTTCTCGACCTCGTTGTAGGTCGGGATGATCACCAGCACCGGGCCGAGATCGGCGAAGGTGCTCTCCTTGGGGGTCTCCTCAGGGGCAGTCACGTTGTGCCTTTCGAAGCAGCTGGAATAAACAGCGAGCCCGCGGCCCGGAGGCCGGATCGGCAGTGCGCGAGTTGGTGTATGGGCCCACACGTATGAAGAGGTCAAGGATGCGCATGCTACCTCGGGACGATGAGACCCCCGACTGCCAGGGCTCGGGGGATTCCCCAAGCGGATCTCCCCGCCGAGTAGTCTCTTGGCCCAACCTGAACGCCCGTGGACCACCCGGCAAACGGCGGTCGGCGGCTGGACCAGTCCCTCCCCACATCCAGCCCTTCCGGCCTGCGGATCCGCCCCGGATCCCGGTTCCGGGCGCCCCGCGCGGGCGTCGCACCGGCCGGCGGGGAGCGCTCCGGTTGTTCACCGGGAGGTCCCCGGAAGCTGGTCCGCCGGTCTCCAGGGTCGGTTAGGGTCGGTTCTCCCAGAACTCCCGGTCGGACAGGCGGCCACCACAGCCGACCGGGCGAACCACAGAACAGGCAGGACCGCGCACATGGACAGGCTCGTCAACACCGTCCGCCCGTACGCCTGGGGTTCGGTCGACGCGATCCCGGAGCTGCTCAAGGTGGCGCCGACCGGCGAGCCGCAGGCCGAGCTGTGGATGGGGGCGCACCCGGGTTCACCCTCGCGGGTGGACCGTGGCGAGGGCGGCCGTTCACTCGCGGCGCTGATCGCGGCGGACCCGGAGCGCGAGCTCGGCGCCGCCGCCGTGGCCAAGTTCGGCCCCGAGCTGCCGTTCCTGCTCAAGGTACTGGCCGCCGGAACGCCGCTCTCCATCCAGGCGCACCCCGATCTGGCCCAGGCCAGGGCCGGGTTCGCCGACGAGGAGGCCCGCGGGGTTCCGCTCGACGCACCGCACCGCAACTACAAGGACGCCAACCACAAGCCCGAAATGATCTGCGCCCTGGGCGAGTTCGAGGGCCTGTGCGGCTTCCGCGCCCCCGCCGAGGCGGCCGACCTGCTGCAGTCGCTGGGTGTGCCCGCGCTCACCGGGCTGGTCGAAATCCTGCGCGGCAAGCCCGAATCCGAGGCGCTGAGCGAGACCCTGGCCACCATCTTGACCATGACCGGCGAGACCGCCCGCACCACCGTCGCAGAGGTCGCCGCCGCGGTCGAGCGGGCCGCCGGGGCCGAACCGGACGGCCAGTTCGCCGCATACGCCTTCGCCGCACGGGAGTTCCCCGGTGACACCGGCCTGCTGGCCGCCCTGCTGCTCAACTACGTGCGGCTGCAGCCCGGCGAGGCGCTCTACCTCGGCGCGGGCGTCCCGCACGCCTATCTGCGCGGGCTCGGCATCGAGATCCTGGCCAACTCCGACAACGTGCTGCGCGGTGGGCTGACGCCCAAGCACGTGGACGTGCCCGAGCTGCTGCACGTGGTGATCTTCCAGGGCGGGGAGCCCGGCGTGCTGCGGCCGGTCGCCGACGCCGACGGCGAGGAGCTCTATCCGGCGCCGATCGACGAGTTCCGGCTGTCCAGGTTCACCCTCGGCGACGCCGCCCGCCACCTGCCCGGGCCCGCCCCGCAGATCCTGCTCTGCACCGAGGGCGCGGCCCGTCTCACCGCCGCCGACGGCAGCACGCTGACCCTGGCCCGGGGCGAGTCCGCCTTCCTCCCCGCGACCGGCACCGACACCGAGCTCACCGGCCCGGGTGCCACCGTCTTCCGCGCGACCGTGACGCTCTGAGCCCTGGCGGCATCTACCTCCGAACTGGCGGTTCGCCCTTGGCCCAGGCCACCTGGAGCCCGAGCAGGCCGAACCGCCAGCCGTCGGCCGTCCGGACCGCCTCCCCCGACATCCGTCCGGCGGACTCGAAGGTGGTGCCGGGGGCGAGCGAGCGCTCCTCACGCAGCTGGTCCGAAAGGACGTGCAGGCACAGCAGGTTGAACTGGAAGGTGGCGCGGTCACCCTGCACGGTGATGCCGTAGTTGGAGCCGAGGTGCACCGTCCGGGCGAACTTCCCCATCACCTCGTCGTGGTACGCCCCCAGCCCCTCCAGCCCGACCCGCTCGCCCACCGGGAACACCAGCCGGACGTCCTCGGTGAACAGCGACCGGGCCCACTCCTCGCCGTAGACCCGGTCGTCCAGGCCCGCCAGGTACCGGTCGATCAGCTTCGCCACCGCGTCGCGCTCCACGTAAGCGCCCAACAACTCGCGCAGCATGGCGATTTCGGCCGCCTCGGTCATGTCCTGCTGGTTCGTCTTCGTCATGCGTCCATCATGAAACTTGAAGCTGACTTCAAGTCAAGAACCAGATGCGTCCACCCGACACCGCCCCGGCCGTGTCGGTCCGCCCGGGCGCTCCGGCACACCTCCACCAACCCGAACTCCCCTGCCAGTCGGGCCGTTTCGTCCACCGGCACCGGGAACATCCGCCGCCCGTCCGGCACCGGCCCCCGCCGGAGCAACAGCATCACCCGTCCGCCCGGCGCCAGCAGCCCGGCGATCCGCGCCATCGCCCGCGCACGCTCCGCGGGATCGAGGTGCATCCACACGGCGGTCAGCATGACCAGGTCGAACTCCCCCTCCACCAGTGCCAGTCCGGGCAGGGAGTCGGCCAGCCAGGACAGCCCGGGGCATTCGTGCACCCGGAGCTCGACGGTCGGATCCACCGCCAGCACCGAGTGACCGAGGCCAGCCAGGGCCGCGGCGTCCCGCCCCGTGCCGGCCCCGACCTCCAGCACCCGGGCGGGTGCCGGCGGCAGCAGGTGCAGCACCTGCTCGTGCACCTGCTCGAAGTGGACGCTCTCGTACTGCTCGATCAACTGTGCCGCCTGCTCGCGGTAGCCCGCGGCGCCCTGAGGACGTGTCTCCATCCCGCCATTCAACCCGGCCCTCCGGCAACCGCCGCGCCCCGCAGGTCACTTCGGCGGCGCCACCAGCCCGGCCTCATAGGCGATGATCACCAGATGGACCCGGTCGCGGGCGTCGAGCTTGGTGAACAGCCGGGCCACGTGGGACTTGGCGGTGGCCACGGTGAAGCACAGGTGCTCGGCGATCTGGCTGTTGGACATGCCGCGTCCGACCAGGGTCAGCACCTCGCGCTCCCGCTCGGTGATGCCCTCGATCGTGCGCCGCCGCACCGGGGCCGGCTCGAGCCGGCCCGCGAACTCCTCGATCAGGCGGCGGGTGACGCTCGGCGCGATCAGGGCGTCGCCGGCGGCGACCACCCGGACCGCCGCGAGGATGTCCTCCAGGGCCATGTCCTTGACCAGGAAGCCGGAGGCGCCGGCGCGCAGGGCGGCGTAGACGTAGTCGTCGTCGTCGAAGGTGGTGAGGACCAGGACCCGCGTGGCCCCCTGGCCCTCCGCGATCAGCCGGGTGGCCTCGATGCCGTCCATGCCGGGCATCCGGATGTCCATCACCACCACGTCGGGCCCGAGCTCGCCGACCAGCCGGACCGCCTCGGCGCCGGTGCCGGCCTCCCCCACCACCTCGAGGTCCCCGGCATCGACCATGATCACGCGCAGCCCGGTGCGCATCAGCGGCTGGTCGTCGGCCAGGACGACCCGGATCGCCATCAGGCACCCGCCGGCAACGGAAGCCGGGCCGCCACCCGGAAGCCGCCCTCGGGACGCGGTCCAACGGTCAACTGCCCCTGCAGCAGGCCGACCCGCTCGCGCATTCCGACCAGGCCCAACCCGGCGCCCGGCCCCGTCATGGCACCGCCGCGGCCGTCGTCGACGACCTCCACGGACAGCTCCTTCTCCTGGTAGTCGATGGACACCCGGCAGTCCCGGGTCCCGGCGTGCCGCACCACGTTGGTGACGGCCTCCTGGACGATCCGGAAGGCGGACAGGTCGACGTCCGGGGGCAGCGGCCGCCGCTCACCCCGCCACTCCACCTCGACCCGCACCCCGGCACCGGCACTCGTCGTCTCGGCCAGCCGCTCGACGTCGGCCAGACCCGGCGCGGGGGCCGTCGGCGCCACCCGGGCGCCGTCCGACGGTTCCGCTCCGTCCGCCCGGTCGGACTGCCGCAGCGCGACCAGGGTCCGCCGCAGCCCCGCCAGCGTCTCCCGGCTGGTCGCCTCCACGGCCTTCATCGCGTTGCGGGCCTCCGCCGGCTGGGTGTCGATCACCCGGGCGGCGACGCCGGACTGGATGGCGATGATGCCGATGCTGTGCGCCACCATGTCGTGCAACTCCCGGGCGATCCGCAGCCGTTCGGCGGTGACCGCCTGGTCCGTGGCCTGTGCCCGCAGCGCGTCGGCGTGGACGTGGTTCTCGTGGATCGCGTTGCCGATCAGCCAGGCGACCACGGTCGTCAGTGCCACGATCAGCAGCGTCGGGGTGTAGATCATCATATCCAGCGCCACCCGGGTCAGCGTGTAACCGCCCAGCACCGCCAGCGACATCACGGCGGTGGCGACCGAGGTCCGGCGTGGCTCGGTGGCCGCGATGAAGCAGACTGCGACATCGACCGCCAGGGACTGCAGCAGCGGGATGTCCTTGACGCTCAGTCCCATCGTCGACAGGACCGTGGCGGCGAGCAGGAGTGCGACGGCCGGCAGCGGCCTGCGGCGCCGGCGCGCTGCCAGCAGCACCAGGGCGGCCGCCATGACCACGGACCCGAAATTGCCGTAGCTCGACCCGAAAATCCGTTCGACAATGGAAAGTTGCGGATCGTTGGCCCGCTGCGGCCACCACCGGAGCTCGTCCACCCGTTGTGCGACGGGGTACGCGGTGGCAGCGAACCAGATGAGGGCCATCCAGCCGCCCGGCGGTACGCGTTTGAGCAGCGAAGAAGACGGCGTAGCGGACATGGGGCGATGGTAGCCATCCGGCCCCTGTCCGCACATCGGCCCGTGGGCGTCATACCGGGGATTGACGACGGCTCGGCAAGTTGCCTCGCCGGCCCGATGCCGTACGACCCCGGCACCCGGCACGGTGATTCCCGTGATCGAAGTCAAGAACCTGACGAAGCGTTACGGAAGCACCGCCGCGGTGAACGGACTGACCTTCACCGTACGGCCCGGGCACGTCACCGGGTTCCTCGGCCCGAACGGCGCGGGCAAGAGCACCACGCTCCGGATGATCCTCGGCCTCAACGACCCCACCAGCGGTACGGTCACCGTCGACGGCCGCGGCTTCCGGGATCGCCCGCGCGGCCTGCGCCACGTCGGCGCGCTGCTGGACGCGGGCGACGTCCACGGCGGGCGCAGCGCACGGGCACACCTGTCCGCCCTGGCCCGCAGCAACGGCATCCCGCGCGACCGGGTGGACGAGGTGCTCCAGGAGGTGGGGCTGACCGGCGCGGCCGGCCGCCGGATCGGCGGCTACTCACTGGGCATGAAGCAGCGCCTGGGCATCGCGACCGCCCTGCTCGGCGATCCGCCCGTACTGCTCTTCGACGAGCCGCTCAACGGCCTCGACCCCGAGGGTGTGCTGTGGGTGCGCGGCCTGTTCCGACGGCTGGCCGCCGAGGGGCGCACGGTGTTCGTCTCCAGCCATCTGATGAGCGAGATGGAGAACACCGCCGACCAGCTGGTCGTGATCGGCCGGGGCGAGCTGATCGCCGCGGAGAGCCTGGCCGAGTTCGCCGCCCGCGGCACCGGCCTGAGCGTGGCCGTGCGCTCCCCCGAACTCACCTCGCTGGCCGCCGTGTTGACCGCCGGGGGCGCCACGGTGCACCCAGACGGCGGGGAGACGCTCACGGTGTCCGGGCTGAGCGCGGCAAGCATCGGCGAACTCGCCTTCCGCAACCGGATCGTGCTGCACGAACTCAGCCCCCGCGCCGCCTCCCTGGAGCAGGCGTTCATGGAACTCACCGCCGACAGTGTCGAATACCTCGCCGGAGAAGCCCGATGACCACCGCAGCCCCCGCCCCGGCACCCGCCGTCACCGAGCCCCGGGCCCGGTTCACCGACCTGCTGGCCGCCGAGTGGACCAAACTGTGGTCGCTGCGCTCGACCCGCTGGGGGCTCGGCCTCGGCGCGCTGATCACCATCGGCCTGAACGCGATGGCCGCCAAGGCCGACTACGACCTGATCCCGCAGATGACCGCCCAGCAGGTGGCCGAGTCCTTCTGGCTGCGGGACGCCTTCAGCCAGAACTCCTACTTCATCGCCATGATCGGCGCCGGCAGCTTCGGCGCGCTCACCATCACCGGCGAGTACACCACCGGCCTGATCCGCACCACCTTCGCGGCCGTCCCCGCCCGCCGCTCGGTGGTGACGGCCAAGCTGCTCGTGGTGTCCGCGGTCATGCTGGCCATCGGCGCGGTCGTCGCGGCGGCCTCGTTCTTCGGCTCCCAGGCCATCCTGTCCGGCCGGGGCGGCGGCTGGTCGTTCAGCCACCCCGGCGTACCGCAGGCCATGGCGGCGTCCGCCCTGATCATCCCGGTGTCCGCCGTCGTCGGCATGGGCCTGGGCGCCCTCATCCGGCACAGCGCGACCGCCACCGTCGCGGTCATCGTCACCCTGCTGATGCTCCCCGAGCTGTTCAGCGGCCATACCTACACCTGGGTGATCGACATCAACCACGCCCTGCCCCGCAGTGCCTGGACCGGCCTCGTCGACGCGATCCCCGGCATGTGGCACGGCCGCTACGCCGAACCGGTCGGCGAGGCCTGGATCGTCCTGGCCGCCTGGTCACTGGTATCGGCGCTCACCGCCGTGTTCGCGGTGGACCGCCGCGACCTTTGAGGCACCCGCACCGACATGAACCTGGTGGTGTGCCAGGTCGATTGAACGAACAGGTGGACGGCGAGCGCGGCGATCCTCGGGAGGCCGACCCCGCCTCGATCGAGCGAATTCCCGCCACAGATCGGCGAGCCACCGGCGGTGCCCTAAGGAAGTGGTGTCAATTGAGCTGACAGGGGTTGCTGCGTGCCGAGCCTGGCTGCCGGTCGCCGCCTGCCCCAATCCAACAGCAGACAGAGGACATCATGCGACTTCCCAAGATCCTGGGCCATGCCCTGGTTTCAACCGCGCTTGCCTCGAGCGGTCTCATGCTCGCCAGTGGCACCGCTCATGCCACCTTCAGCCAGTGTGTCGACATCATCATTGCCAACGGCTCCTATTTCGATGATGCCAAGTTCGGCTGCGAAGCGGGCGCCCGGGGCGACTCAGTTACCTGCTTGACCGGCTTCCCCCACAGCATCCCCCCGGCTGTCGTTACTGCTGCGTGCACGGCAGCAGCGGTCAGGCCCTGAGCTCGGCGCGTCGAACTGCCGGTGCCAGTAGCGGGCTTCGGTGCGGGACCGCATGGCCCGTTCCGCCCCGCGGTGGGCGTTGATGCGGTCCGGGCCCGCGTGGAGCCGGACCGCATCCCGCCAGTGACGTGCCCCGGGCGGCGCCCGAGGGCACGTTCCATTCTCCCCGGTCTCCTCCTCGTCCGGGTCGGCCGCCTGCGGGTCGCGCAGCGGCCGCAAGGCCGCCTCGGGCTGGGAGGGGGTGAAGGCGTACCGGCCCAGCACGTTCAGGTGCTTGGCCTTCAGCGGGGACAGGCGGGCCAGGTGTTCTTCGGCAATGGTGTGGCCGCGCGCTGGAGCTCGGTGACGGCGGCGTCCAGGTAGCGGGTGTCGATCTCCTTCGGCAGCAACTGCCGCTGGCCGACCTTGCGCCGCGACAGGGCGGGCAGCGAGCGCACCGCCTTCAGCACCCGCCGACCGCCCGGGGCGGCCACCTCTACCTCGACCGGCTCGCCAAGCGGGAGCGCCGCGACGCCCTGCGGCAGATGACCGACGAGCGTGAGAACGTGCACCGGCGCCGTGCTCGGCGGGCAGCCGAGCTGACCTGCGGCGACTGACCGCAGGCGGCGGACCTCCTGTCGTGAGCGGCACGTCCGCCCGAACCCGCGTAAGTTCCGCACCGGTGCGGCCGGTAGAGCCGGTCAGTGTGGTCCCTTGCGCCCTGTCCGGCGTGGTGGCGGGCGGTCGCCTGCGGGCTGTGCGCCGCTCCGACCGGGGACGATGTGGTGGAACGCCGTGTCAGGGGCCGTGTCAGGGGTGTGACAGGTGGGTGACAGGGCCGCTCGGGATCGTAGCGGTCATGAGGAATTCGGCGATCGCGGTCTCGGGACTGCGCAAGGGTTACGGGGACAAGGTCGTGCTCGACGGCATCGACTTCGATGTCGCCGCGGGATCGGTCTTCTCCATGCTCGGCCCGAACGGGGCCGGCAAGACGACGACGGTGAACGTGCTGACCACGTTGATGAAGGCCGACGGCGGGACGGTGCACGTCGCCGGGCACGACGTGGTGACCGCGACCAAGGAGGTCCGCTCGCTCATCGGCGTCACCGGTCAGTTCGCCGCGGTGGACGAGCTGCTGACGGGCCGGGAGAACCTGCAGCTGATGGCGGACCTGAAGCGGGTGCGCTCCGCTGACCGGGTGGTCGCGCGGCTGCTGGAGCGGTTCGACCTGGTGAAGTCGGCGGACAAGGCGGCGTCGACCTACTCCGGCGGTATGCGCCGGAAACTGGACCTGGCGATGACGCTGGTCGGCAACCCGCAGATCATCTTCCTGGACGAGCCGACGACGGGGCTGGACCCGCGCAGCCGGCGCACGATGTGGGAGATCGTCCGCGATCTGGTGGCCGACGGCACCACCATCTTCCTCACCACCCAGTACCTCGAGGAAGCCGACCAGCTCGCCGACCGGATCGCGGTGCTCGACCAGGGCCGCATCGTCGCCCAGGGCACGCCCGAGGAGCTCAAGCGCCAGATCCCCGGCACCCACGTCCGGCTCCGGTTCACCGACCTCTTCGAACTCGACGCGGCGGCGCAGGTCCTGGCCGGGGCCACCCGGGACGACCAGGAGCTGACCCTGCGGGTGCCCAGCGATGGCGGGTCGAGGTCGCTGCGGGCCCTGCTGGACCGGCTCGACGACCACATGATCAGCGCCGAGGAGTTCTCGGTGCACACGCCGGACCTCGATGACGTTTTCTTTGCCTTGACCGGTCACACCAGCACGGAGGCGATCGCCAAATGAACACCCTCTCCACGTCGTTCGGCAACTCCGCGATCATGCTGCGTCGCAACTTCAAGCACACGCTCCGGAATCCGGTCACGGTGTTCCAGGCGGTCCTGTTCCCCATCGTGATCATGCTCATGTTCGTCTACGTGTTCGGCGGCGCCTTCAAAGTCGAGGGCGAGTACATCGACTACGCGGTGCCGGGTCTGCTCGTGATGGCCATCAGTTACGGGTTGGGGCCGACCGCGGCGGCCGTGAACGGCGACATGACGAAGGGCATCATCAACCGGTTCAAGGCCATGGATGTCTCTCACGGTGCCGTGCTGGCCGGTCATGTCGTCTCCACGACCGTGCGCAGTCTGATCGCCGATGCCGCCATCGTCGGGGTCGGCTTCGCGATGGGGTTCCGTCCGCACGCGAGCTTCCTCCAGTGGCTCGCCGCGATCGGCGTCATGCTGCTGCTCGCTTTCGCGACCAGCTGGCTCACGGTCGCCATGGGCCTGGGTGCGAAGACCGTGGAGTCGGCGGGCATGGCCACCGTGCCGCTGATCATGCTGCCCTTCCTGAGCAGCGCGTTCGTGCCCGCGCAGACCATGGGCCCCGGCATCCGGCAGTTCGCGGAGTACCAGCCGTTCACCCCGATCATCGAGACGCTGCGTGGGCTGCTGGCCGGCCACCCGTCGGCCGGCGACGCGTGGGCCGCCGTCGCCTGGTGCGTCGGGCTCGCGATCGTCGGGTACGTGTGGGCGGTCTCCACCTTCAAGAAGCGAGCGTGACCGCGACCAGCTCGGACCAGCTGGTCCGCTCCCCCTCCCGAGCCGCCTCGGCGAACTTCGCGTCGCCGAGGCGGCGCCGCGCTGTCTGCGTGATCCGAACCACGTCCGGGTGGGAGCGGTCCTGCAGGCCGCGCACACCGACGCTCGCCGCCAGCAGCCGCGCGGCCTGCGCGTACTGGTCGCAGCGCAACGCCAGGTCCGCGACCCCGATGAGCACCTGCGCGATCAGGGGCGCGTACCCCGCCTCGGACGCCGCCTCGCAGGCCGCCGCGCGGTGCGCCCGGGCCTCGTCGAGGTCGTCGGCGAGATAGCCGAGCAGGTCCTGCGTCACCGCCCGGACGTTCGCCAGCTCCGCTTCGTCGCCCAGCATGGCCGTCGTGACGCCGAGTTGGGTGTGCACCTCGTCGACGTTGCCGCCCCACCGGGCGAGTTCCGCCTTCGCGAGGGCCAGCTCGGCCAGCGCGTTCGGCCAGGCGACCCGCTCCGCGCACCGCTGTGCCTCGGCGATGGCGGCCGCGCTGGCGTCCTTGTCGCCCAGCAGCCAGTACAGCTGCGCCTGCCGCGACCGCATCCGGATCACGTCCTCGGTGGCGCCGAGCTCGGTGACGACCGCGATCGCCTGCTCGAAGTGCTCGCAGGCGTCGGCGAACTCGCCGCGCACGGCGATCCGGTCCGCCAGCTCCGACAGGGCGAAGGAGATCCCGAACCGCTCGCCGAGCGCCCGGAACTCGGCGAGCGCCGTCATGAGATACGCGTCCGCGTCATGCCCGTCCTGGCCGAGCACGATCCGCATCTTGCCCATCTGCAGCCGGGCCAGTGCGCGCACCCAGGGGTCCTCGTCGTCCAGCAGCGGTTCGAACGCGGACATGACCGCGTCGGGCTCCCGCAGCATGCGTACGAGCGGGGTGACGAGCGCCAGCGCCGGGTGGTGGCCCTGACCGCACTGGCCGAACCGGTACGCCTTGTGGACCCACTCCGCGACATGGCGATGGTCGCCCCGCCCGGCGCTCATGAACATCACGACGAGGCCGTACACCGTGGCCCGGACCCGGTCGGTCACCTCACCGGGCGTCTCGGTGGCCGCGGTGATCAGCTCCATGCCTTCGGCCCGGTGCCCACCGAGCCACCAGTACCAGCCGGACCCCGCCGCGAGCCGCATCGCCGCCTGCGCCTCGCCGGCCGCGAGCGCGCCGCGCATCGCGGCACCGATGTTGTCGTGCTCGGCCTCGAGCATGGCGAGCCACTCCAGTTGCTCGGCGCGGCGAAGACACGGCTCCGCGGTCTCGGCGAGTTCGGTGAAGTGGGCGAGATGCGCATGGCGCGCCAGGTCCGATTCCCCCGCCTCCGCGAGCCGGTGCCCGGCGTACTCCCTGATCGTGCCGATCATCCGGTAGCGCGGTGCGGCGTTGTCCGCCGTGAGCAGCAGCGACTTCTCGGTCAGGGAGGTCAGCAACTCGAGTACCTGCTCCTGCTCGACCCCGTCGCCGACGCAGACCCGCTCGGCAGCCTCCAGGCTCGCCCCGCCCGAGAACACCGAGAGCCTGCGCAGCACCATCCGCTCGGCGTCGGTGAGCAGCTCCCAGCTCCAGTCGACCACCGCGCGCAGCGTCTTGTGCCGCGGCAGCGCGGTGCGGCTGCCGCTGGTCAGCAGGCGGAACCGGTCATCGAGCCGGTTGGCGAGCTGGTCGATGGACATGGTGCGCAGTCTGGCCGCGGCCAGTTCGATCGCCAGCGGCATCCCGTCCAGCGCCCGGCAGACGCGCACCATCGTCGCCAGCGTGCGGGCGTCGACCGCGAGATCCCGGCGCACCGCCCCGGCCCGGTCCCGCAGCAGCTGCACGGCGGGTGAGGACTCGATCTCGCGCCGGCCCGCGTCGCTCTCCGGCAGGGCCAGCGGCTCGACCGG
The DNA here is from genome assembly GCF_053598215.1 of Kitasatospora sp. NPDC001175. Classification (NCBI taxonomy): domain Bacteria; kingdom Bacillati; phylum Actinomycetota; class Actinomycetes; order Kitasatosporales; family Streptomycetaceae; genus Kitasatospora; species Kitasatospora sp. NPDC001175. Next base: position 110,659 of record NZ_JBSFJU010000023.1, on the reverse strand, counting down.
CCACAGCGCCTCCCCGGTGATGCCGAGCGGTTCCCGGCTCGTCGCCAGGATCCGCAGTCGCCGGCACTCCCCGAGCACCCGGTGGGCGAACTCCGCCGCCGACTCGATCACGTGCTCGCAGTTGTCCAGGATCAGCAACGCCTCCCGCTCGCGGATCGCGGCTATGAGACGGTCCGTCAGATCCGCGTTCGGTGTCCCGCCGAGCAGGGCGTCCCGCAGGCCCAGCCCGGCGAGCGTCGACCGCGCCAGGTCGTCATCCGCGCTGATGGCGGCGAGCTCCACCAGCCAGGCCCCGTCCGGCAGTTCGTCGATCAGCGTGCGCGCGGTCTCGGTGGCCAGCCTGGTCTTGCCCGAGCCACCCGGCCCGATCAGGGTGGTGAGCCGGTGCTCTGCGATGAGCTCTCGGACCTCTGCGACGTCGGCGTCCTTGCCGACGAAACTGGTGAGCTCGGCACGCAGGTTGGTCTTGCTGGTCTCCTCGCGCCGTCCCAACTCGCCCCGCAGCAGCGCGACGTGCAACGCGGACAGCTCCGGTGAGGGGTCGACGCCCAGCTCGTCGGCCAGGGCCTCCCTCGCGCGCTGGAACACCTGCAGCGCCTCGCTGTCGCGGCCGGCCGCGACGAGGGCGCGCATCAGCGCGGCGACCAGCCGTTCCCGCACCGGGTGCGCGGCCACCAGGTCGGTCAGTTCGGTGACCAGCTCCGCACCGTCGCCGAGGCCGACCTCCGCTTCGAACCGATCCTCCATGGCGGTCAGGCGCAGTCCCTCGAACCTGGCGACCGCCGCGTCGAACGCACCGCTGTCCTGCAGACCGACGTCCTGCATGGCCGCACCGCGCCACAGCCCGAGCGCCTCGCGCAGCAACCGCACCCGCCGGGAACCGTCCGCGGTGCGGGCCTGGCCCGCGATGACGAGACGTTCGAACCGCACGGCGTCGACGGCGTCGGGCTCCACCATCAGCCGGTAGCCGTCCGGCTGCCCCTCGACCACCCCGTCCGGCAATGCCTTCCGCAGCCGGGAAACCAGGCGTTGCAGAGCGTTCGTCGCATCGGCGGGCGGGTACTCCCCCCAGATCCAGTCGACGAGCGACGCCTTCGGGACCACGTGACCCGGCCTGAGCGCGAGGGCGATCAGCAGTCCGCGCAGCCGTGCACCCGGCACGTCGGCCAAGCCGCCGTCGTCCGTGCGAACCTGCAATGTCCCCAGCATCCCGATCTGCACCCGCTGATTTTGCCACGGGCGTTCGACAGTAGCGGTAGCCCCAGAAGCCGACATTCACCGCCGATGCGTCGGCGGCTGGGCGCACGAGCCGGTCCTTCCCAGTCACCTTCCTCCGCGCGCACCCTGGCTGACTACCACTCAGAAGTGGCTGCAGATAGCTCGAGCAGGCGTCGCCGAGCAGCGTGTCGCAACGCCGTCCGAACCCGGCACCCGCCACCAGAATCCGGAACCTACGCCGCAACTCACCCCCGGGGCCGGGCCGCTACCGGGTGACCGGCCGTAATTCGCTTGCCCTGTCCACGGGTCAACGGTGCACTGTGGCGGGACACCACGAGCCGTGGTGCCGGTATCCCAAGGAGGCAGCGGCAGCAATGGAGATCCGTCCCACGACCGACCAGGACCTCGAGGTCTTCGTCGACACACTCCATGCCGCGTTCGGGCGCTTCCCGGAAACCCCGACCGAGGGCGGCGGCGGGGTCTGGTGGTCGGCGCTCGAAATAGACCGCAGCCTGCTCGCCATAAAGGCGGACGGGCGGCCCGTCGGCACCGCCGGTGCGTACTCCTTCGAGCTCACCCTGCCCGGTGAGACCACCGTCCCGGCCGCCGGAGTGAGCGCCGTCGGCGTCCTGCCCTCGCACCGACGCCAGGGCGTGCTCACCGCGATGATGCGGCATCAGCTCACCGAGCTGCGGGCCCGAGGGGAGTTCCTCTCCGTACTGCTGGCCTCCGAGGCCCCGATCTACGGCAGGTTCGGCTACGGACCGGCGACCTACACGGCCCGGCTCACCGTGCCGCGCCACCAGGCCGCCCTCGCCCTCCCGAGGGCGCGCGGAGCGGCCGACGCCCCGGCGACCGGCTCGGACACCGGCTCGGTCGAGGTGATGCGGCGTGCCGAGTGCGGCGAGATCCTGGAAGAGGTCTACGACCGGTACCGCCGCGCACAGCCCGGCGCGCTGTCCCGGCCGCACCGCTGGTGGTCCTTGGGTGCGGGACAGCCCCCGGTCTCTCCGGCGCCGCGCTACATCGCCGTCCACCGGGACGCCGACGGCGTCCCGGACGGGTACGCCAGCTACTCGTTCGGCGAGTCCGAAACCCTGACGGTCGACGAGATCATCGCCACCGACGACGCCGTCCACACGGCCCTGGCCCGGTTCCTGCTCGGACACGACCTGGCCACCCGGGTCGTGTTCAAGCACGTCCCGACCGAGCACCCGCTGCGCTGGCAGTTCGAGGACTTCCGCGCCGGCGAGGTGAGCGGCGACACCGACTGGCTCTGGGTGCGGCTGCTGGACGTCCCGCGTGCGCTGACCGCGCGCGGCTGGTTCACGGACGGCGAGCTCGTCCTCGACGTGGACGACCCGTTCCTCGGCGAGCACGGCCGCTACCTGCTGACCGTCCAGGACGGCAAGGCCGACTGCGTCCCGACGGACCGGGAGCCCGACCTGTCCCTGGACGTGAGCGACCTGGGCTCGGTCTACCTCGGCGGCACCGCCCCGAGCACGCTCGTGCGTGCCGGACACATCCGGGCCCACCGCCCGGGCGCGGCCACCCTCGCTGACGCCCTCTTCCGCGCCGAGCGCCCCCCGCACTGCCTGCACTGGTTCTGACCGCGCGCTCGCCGACCCTGCACAAGTCTCGTCAGTCGGGCTGCAGGGGGCTTCAACGGTGCTTGCCTCCTGCGCGGTGGGTGCTCGGCCGTAGTCACCCGTCGGGGCGGATGCTCCCGACGGGTGAGGGGGTGAGTGGGCTGGCCATTGCGACGGATGACGCGCTGGAGCACGGCGCGCCCAGGGCCAGACCGGGGCCTCTCGCACGGATCTTGCCTACGGTCGGCGCTGGTTTGCGTGGCCGCTCTTGCCGCAGCCGTCGGAGGCCCCCGAACCGGGGAAGAGTCGGCCGAGGTGGTAGCGCAGGACTGCCACCGCGTCGCTCGTCGTCCGCTGGCCCAGCAGGACGCTCAGGCCGAGGCCGGCGGAGACCGCCAGGAGGACGACGGCCTCCTGGCGGGCGTCCAGGCGTGGATCGGTGTCCCCGGCCTGTTGGGCGGCGGTCAGCTGGCCGACCAGGAAGTCCTCCATCTCGTTGGGTGCCGCGAGGAACGACTGGCCGGCGAGTGCGGGGTCGGTGACCGAGAGCACCGCGTACTCGGTGTAGACGAGGTGGAAGGTCCGGCTTTCCTCATCCGTCGGTACGGCTTCGAGCAGCACCGCCTCGACGATGTCGCGCGGAGCCGTCGAAGGTCCGGTCGCCCGCACCCGCTCTCGGACCCGCTCGCCCATGCGCACTGCCAGGCGGGTGAGTGCCGCGAGCAGCAGCTGTTCCTTGGTGTCGAAGTAGTACTGCACGAGCCGCACCGAGACGCCCGCTTCGACGGCGACGGACCGCATGGTGACGGCATGCAGCCCGGTGTCCGCCGCCACACGGAGCAGGGCGTCGATGATGTGGGCCCGCCGCTCCTCGTGATCCACCAGCTTCGGCATCGACTTCCCTCCGAACATTTTTGTGGTACAACCATACCACCAAGTCCTGCTGTTTCGCGTATCGGGAGGGACCATGACCAGGACAAGCGTCGGACACTTCGTCAGCGAGGTGGCTCACGCGGAGTTCCTTGAGGCATATGACCGCGCCATGGAACTGTGGCCGAGCCCACGCGAGGAACTGGAGGTCGAAACCACCTACGGCACCGTCCACGTCCACCACTACGGATCCCGGACGGGCGAGCCGATCGTGCTGCTGCACGGCCACGCCGGACACGCATCCAACTGGTACCCCCAGATCGCCGCCCTGGGCGAGCACCACCCGGTCTACGCGATCGACACCCTGGACGACCCCGGCCGCAGCGTTCAGCGCGCCGTCGCGGCCGGTTCCGAGGAGAACGCGGCCTGGCTCGGCGAGGTCTTCGCCGGTCTCGGGCTGGAACGGATCCACCTGGTCGGCCTCTCCTACGGCGGCTGGCTGGCCCTCAACCAGGCCGTCCACGCGCCCGAGCGCCTGGCGTCGATCGCACCGCTGGACCCGGGCGGGATCGAGAAGGTCCCCGCGCGGTTCTACGTACACATGATCGGCGGCCTGTTCGGAATGCTCGCCCCGCGGCGCTTCCGCCCCGCGCTGGGACGGTTGCTCGCCAACCCCGCGCTCAGCTCACCGCCCGAGATGCTCGCCCCGCTGATGCTGGGCATGCGGACCTACAAGCCGAGCACCCGCCCTGCAGCCAGGCCGTTCACCGACGAGGAACTGAGCTCCGTCCAGCTGCCCGCTCTCGTCCTGCTGGGAAGCCGCAGCGCCCTGCTGCGTCCGCGCCGGGTACTGGAAAGGGTCACCACGCTGATCCCCGGTGTTCAGGCCGAGATCGTGCGACGAGTCGGCCACGGACTCAACCTGGAGCGGCCCGACGTCGTCAATGAACGCCTGCTGCGGTTCATCACCTCCTGCCAGCAGAGGACGCGGAGCTGAGTGGAAGTGCGCCATGAGAGCCGTCCTGCCGGCTCGCTCCGTCAGATCTGCACGCCCCCGGCAACCGGGATTCCAGAGCTGGTGGCGGATCCGCCGCCGCCACGCCGTCAGAAACCGGAATCCGCCGCCAGAAGCCGGACTCAGGTCACGTCCCGGGTCATGTCGACGAAGCGGGAGTAGTGGCCCTGGAAGGCGACGGTGATGGTGGCGGTGGGACCGTTACGGTGCTTGGCGACGATCAGGTCGGCCTCACCGGCGCGGGGGGACTCCTTCTCGTATGCATCCTCGCGGTGGAGCAGGATGACCATGTCGGCGTCCTGCTCGATGGAGCCGGACTCACGGAGGTCCGAGACCATCGGCTTCTTGTCCGTACGCTGCTCGGGACCACGGTTCAGCTGGGAGAGCGCGATGACCGGGAGCTCGAGCTCCTTGGCGAGCAGCTTGAGGTTTCGGGACATGTCCGAGACCTCCTGCTGGCGGTTCTCGGCGCGGCGGGAGCCGCCCGACTGCATCAGCTGGAGGTAGTCGATGACCACGAGCTTGAGGTCGTTGCGCTGCTTGAGCCGACGGCACTTGGCGCGGATCTCCATCATCGACAGGTTCGGCGAGTCGTCGATGTAGAGCGGGGCGTTGGTGACGTCGGGCATCCGACGGGCGACCCGGGTCCAGTCGTCGTCGGTCATGTTGCCGGAGCGCATGTGGTGCAGGGCGACCCGGGCCTCGGCGGAGAGCAGGCGCATCGCGATCTCGTTGCGCCCCATTTCGAGCGAGAAGATCACGCTCGGCAGGTTGTTGTGGATCGAGCAGGCGCGGGCGAAGTCCAGCGCCAGGGTGGACTTACCCATCGCGGGACGGGCCGCGATGACGATCATCTGACCGGGGTGCAGACCGTTGGTGAGCGCGTCCAGGTCGGCGAAACCGGTGGGGACACCGGACATCTGGCCCTGCCGGGAGCCGATCGCCTCGATCTCGTCGAGGGCGCCCTCCATGATGTCGGCCAGTGGCGCGTAGTCCTCGTTGGTGCGCTGCTCGGTGACGGCGTAGATCTCCGCCTGGGCGGCGTTGACGATCTCGTCCACGTCGCCCTCGGCCGCGTAACCCATACCGGCGATCCGGGTACCGGCCTCGACCAGGCGGCGGAGCACGGCACGCTCGTGGACGATCTCGGCGTAGTACTCGGCGTTGGCCGCGGTGGGCACCGAGTTGACCAGGGTGTGGAGGTAGGAGGCACCGCCGACGCGGGCGAGCTCGCCGCGCTTGGTGAGCTCGCCGGCGACGGTGATCGGGTCGGCCGGCTCGCCCCTGGCGTAGAGGTCGAGGATGGCGCCGTGGATCAGCTCGTGGGCCGGGCGGTAGTAGTCGGCCGGCTTGAGCACCTCGACGACGTCAGCAATGGCGTCCTTGGAGAGCAGCATGCCGCCGAGGACCGACTGCTCGGCCGCCAGGTCCTGCGGAGGTACCCGCTCGAAGCCGTCCACGCCCGAGCGGCCGCCCTCGCCCGGGGCGTCGTCGCGCTTCTTCCGGTCGAAGCCGCCCTTGCGGTCGCCGCCCTTCTGGAAGGCGCCCCTGCCGTCGCCGTCCGACGGGCGGCGGCTGACCGGCAGGCGGTCGCCGGCGCCGTTCGGGAAGGGGTCGTCGGGGAAGGCGTCCGAGAACGGGCCGGGGGGGAAGGCATCGTCCGACGGCTGCCAGTCGTCCTCCGGCGGGGGAGGAACGTCGTGGTCGTCGTACTGGGGGCCGGTCACGCGTGTTCCCCGATCAGCGAGTGGTGGTGCGGGTGGAGCTGGCCTTGCCGATGGCGCATCACCTTTCATACGCCAACGCGCCGGATCCCGGCGCCGGGTAGCAGGTGGCGCACAGGTGGCGCGGCGGTCAGACGACCAAGCTACGGGGACGGGCGGCGATCGGCCAAGGTGGTTATCCACAGGGTGTGTGGATGAACAGCCCTCTCCTGTGGAGAACCCCCGGAAAGCTGTGTACAAGTCTGTGGACAGCACTGTGGATAACCACACAATCCAGCTGGCGTCAACTCTCTGACCTGCGATAACTCTTTCCACTGGGCTGTGCATGAGAAATTCTTCACACAGCCCGGAGAGCGCCCCGGGCGACCGGTCGACCCGCTCTTCGATCAAGATTTCGAGTAATGGACATAGAGCGATATTGATACTTACCTGTGGATGAGTACGCTTGTCCCCATGACAACCGCCCCCGCCCGCCGTCGGCACGACCGGGAGATCCTCGCCCTGGCTGTCCCGGCCTTCGGGGCACTGGTCGCCGAGCCACTCTTCCTGATGGCCGACTCCGCGATCGTCGGACACCTGGGCACCGCCCAGCTCGCCGGTCTCGGCATCGCCTCCGCCGCCCTCACCACCGCTGCCGCGACCTTCGTCTTCCTCGCCTACGCCACCACCGCGGCGGTCTCCCGCCGGCTCGGCGCCGGAGACCGCCGGGCCGCCGTCCAGCAAGGCATCGACGGGATCTGGCTCGCCCTGCTGCTCTCGGCCGGCGTGGCCGGCCTGATGCTGCTGCTGGCCCCCTGGGCGGCCCGCACCCTCGGCGCCTCCCCGACCGCCCTGCCGTACGCCGTCGGCTATCTGCGGATCAGCGCCCTGGGGATACCGGCCATGCTGCTGGTGCTGGCCGCCACCGGGGTGCTGCGCGGCTTCCAGGACACCCGCACCCCGCTGCTGGTGGCGATCGGCGGCTTCACCGCCAACCTGCTGCTCAACATCGGCCTGGTCTACGGCGCCGGGCTCGGGGTGGCCGGCTCGGCCTGGGGCACCGTGCTGGCGCAGACCGCGATGGCCGCCGTCTATCTGGTGGTGGTGGTCCGCGGGGCGCGCCGCGAGGGTGCCCGGCTGCGGCCCGACCCGGCCGGTATCCGGGCCTGCGCCAGGGCCGGAGGCCCGCTGGTGATCCGGACCATGAGCCTGCGCGGCGTCCTGCTGATCGCCACCGCCGTGGCCGCCCGGCTCGGCGACACCGCGGTCGCCGCGCACCAGATCGCCATGACGCTCTGGGGGTTCCTCGCTTTCGCCCTGGACGCCATCGCCATCGCCGGCCAGGCGATCATCGGGCGCTACCTGGGCGCCGGGGACCTGCCCGGTGCCAGGGCGGCGACCCGCCGGATGGTGGAGTGGGGCGTCGGCTCCGGGCTGCTGCTCGGCCTGCTGCTGGTGCTGGCCCGGCCGCTGTACGTCCCGCTGTTCACCCCCGATCCGCACGTCCGGCAGCAGCTCGCGGGCGTCCTGCTGCTGGCCGCCCTCACCCAGCCGGTGGGCGGGGTGGTCTTCGTCCTGGACGGTGTGCTGATGGGTGCCGGGGACGGCCCCTACCTGGCCTGGGCGATGCTCGCCACGCTCGCGGTCTTCGCCCCGGTGGCCTGGTCGGTGCCCGCACTCGGTGGCGGCCTGACGGCCCTCTGGTGGGCCTGGAACCTGTTCATGCTGGTCCGCGCGGCCCTCCTCACCGCCCGCGTGCGCGGCGGCCACTGGCTGGTCCCGGGCGCCGTACGCGCCTGAACCCCCACGCGAAACACGCCCTCCCCGGGGAACGGCCGAAGGCCGGCCCCCTCTCCATCGGGAGAGGAGACCGGCCCTCGGTTCTGCACGGCGCCCCGGAGGGCTGCTGCGCCTTCGTTCAGGCGACGACGATGTCGATGTTGGCCTGGACGTCGGAGTGCAGCTTGACCGAGACCTTGTGGGTGCCCACGGTCTTGATCGGCGAGGCGATCGCGACAGCGCGCTTGTCCACGACCGGGCCGTCGGCGAGCTTGATGGCCTCGACCACGTCGGCCTGGGTCACCGAGCCGAACAGGCGGCCGGCCTCGCCGGAGCGAACGGCCAGCTTGACCTGCAGAGCCTCCAGCTTGGCCTTGACCTCGTTGGCGACCTCGAGGGTCTGGATCTCGTGGATCTTCCGGGCGCGACGGATGGCGTCGACGTCCTTCTGGCCACCCTTGGTCCAGCGGATGGCGTAGCCACGCGGGACCAGGTAGTTGCGGGCGTAGCCGTCCTTGACCTCGACGACCTCACCGGCGCTGCCGAGACCGGGGACCTCGTGAGTGAGGATGATCTTCATTCTTCGGTCACCCTCTCTTAGCGCGTGGTGGAGGTGTAGGGCAGCAGCGCCATCTCACGGCTGTTCTTCACGGCCGTGGCGACGTCACGCTGGTGCTGGGTGCAGTTGCCGGTCACCCGGCGGGCACGGATCTTGCCGCGGTCGGAGATGAACTTCCGCAGCAGGTTCGTGTCCTTGTAGTCAACGTAGTTGACCTTGTCCTTGCAGAAGACGCAAACCTTCTTCTTGGGCTTGCGAGCAGGCGGCTTCGCCATCATGTGCTCCATTTGGGTTGACGCTCCACCGGTGCCTGACACCTGCGGAACGCACGAAATCTCTCAGCCTGCCGAGACCCGTTCACCGAACGGGTCCGGCGTGCACCGCTTAGAACGGAGGCTCTTCCGAGTAGCCGCCACCGGACGGCGCACCCCAGCTGCCGCCCTGGCCGCCGCTGGAGGGGCCGCTGGACGCCCACGGGTCGTCGGACGGGCCGGACTGCCCACCGGGCTGACCGCCCCAGCCGCCCTGCTGGCCGCCGTAGCCGCCCCCGCCCTGCTGGCCGCCGAAGCCGCCCTGGCCGCCCTGGCCGCCGGGACCGCCGGAGCGGTTGGCCCGGGTGACCTTGGCGGTCGCCGAACGCAGGCTCGGGCCGACCTCGTCGACCTCGACCTCGAAAACCGTCCGCTTCTCGCCTTCCTTGGTCTCGTAAGACCGCTGGCGCAGTCGGCCCTGCACGATCACGCGCATGCCGCGCTGCAGCGACTCGGCCACGTTCTCCGCCGGCTGACGCCAGACGTTGCACGTGAGGAAGAGGCTCTCGCCGTCCTTCCACTCGTTGGTCTGGCGGTCGAAGGTGCGCGGGGTGGACGCGATACGGAACTTCGCGACCGCCGCACCCGACGGGGTGAAGCGCAGCTCGGGGTCGTCGACGAGATTGCCGACGAGGGTGATGACGGTCTCGCCTGCCATGGTGGTGATGACCTCTCGGAAAGGAGTTCTGCGGTGCTTGCCGCGGGTGTTTCACGTGAAACGGTCACGTGTGCACCAGCGGCGCGAGTCACCTGACGCCCGAAGGCGACGGGTGTGGACTCAGTGGGTGTCCGGGCGCAGGACCTTGGTCCGCAGAACCGACTCGCTCAGGCCAAGCTGGCGGTCGAGCTCCTTGACGACCTCAGGCGTGGCCTTGAGGTCGATGACCGAGTAGATGCCCTCGGACTGCTTGTTGATCTCGTAAGCCAGACGGCGACGACCCCAGGTGTCGATCTTCTCCACCTTGCCGCCACCCTGGCGGACAACGTTGAGGAAGCTCTCGATCAGGGGGGAGACAGCGCGCTCCTCGACCGAGGGGTCGAGGATGACCATCACCTCGTAGTGACGCATGAGTAACCCACCTCCTTTGGACTCAGCGGCCACGGTCTCTCCGTGGCAGGAGGGTTGTGCAGCGTCGCACCGGTGCAGCGACGATCTACCGGTGACCGTAGTCACCGGGACTGACAATCGGCCCCCCGGCCCGCGAGAGGGCATACGGGGGCACAGCTACACCAGTGCAGTCCGCACAGCCTACCCGCACCCATACGGCCGAACAAAACGCATACCGGTTGTGATCCCGGGCCTACCGGCGGGAACCTGTACAGAACGACTGTGTTCCTCCATCGGAGGTGGGTCCCATGGCACAGACCATCCGCCGTTTCCCGCAGATCACCCTCAACACCGACGGCCACCGACACCCGAGGGAGAACACCCTCGTCGGCCTCACCGCCGTGCTCGGCCTGACCGCCTTCTTCAGCTCCTTCTTCTCCGACCTGCACCTGCTCAGCTCGTGGACCGGACTCTTCGGGATCATCACGGGCCTCTGGGGCCAGTTCGTGTCGGTGACCACGGCCGAACGGTTCGTCCTCATGATCACGCTCGGCGCCGCCGCGATCGGTTTCTACCTGGGCATGGCGCACGGCGGTCTGTTCGGGGGCCTGTGGTGAGACGCACGCCCTGATCAACCGCGGCACGCCGCCGAACCCGCGTAACTTCCGGCGCCCCCACCGTGTACATACCTGTGCACAGGTCGCGGAGGGGGCGCCGTCAGTTCGTCCGCGCCACCGGGCCCGACCCGATGCCCGACCCGAACGAATCGGACCAATCGGGCGATAGGGTCACTCTGGACTGGCCGAACGAGGAGGAGCACAGAGCCATGAGCGATCGAGTCATGCGGGCCGTGCTCGGCGAAGCCACTGCCGAGCGCAGCGAGGTGGGGGCATGAGCCTGCGCCTGAGGACGATCACCCGCGAGGAACACCTGGCGTTCATCGCCTCCCGCCCGTCGGCCAGCCACATGCAGGTGCCCGCCTGGGGACAGGTGAAGTCCGAGTGGCGCCACGAGAGCCTCGGCTGGTTCGACGACACGGGCGAGCTGGTCGGCGCGGGCCTGGTGCTCTACCGCCAACTGCCCAAGGTCAAGCGCTACCTGGCGTACCTGCCCGAGGGCCCCGTGATCGACTGGTTCGACCGCGACCTGGACCGGTGGCTGCGGCCGATGCTCGCCCATCTCAAGTCACAGGGCGCCTTCTCGGTGAAGATGGGCCCGCCGGTGGTGGTCCGCCGCTGGGGTGCCACCACCATCAAGGAGGCCATCGCCGGCCAGGAGGCCCGGCGGCTGCGCGACATCGGCCCCGACTGGTACGAGCCGCGCGCCTTCGAGGTCGCCGACCGGCTGCGCAAGGCCGGCTGGCTGCAGGGCGAGGACGGCGGCGCCGGCTTCGGCGACGTCCAGCCGCGGTACGTCTTCCAGGTCCCGCTGGCGGGCCGCTCGCTCGACGACATCCAACGCGGCTTCAACCAGCTCTGGCGGCGGAACATCAAGAAGGCCGAGAAGAGCGGCGTCGAGGTGGTCCAGGGCGGCTACGAGCACCTGAAGGTCTTCCACCAGCTGTACCTGGTCACCGCGGAGCGCGACCGGTTCACCCCGCGCCCGCTCGGCTACTTCGAGCAGATGTGGCAGGCCCTCACCGCCGAGGACCCGGACCGGATGCGCCTCTACATCGCCTACCACGAGGGCGAGGCGCTGGCCGCGACCACCATGCTCACCGTCGGCGAGCACGTCTGGTACTCCTACGGCGCCTCAGCCGACCACAAGCGCGAGGTCAAGCCGTCGAACGCGATCCAGTGGCGGATGATGCGCGACGCCTACGCACTCGGTGCCAGCCTCTACGACCTGCGCGGCATCAGCGACACCCTGGACGAGAACGACCCCCTCTTCGGCCTGATCCAGTTCAAGGTGGGCACCGGCGGCCAGGCCGCCGAGTACCTGGGCGAGTGGGACTTCCCGCTCAACAAGCTGCTGCACAAGGCGCTCGACCTCTACATGTCGCGCCGCTGAGCCACCGCCCTCGACACCTGCCGCCGCCGTCGCGGCCGAGCGGCCGTCACCAACCACGGGGAGAAGATCCGATGACGCTGTCGCTGTACGTGGACACCGCCCGCTGGCGCGCGCACCAGCAATCGGTACTGGCGGAGTTCCCCGGCCTGGTGCCGGTGGCCAAGGGCAACGGGTACGGCTTCGGCAACGAGCGCCTGGCCAGGGAGGCCACCCGGCTCGGCACCGGCATCCTCGCGGTCGGCACCGCGCACGAGGCGGCCGGGCTGCTCGACCGGTACGACGGCGAACTGCTGGTGCTCACCCCCTACCGGGTCGGCGAGCCGGGCGGGCAGCTGCCGCACCGGGTGATCCGTACGGTCGCCCACGCGGAGGCGCTCCAGGCGCTCCCGGCAGGCAGCCGCGTGGTCGTGGAGTGCATGACCAGTATGCGCAGACACGGCATCAGCCACGCAGACCTCGCCCGGCTGCCGGTGGGCGGGATCAGCTTCGAGGGCTTCGCGCTGCACCTGCCGCTGGACCGCCCGGACGGCTCGGACCCGGTGGCCGAGGTCACCCAGTGGGTGGAGGCGATCGCCGGCGCCGGACTGCCCACCTCGACCGTCTACCTGAGCCACCTCTCCGCCGCCGACCTGTCCCGGCTGGCCGGGCGGCTGGCCGGCACCGCCTTCCGCTCGCGGATCGGCACCCGGCTGTGGCTGGGCGACGTCGGCTCGCTCCAGGCCTGCGCCACGGTGCTGGACGTCACCCCGGTGATCCGCGGCGAGCGGTACGGCTACCGCCAGCACAAGGCGCCCTCGGACGGGCATCTGTTGGTGGTCACCGGCGGCACCGCGCACGGGGTCGGCCTGGAGGCGCCCAAGTACCTGCACGGCGTCCTCCCCCGGGCCAAGGGCCTGGCCAGGGCCGGGCTCGCCACCGTCAACCGCACCCTCTCGCCGTACTCATGGAGCGGCAAACAGCTCTGGTTCGCCGAGCCGCCCCACATGCAGGTGAGCATCCTCTTCCTGCCGGCCGACGCCGCCAAGGCCCCCGTCCCGGGCGACGAGCTCGGTCTCAACGTCCGCCACACCACGACCCACTTCGACCTGGTCGCCGACCGCTGAACTCCGCCTGCGCGGCGGCGCCCGCAGCCGCGAGCCCCTCGCGGCGGTCCCGTACCGGACGGACCGCTCAGCGACGGGGACGAGCGGACCAGGGGCGCACGGCCCGGCCGACCGCCCCCCGGCCCTGTGAGCTCAGCGCCGCTCCTCCTCGGTGAGCCAGTCGCCCCGGCCCGCCGGGACGTACCCGGCGTAGCTCTCCTCCTCGCGCAGCCGCCGCGCCGGGCCCAGCACGAAGGTGTCGGGCGCGAGGTCCAGCACCCCACCCGAGGGGTCGTCGCTGCCGTCCCAGCGCACCGCGTCCCGCTCGGGCCGCAGGATGTCGCGGATCACCATCCCGCACAGGTACAGCGTGCCGGCCAGGTGCAGCACGATGGCGAGGTGGTACCAGGCCTGCCCGATCCCGTGCTGCTTGGAGTCCCCGACGTAGGCCAGGTAGGACCAGATGCCGAGGAAGTAGAGCACCTCGCAGGCCTGCCAGATCAGGAAGTCCCGCCAGCGCGGTCGGGCCAGCGCGGCCAGCGGGGTCAGCCAGAGCACGTACTGCGGCGAGTACACCTTGTTGGTGAGCACGAAGGCGGCCACCACCAGGAACACCAGCTGGGCGTAGCGCGGCCGGCGCGGCGCGGACAGCGCCAGCCAGCCGACCCCCAGGCAGCAGGCGATCAGCAGCACCGCGATCCAGGTGTTGAGGGTGTCCAGCTGCACGCCCCGGTCCTGCATCAGGATCAGCCAGAGCGAGCCGTAGTCCTCCTTGCGGACCTGGCTGAAGGTGTAGAAGGTCGCCCAGCCCTGCCAGTTGGCCAGCATGACCGGCAGGTTCACCAGCAGCCAGGAGCCCGCCGCGGCGCCCGCCGTCTGCCCGAACGCCCGCCAGCGTCCGGTCCGCCAGCAGAGCACCAGCAGCGGTCCCAGCAGCAGCACGGGGTAGAGCTTGGCGGCGGTTGCCAGGCCGATGAAGACACCCGCCAACACCGTCCGGCGGCCGGACCAGCAGGCCATCGCCACGGCGGTCAGGGCGACCGCGAGCAGGTCCCAGTTGATGGTGGAGTCCAGCGCCAGGCAGGGAGCGAGCGCGAACAGCAGCGCGTCCCAGGGGCGGCGGCGGTGGGTCCGGGAGAGCGCCACCGCGGCGACCACCGCGCAGATCATCAGCATTCCGGCGTTGACCAGCCAGAACCACTGCTCGCGGGTCTCGATGGCGCCCCCGGTGGGCGTCAGCCAGGCGGCGACCTGCATGAAGAGCCCGGTGAGCACCGGGTACTCCAGATACTGCATGTCCGGGGTGGGCGCCGGCAGCCGGTCCACGTAGGGGTGCAGGCCGGTCGAGAAGCCGCGCCCGGTGAACAGGTGCGGAATGTCGCTGTAGCAGGCGTGGGTGTACTGCGCGGTCGCGCCGTGGAACCAGCCGTCGTTGTAGCAGGGCACCTTCTGCGCGATGCCGAGCACCGAGACCAGGATCGTCACCAGTGCCAGGACGCGCGCCGCGGTCCACCAGGAGACCCCTAGCAGCGCCCGCCGTCCGGGCGGTCCGCCGAACAGCTCGCTGCCGGCCGCCGCCACCGGATCCTCGTCCGCCGGGACGACCACGGTGTTCGGCGGCGGCCCCTGGCCGGGGGCGGGCGCGGGGCCGGAGGTCTGGTCACGCGTGCTCGACGTCATGGCGGACATGATGCCGCACCAGCCCTGAGCCCACGAGGCGCCTCGGCCGCGGAACCGCGCTGGATCGGCCCGGCAACGGCGGCTATCCAGAGATCTGCCCCAGACTTTCCTATCGAATTCTCATGACTCCGGAGAGCCACTCGCAGAGATAATCGCGGATGCGTTCCTGGAAGCGATTTCGATCCCCTGCTTGACCTTGATTAGTCGCTGGAGATTTGCCTGGATGGCCTGAGACTCGTAGGCCGACTCCACTGCGAACCAGGTTCCAATAACGTTGACTTGCTGTCGGCAAGCGGAATCTGCCGTCGCGGTGGAAATTTCCTCAGATGAAGCCTTGGGCGCCAACCAACGCTTATCTCGCACGGCATCGCCTGGAGTCGCATAGGAGAATCCCTTCCCCTTCATGCAGCCTGACCACTTCTGGAAAACTTCCTTCAGCCTAGCGTCAGCCATGGAGGCCTTATAGCTGTCGAAATTGATATTGACAGCCAACTCCGAGTCCTGAATTATTCCACCCTCAGCGGCCAGCTTCTTATACGCTTCCCTCATACAGCCACCAGCACGAACCGGGGGCCCGCTGGCAGTAGATGCGGGACCCTCATTCGAACTTGGATCAATCCCCAGAGCTTTCTGCTCATCTGACGAAAGAGCTGGCTCCGAGGTCATCTTCTCATTTGAGCTTGGCCCCGCTGGATGATATCCGTTAGCAGCATCGGCGACATCGTACCTGTGGGTCGCCTGGCCGCGCACAGCGGATTGAGGTGGAAGCGGCGGAGTGTAGTCATATCCCGAGCGCTTCATACATTGCTTGATCAGCAGATTCCTGGCAATCTCCAACTGCCTGCTCTGAACAGAACTGAGGAGAAAGGCTTCAATTGGAAGTGATTTATCGACCGTGTTTGTCAACGACGGGATCTCACCGACCGCCGGAGTCGGCACAGGCGAATTAGCAACCGCCGGATTCCGTGATTGCTGCGAGCATCCCACAGTAACAAGACTGGCAGTCATCAATACGGCAGTCAGCAGGGGTGCACGAAGACCAACACGACGATCTATTTCCAAAGTTCATACCCCTATATCACAGCGTCAAGCACCGGTGCTCTGCCGAGATATCTCGGCAGAGCACCTGAGAAGCTCAACTCACCCGTGCCAGTCCTGAGATGCGTTCTGGTTACGCAGCGTGTCATTCAGGTTAGCCCAGGCCCTCGGGGCGATGTCCTGGTAAGGGCCACTCTGGTCCGGGCTGTAGTAGATTCGCACCGTGTTCGTGGGATTGACGTTCCAGACGGAGGCAGCAGCGTTCCGTACGTATTTGCCATCGCCACCGCAGGAGCCGTTGTTGCAACCATCGAAGAGGTAGTTGCTGTTGTACTGGTAGGTGTCAACACTCGGGTCGCCGAAGGAGCCACCCTTGAGACCCTGGTAGTAGTAGAGACACGCGTCGTTACCACCGCAGCTGCCACCACCGCTGGCTGAGGCCGAACCCGCACTCAGGAAGACGCCACCGAATGCCACAGCGACGGTAGCTGCGGCAACAAGCTTGTTGCGAACGCGCATACGCGTTCCTTTCTGTTTCGAATCTTTGGCTCCGGGACCGTATGGACACAGCGAGTCACCGACCCCACCGACCATGATCATCTCCTAGTGACTGCCACACCGCAAGTGGCGCGCAAGGCAACTGACGGATGATCTGGAAGAGCTGACGCTTCGTCACAGCGTGATGTCCTGCGCGCGGTTCGCGTGGATCGGAGCAGTTCGCTCCGGGGCACAGGCGGAGATCCACCAACGAGTCTCATGCCCAACATCGGGCTAAGCCGGAGCCTTCAGAGTCCATGCAGAGACAAGACTGTGGCGGCCGACCGGGGAACCATCTCCTCGGTCGACCGCCACAGGTCCTATGTCGTTCCGGGTCAGTTGCCCGCTACCTGGTTCCCTGCTCCGGCGTCGGTCGGGCTGGAGCTGGGGTTCGGCGGCGGGGTGGACTTGCCCGGGCGGGGCGGCTTGCTTCGCGATGGCGAGGGCGAGCTGCAGAGCGGCCCGAAGAAGCAGCTCTCCGTCGGCGCCGGCGAGTTGCTCGGCTCCGACGTGCGAGACGAGCTGGTCGACGGGCTCGGCGCGCTGCTGGCGCTGGCCGACGCACTGGCCGATGCGCTGGCCGACGGGGCAGCCGAGGGGCTCGGCGGCGGCGCCTGCTTGGAGTCGACCTCCGTACCGGTGATGTCCGAGGTCGGGAAGTCCAGCGCCTTCTGGTCGGCCAGCGCCACCTTCATGTAGCGGGTGAAGATCTCGGTCGGGAAGTCACCACCGTGGATGGTGGTCTGACCGGCCGTACCGACCAACGAGAGCAGACCCGGCTTGCCCGGCTCCTCGCGCCACATACCGACCGAGGTGGCCAGCTGCGGGGTGTAGCCGACCCACCAGGCCGAGGTGCCGGCGTCGGTGGTACCGGTCTTGCCGGCCACCGGGCGGCCCAGGTCCTTGGTCCCCTTCTTACCGGTACCGTTCTCCGCCACGTTCTGCAGGACGTCGGTGATGTTGTCCGCGATGGGCTGCTCCAGCACCGTCTTGGTGGCGTTCTTCGGACGGTTGAAGGCCGGCTTCTCCACACCCTGGTAGAGCACCTTGGTCACCGAGTACGGCTCGACCTGCTGCCCCCGGGCGGCGAACACCGAGTACGCGGAGGCCATCCGGATCGCACTCGGGGTCGAGGTGCCCAGCGGGTAGGTGAGCGAGGTGTTCGGCGCCAGAGAGTCCTTGCGCAGGCCCAGGTTGATGGCCATCTTCTCGACGTTGCTGCCGCCGACGTCCTGGCCGAGCTGCACGAACGGCACGTTGTAGGAGTACTGCATCGCCGTCTTCAGCGTGACGGCCCCGGGCATGTTGTCGTCGTCGTTCTTCTGGTGGTAGAGCTCGCCGTGGTCACCGATCGCGGGCGAGCCGTCCGCCTTGTAGATCTGGCTCATGTTGTTGGCGTTGTAGAGGCTGTTGATGCTGATCTTGACCGGATTGCCGTCGCTCCCGGTCTTGGTGAGCACGCCGGTCTGCATGGCGGTCGCCAGGACGAAGGGCTTGAAGGTCGAACCGACCGGGATGCCGACGGTGTCGGCGTTGTCGGTGTAGTGGCCGTTCTCCACGCCGTCGCCGCCGTAGATCGCCACGATCGCGCCGTCACCGGGGACCACCGAGGCCGCGCCGACCTGGACGTACTTGTCCTTGTCCGACGTGTCCGGGTGGAGGTTCTCCGACTTGACGTCGTCGACGGCCTTCTTCAGCTCCGCCACCTTGTCCTTCTGGAAGGTGGTGTAGATCAGGTAGCCGCCCTTGTCGATGGAGGCCTGGGTGATCGTCGGGTCCTTGGCCGCCAGGTACTTGTCGGCGAGGTCGACCAGGTAGCTGACCTCGCCGTTCATGTTGGCCGGGGCCTTCTTCTTGATCGGCTCCGGGAAGGTGGCGCCGCACTTGTCCCGGTCCGCCTGGGTGATCGCCTTGGTGACGACCATCCGGCTCAGGACGTAGTTCCAACGCTCCTGCATGTTCTTGCGGTTGGAGTCGCTGACCGTCGGGTCGTAGTACGTCGCACCCTTGAGCAGACCCGCCAGCATCGCGCCCTGGCAGATGTTGATGTCCTTGGCGTCCACTCCGTAGTACGCCTGCGCGGCGGCCTGGATACCGGTGGCGCCGCGTCCGAACCAGCTGGTGTTCAGGTAGCCCTCGAGGATGTCCTGCTTCGACTTCTGCTGGTTGATCTTCAGCGTGATGAAGATCTCCTTGAACTTACGGCTGACCGTCTGGTCCTGGTTCAGGTAAGCGTTCTTCACGTACTGCTGGGAGATGGTCGAGCCACCCTGGGTCGAACCGCCCGTGGCCATCTTGTAGACGGCGCGGGCGATGCCCTTGGGGTCGATGCCGTGATCGTTCCAGAAGGTCTCGTTCTCGGCGGCGACCACTGCCTTCTGCGCGGGCTCACTGATGTTGTCGAGCGGGACCACCTGGCGGTTGGTAGCGCCCTTGCGGGTCATCTCACTGCCATCGGCCCAGTAGTAGATGTTGTTCTGTTCCTTCAACAGGTCATTGAGCTTGGGGATCGGCGTCATCGCGTACGCGACGCCGACCGCGGCCACCCCGCTGCCGAAGAAGATCAGGAACGTCGTCAGGATCAGCTTCCAGGACGGCAGCCAGCGACGGATCCCGGACTTGCCGTACCGGGGGTAGTCGATGAACCGCTTCTTGCCCGGTCCCTTGCCGCCGCCATTGCCACCTCCCCGGCCGCCGCCGGGCCCGGCTGGCGGTCCGCTCGGGGCTCCGCTCTTCTGGGACTGCTTGCGCATTTCGGCCCTGGTCAGCCGAGGCTGCTGGGCAGTCTCGCGCATCCCGGTGGGCCGGCTACGCGAAGGCGCACCATCTGGGGGGCCATAGCCGGACGGACGCTGACCAGCCGCCCGACCGCCCGGAGGCTGTTCACCGCCCGGGTTGGGCCTACGCCGGTGATCGCTCATCTTTCAGCAACTCCTCGGTCAGGCCGCTTCGGACCTGAGGGCAGGGTTCACTTCCGATGCCCGAAACCGCCCTACACCCCGGAGGTGGTCCTCGTGCACACGCGACAGCGTACGCACCT
This sequence comes from Kitasatospora sp. NPDC001175, assembly GCF_053598215.1. Taxonomy (NCBI): domain Bacteria; kingdom Bacillati; phylum Actinomycetota; class Actinomycetes; order Kitasatosporales; family Streptomycetaceae; genus Kitasatospora; species Kitasatospora sp. NPDC001175. The sequence continues at coordinate 91,180 of NZ_JBSFJU010000023.1, read as the reverse complement.
GTAAACAGCCACTAATCGGGCATTAAGTAACAAAAGCCGCAAAATGCCGCCAGATCATTACATGCCCGTTGCCAACGCGTCCTTCCTGAAGCTTGACCGGGGCCTTCCTGAAGGTTTTCTGAAGGCCATTCGGAATCCTGTGATCACGTTCACCCGTGCCCCCCTTGCCCGTTCCGTGACCCAGGTCTACTGTTCTCTCGATATATCGAGCCGATACATCGGACCGACACATCGATCCGGCACAACGGTCGGAGTGCAGCGCGGGAAGGGAGGCAGGACGGCATGAGCAGACGCTCCGGGGTGCTGGAGTTCGCCGTCCTGGGTCTGCTCCATGACGCCCCGATGCACGGCTACGAGCTGCGCAAGCGGCTCAACGTGCTGCTCGGGTCGTTCCGCGCCTTCTCCTACGGCACGCTCTACCCCTGCCTGAAGAGCCTGGTCGCCCAGGGTTTCCTGGTCGAGGACAACCCGGACGTCGAGTACGTCCCGGCGACCGCGCTCAACGGCAAGCGATCGAAGATCGTCTACCGGCTCTCCGCCGACGGCAAGCAGCGCTTCGAGGAGCTGCTGGCCGACTCGGGCCCGGACGCCTGGGAGGACGAGCACTTCGGTGTGCGCTTCGCGTTCTTCGGCCAGACCGACCGCGCGGTGCGCATGCGCGTACTGGAGGGGCGGCGCAGTCGGCTGGAGGAGCGGCTGGAGCGGATGCGCAGCTCGATCGCCCGTACCCGCGACCGGTTCGACGACTACACGCTGGAACTCCAGCGACACGGTCTCGAATCGGTAGAACGGGAGGTCCGCTGGCTCAACGAGCTGATCGAGACCGAGCGGGCCACCCGGACCGGGCGCACCGGTGCGGGAGATCCACGGACTTCGGACGGCCGTGGCCAGGAGGCCGGGTCCTCGGACCCGCCGAGGCCACCGCACGACCGCCCGGGGCGCTCCGACAGGGAGCGCTGACCGCCGATGCCCGGTGTCACAGCAGACCAGGGCGGACGGCAGGTGTGGGCGCAGCGTGCGCCCGTCATCCAGTCATACAGAGATGAAATACGAGAACCGTCGGTTTTCCGGCGGAACTCATGAGATCACAGGGAGCAACCGGAATGGGTTCGGTTCGCGTAGCCATCGTGGGCGTCGGTAACTGCGCCGCGTCGCTGGTGCAGGGTGTCGAGTACTACAAGGACGCCGACCCGGCCGGCAAGGTCCCCGGGCTGATGCACGTGCAGTTCGGCGACTACCACGTCCGTGACGTGGAGTTCGTCGCCGCGTTCGACGTCGACGCCAAGAAGGTCGGCTTCGACCTGGCCGACGCCATCGGCAACAGCGAGAACAACACCATCAAGATCTGCGACGTGCCGCCGACCGGTGTCACCGTCCAGCGCGGCCACACCCTCGACGGCCTCGGCAAGTACTACCTGGAGACCATCGAGGAGTCCGACGAGGCTCCGGTCGACGTCGTCCAGGTCCTGAAGGACGCCAAGGTCGACGTCCTGGTCTGCTACCTGCCGGTGGGCTCCGAGGCGGCCGCCAAGTTCTACGCCCAGTGCGCCATCGACGCCAAGGTCGCCTTCGTGAACGCCCTCCCGGTGTTCATCGCCGGCACCAAGGAGTGGGCGGACAAGTTCACCGAGGCCGGCGTCCCGATCGTCGGTGACGACATCAAGTCGCAGGTCGGCGCCACCATCACGCACCGCGTGATGGCGAAGCTCTTCGAGGACCGCGGTGTCATCCTCGAGCGCACCATGCAGCTGAACGTCGGCGGCAACATGGACTTCAAGAACATGCTCGAGCGCGAGCGCCTGGAGTCCAAGAAGATCTCCAAGACCCAGGCCGTCACCTCCCAGATCAAGGACCGTGACCTGGGCGCCAAGAACGTCCACATCGGCCCGTCCGACTACGTCGCCTGGCTGGACGACCGCAAGTGGGCCTACGTCCGCCTCGAGGGCCGCGCCTTCGGTGACGTCCCGCTGAACCTGGAGTACAAGCTCGAGGTCTGGGACTCCCCGAACTCCGCCGGTGTCATCATCGACGCGGTGCGTGCGGCGAAGATCGCCAAGGACCGCGGCATCGGCGGCCCGATCCTGTCGGCCTCCTCCTACTTCATGAAGTCCCCGCCGGTTCAGTACTTCGACGACGAGGCCCGCGAGAACGTCGAGAAGTTCATCCGCGGCGAGGTCGAGCGCTGAAACCCCGAGCGCTGAAACCCTGACCTCCTTTGAAGGGCCCCGGCTTTCCGGCCGGGGCCCTTCGGCCGTCTCCGGAGGCAGGTTTCACGTGAAACCGCGCCGAGGTTTCACGTGAAACCGGAGTGTCCGACGTGGCACTCTGGGCTGGTGGCTCTCACGGAGAACGGAAGCACCTCACTCGACCGCGCCCGTCTCTCGTCCCGAACCTCCCTGGGCGGGCTGCTCCGCGGCCGCGACTTCCGCCGCCTGCTGACCGCCCGGGTGCTCTCGCAGCTCTCCGACGGCGTGTTCCAGGTCTCCCTGGCCTCGTACGTGATCTTCTCCCCGGAGCGGCAGTCCAGCCCGGCCGACATCGCCTCGGTACTCGCGGTGCTACTGCTCCCGTTCTCGGTGATCGGCCCCTTCGCCGGGGTGATGCTGGACCGCTGGCGCCGGCGGCAGGTGCTCTACCTGGGCAACCTGGCCCGCTGCGGACTCGGGCTGATCACCGGCGCACTGCTGCTGGCCAGGGCGCCCGAGTGGCTGTTCCTCGCCGCCGCGCTGCTGGTGACCGCGCTCAACCGGTTCATCCTGGCCGGACTCTCGGCCGCCCTCCCCCGGGTGGTCGCCCCCGGGCAACTGGTCACCGCCAACTCGCTCTCGCCCACCGCGGGCACGATCGCCGCTGCCTGCGGCGGCGGCATCGGTTTCGCGGTCCACCAGATACTGCCGCCGGGCCCGCGGGCCGACGCCACCCTGGTGACCCTGGCCGCGCTGCTCTATCTGAGCGCCGCGCTGGCCGCCCGGCGGATCCCCCGCGGACTGCTCGGCCCCGACCCGCAACCGGACCGCCCGGCGCTGCACCGGGCCCTCGGCCTGGCGGCCAGCGAACTGGCCGACGGCGTGCGGCACCTGGTCCACGACTGCCGTCCGGCCGTGGGCGCGCTGGCCGTCGTCACGGTTTCCCGGTTCTGCTACGGGATCCTGGTGGTGACCGTGCTGATGCTCTCCCGGTACTCCTTCAACGATCCCGGCGACAGCGCCGCCGGGATGGCCACCCTCGGCACGGCGGTGGCCGCCTCGGCACTGGGCTTCTTCCTGGCCGCCCTGATCAGTCCCTGGTGCACCCGCCGGCTCGGGCTGGCCGGCTGGCTGACGACCTGCGCGGCCTCGGCGGCAGTCTTCGTGCCCGCGCTGGGACTGTGGTTCGCCGTCGGTCCGAGCATGGCGGCCGCCCTGCTGCTGGGCGTCATCACCCAGAGCATCAAGATCTGCGCCGACACGCTGGTGCAGGAGTCCGTCGAGGACGAGTTCCGCGGCCGGGTGTTCGCGCTCTACGACGTCCTCTTCAACGCGGCCTTCGTCGCCGCCGCCGGGGTGACCGCGCTGGTCCTGCCGCTGGACGGCCGCTCGGTGGCCGTCGTGGCCGGCACCGCCCTGGTCTACGCGCTCACCGCCGCGGGGTACGCCCGGGCCGCCAGGCGCGCACCCGTTCCGCCGCTGCCCCCGGCTCGTACCGGACCGGACGCCTCGACCGCCCCGGGCCCGGCGGCCGCCCGGCGGCCGGGATCTTCCGAACACCCCGGCCGCCGGACCACCTGACGATCTACTGGCGAAACGTCAGCCCTGTGCGGCCCACCACTCCTTGAGCGCCGCGACCGCGCTGTCGTGGTCCATCGGGCCGTGCTCCAGGCGCAGCTCCAACATGTGCTTGTAGGCCTTGCCGACCTGCGGGCCCGGCTTCAGCCCCAGGATCTCCATGATCTGGTTGCCGTCCAGGGCCGGGCGGATGGCGTCCAGCTCCTCCTTGGCCTTGAGCTGCACGATCCGCTCCTCCAGGGAGTCGTAGGTGCGTGACAGCGCGGCGGCCTTCTTCTTGTTGCGGGTGGTGCAGTCGGAGCGGGTCAGCTTGTGCAGGCGCTCGAGCAGCGGGCCGCCGTCGGTGACGTACCGGCGGACCGCGGAGTCCGTCCACTCCCCGCTGCCGTAGCCGTGGAAGCGCAGGTGCAGCTCGACCAGCCGGGCGACGTCCTCGGTCAGCTCCTTGGAGTACTTGAGCTCGCGCATCCGCCTGCGGGTCATCTTGGCGCCGACCAACTCGTGGTGGTGGAAGGACACCCGGCCGTCCGACTCGAAGCGGCGGGTACGCGGCTTGCCGATGTCGTGCAGCAGCGCGGCGAGCCGCAGCGTCAGGTCGGGGCCGTCGGTCTCCAGCGCGATGGCCTGCTCCAGGACGGTCAGCGAGTGCTCGTAGACGTCCTTGTGCCGGTGGTGCTCGTCGCGCTCCAGGCGCAGCGCGGGCAGCTCGGGCAGCACCTGGTCGGCCAGCCCGGTGTCGACCAGTAGCCGCAGGCCCTTGACCGGGTGATCGGACAGCAGCAGCTTGTTGAGCTCGCCCTGCACCCGCTCGGCGGAGACGATCGCGATCCGCTCGGCCATCGCGGTCATCGCCGCGACCACCTCGGGGGCCGGGGTGAAGTCCAGCTGGGCGGCGAAGCGGGCGGCCCGCATCATCCGCAGCGGGTCGTCGGAGAAGGACTCCTCGGGGGTCGCCGGGGTGCGCAGCACCCGGGCTTCCAGGTCCTCCAGGCCGTGGTGCGGGTCGACGAAGCCGCGCCCGGGAAGGTCCACGGCCATCGCGTTGACGGTGAAGTCCCGCCGGACCAGGTCCTCCTCGATGGTGTCGCCGTAGCTGACCTCGGGCTTGCGCGAGGAACGGTCGTAGGACTCCGAGCGGTACGTGGTGATCTCGATCTGGAAGGAGCCCGCCGGGGTGTCCTTGCGGGCGCCGACGGTGCCGAAGGCGATACCGACGTCCCAGACGGCGTCCGCCCAGCCGCGCACCAGCTTGAGCACCTGCTCGGGCCTGGCGTCCGTGGTGAAGTCCAGGTCGTTGCCGAGCCGGCCGAGCAGGGCGTCGCGCACCGAACCGCCGACCAGGGCCAGCCGGTGGCCGGCCGCCTGGAAGCGGCGGGCGATCTCGTCGGCCACCGGGGAGACCCGCAGCAGCTCCTGAAGGCCGAGGGTCTGGGCCTCGGTCAGTCCTGGGAGCGAGCCGGAGGCGGCGGTGCTGGAATGATTGGTGCTGGGCTCATTGGCAGTGGACACGGCTCACAAGGGTACGTGTCCGGCCCGGCCCGCCGCCTGTTGCTTTCCCGGCGGCCCCGCACACGGCCGGCTTTTCCCCCGCGCAGCCACCGGCCCGCAGCACTGGGCACGCGGCGGCGTCGTTACCATGCGGGGGGAACGGTACGGGCCACGGGCCCGCCCGGCGTGACGCGGGCGAGACCACGAGCCTGCCAGGGACCGGAGAGACCGGGTCCGAAACGGTCCGCGGCGGGAACCGTACGGCCATTTCTGCGGTACCTATTCATGCAGTGACAGCAGTGACTTTCCAGAACCACTGATCGCGACCGATCGAGAACGGCGAGGGCGAAGCGCGTGAGTGAGCCGGCACGGCACTCAGGGCTGAGGGCTTACGGAAGCGGCGGACGGACGGCCAAGCGCCTCGCCGCGCTGCTGGCGAGCGGGGCGGCCCTGCTGAGCACCGCACCGGCCGCGATCGCCGTCGCCGGGCGCCCCGCCCTCACCCCGACCGCGTCCTCCCCGGACTACCCGGCGAACGTGGCGATCGACACGGTCACCCCCACCGTGGTCGGGCAGAACGACGCCATCCTGGTCACCGGGCGTGTCACCAACTCCGGCGACTCCGCGCTGAAGAAGATCCATGCCGGTATCCGGGCCTCGCAGACCGGCCGGCCGCTGGGCACCAGGAGCGACATCGCGCGGGTCGCCGACCGCACCGAGCCCACCGGTCAGGACGGGGTCGACCTGGGCTCCCCGACCGCGGACATGGGCGACGTGCCCCCCGGCCAGACCCGCTCCTTCACGCTCCAGGTGAACCCCTCCGACCTGAAGATCTCCAAGGGCGGGGTGTACGAGCTCGCGGTGGACGCCTGGGGCGGCACCGCCGACCAGAGCCGGTCGCACGCACTGGGCATCGCCCGCACCTTCCTGCCGTACAACGCGGACCAGAGCGGCAAGCCCACCCAGATCGCCACCCTGTGGCCGCTGACCCACGCCCCCGAGCTGGTCGCGCAGACCATGCCCGACAGCGACCAGACGCCGGTGCTGCGCGACGACAACCTGGCCACCGAGCTGGCCGCCGGTGGACGGCTGTACAAGCTGGTCGACATCGGTGAGAAGCTGCCCGGTCTGACCTGGGTCGTCGACCCCGACCTGCTGGACACCGTGTACGCGATGACCAAGCCGTACCGGGTGCAGAAGCCGGGTACCGCGGGCGAGACGGCCAAGGAGGACAACACCGTCCCCGGCACCGGCCGGGCTGCCGCCACCGCCTGGCTGGCCAAGCTCCGTCAGGCCGTGACCACCGGCGGCGACGAGGTCGTCGCCCTCCCCTACGCCGACCCCGACATCGCCTCGATCGCCCACAACGGCGCACAGCTCGGCGGCATGGACACCACCCTGCGCAAGGCGGGCGCGGCCGGGCAGGTCACCGCGGAGGGGCGCCTGGCGACGGACATCCGGACCGATGTCGCCTGGCCCTACCAGGGCCGGCTGGACCGCCAGATCGTCGACGTCACCAAGACCGCCGGGGACAACCTCCTCCTGGTCGACGGCGACGACCTGTCCGACTCGCTCAACTACACCCCGAACGCTGCCCGCCAGATCGGCGACGGCCAGACCGCCGTGGTCGCCGACCACACCCTCTCGCAGCTGTTCGACACCGACCTGGCCACCGCCCAGGCCAGGACCTCGGCCACCCAGCGGTTCCTGGCCGAGACCATGACGATCACCCAGCAGCAGCCGGAGACCCAGCGCAACCTGCTGGTGATGCCGCCGCGCAACCTCACGGTGGGCACCGCCACCGCCCTCTCGGACGCGATCACCGCGGCCCAGAAGGGCAACTGGATCAGCCAGGTCAAGCTCAGCACGGTGGCCACCGCCACCCCCGACCCCGGTGCCAACACCAGCGTCCAGTCCCCCGGTGACTACCCGGGCAAGCTCCACGACTCCGAGCTGCCCGGCAGCGCGCTCGAGAAGACCATGGGCATGGAGGGCGGCCTCGACCAGCTGCTGACGATCTGCACCCAGCCGCAGCGGGTGCGCGGCCCGTTCAACGCCGCCATGGTCCGCTCGATGTCCACCGGGTGGCGTGACCGGCCCGACGACGGCCAGGCGTACCGCAACGGCGCCCAGGACTACCTCAACAACCTGGTCTCGGCGGTCAAGGTCCTGCCGAAGCGGGTCGTCACCCTGGCAGGCAACAACGGAACGCTGCTGGTCAGCGTCAAGAACGACCTCAACCAGGCCGTCGGCAACCTCCAGCTGCGACTGATCTCCGGCCAGGTGAACCGCCTCAACGTCGGCCCGCCGGAGAACGTGGTCCTGGAAGCCACCACCAGCCGGACCCTCCGCTTCCCGGCCGTGGCACAGGCCAACCGCACGGTGCAGATGACCGCGCAGCTGTGGACCACCGGGGCCGACCCGCAGCCGTACGGCCCGCCGATGACCTTCGAGGTCGATGTCAAGAACGTGACCTCGGGCGTGCTGTACGCGATCAGCGGCGGTGTGGTGCTGATCCTGCTCGGCGGGATCCGCTTCTACCTGCAGCGCAAGAAGCGGGCCGCCGAGGGCGGCACCGAGGGCGGCACCGAGGGTTCGGCCGAACCCGCTGACCCCACCGAGCCTGCCGACTCCGCCGAGGACGGTGCGGCGGCCACCGGCCGGGACGAGGAGACGGACGCGGACGCTCGGTCGGCCGGGGACACGGGTGCGGACGTCCAGCCGGCAGAAGCGGAGAAGGCCGCACAGCCGGCCGGAACGGCGGAGGCGGCCAAGGATGCCGACGCAAAGCCGGAGTCGACCGAAGATGCCCGGAATCGGGCCTCGGGTGATGAGAAGGTTGGTCCCTGACGGACGCCCACCCGGGCGACCACCCCGACCAGCGATGAGGTGGCATGAGCGAGCGGAGCGAGGCGCGAGCACAAGGCCAGGGCCGTAGCCAGGCGCACGACCGCGCCACCACTGCGCCGTCGGCGGGCTCTCCGGAGCCCGCCGACCGCGGTGATCGCCCGGACGCCGGTCAGAACACCTCGGACTGGTACCTGGCGGACACCTACGCCCAGGACCCGTACGCGGCCGACCCGTACCGCACCCCGGCCGACCCGGACCCGTACGGCGTCCGGCGTGCGACCGAGGAGACCCGGAAGGGCGAGGAGTCCGAGGCGACCGCCCCGCAGCTGCCGCCGCAGCCCACTCAGCGGCCCGAACCGAGCCTGACCGCGCCCGCCCCGCGCTGGGCCTCGGCCGCCCTCGACGAACTCCCGGACAGCACCGAGCCGGGCGCGCCGGAACCCGCCCGCCAGGGCTCCCCCTGGGACACCGAGACCACCGAGTACGTCGGCGTGGACGCGCTGCTGAGCGAGACGGGCGGCGGGAACGGCGGAAGGTCCGCCGAGGATCGGCCGTTCGTCCCGCCGATCGAGTTCGACCCGCCGCTCTCCGAGGCCGAGGCCGCGCTCCGGTCCGCCGCCGAGACACCGGCCGAGGACCCGGTCGAAGCCGGAACCGGAGCCGCCGCGGTCGCGGTCGAGGTGGCGGTGGCGAAGAAGCCCGGGCCGAAGACCGTCGAGGCGCCGCCCACCGCACCCGGAGGGGAACCGGCACCCGACCCCGCACCGGACGGCGATGGCGAGAGCGACGACGCGGGCGCGGGGGGCGGCGGGCGGACCGGCGGTCTGCTGAGCTCCAGCGCGGTCATGGCGGCCGGCACCCTGGTCTCCCGGGTCACCGGTTTCCTGCGCACCATGGTGATCGCCGCCGCGATCGGTGTCGGCACCATGGGCGACTCCTACAACGCCGCCAACACCCTGCCCACCCTGCTGTACATCCTGATCGGCGGCGGCGCGCTGAACGCCGTCTTCGTGCCGCAGCTGGTCCGCAGCATGAAGCAGGACGAGGACGGCGGCACCGCCTACGCCAACCGGCTGCTCACCCTGGTGATGACCGGGCTGGCCGGGGTCGCCTTCGCGGCCGTGCTGGGCGCCCCGCTGCTGGTCCAGCTGATCTCCCATTCGCTGATGCGCGACCAGGCCAGCGCCGACACCACGGTCGCCCTCGCCCGCTACTGCCTGCCCACCGTCTTCTTCATGGGCGTCCATGTGGTGATGGGTCAGATCCTCAACGCCCGCGGGCGGTTCGGCGCGATGATGTGGACCCCGGTCCTCAACAACATCGTGGTGATCTTCACCTTCGGGGCGTACATCTGGGTCTTCGGCACCTTCCAGCACAGCGAGGTCACCCCGGCGAGCGTCACCCCGGAGGGCGTCCGGCTGCTCGGCCTGGGCACCCTGCTCGGCCTCGCGGTCCAGGCGCTCTCGATGATCCCGTACCTGCGAGCCTCCGGCTTCCGCTTCAGGCCCCGCTTCGACTGGCGCGGCCACGGCCTCGGCAAGGCCGCGCGGCTGGCCAAGTGGACCTTCCTGTTCGTCCTCGCCAACCAGGCCGGCTACCTGGTGGTCACCCAGCTCGCCACCGCGGCCGGGCGCGCCGCCGAGGCCAGGGGCTACCTGGGCGCGGGCCTCGCCGCGTACTCCAACGCCCTGCTGATCTGGCAGCTGCCGATGGCGGTGATCACCGTCTCGGTGATGAGCGCCGTCCTCCCCCGGCTCTCCCGATCGGCCGCCGACCAGGACCCCGGCGCCGTTCGCGACGACCTCTCGTACGGGCTGCGCACCTCAGCGGTGGCCATCGTCCCCGCCGCCTTCCTCTTCCTCTCCCTCGGCCCGGTGATCGGCGGTGCCGTCTACGGTGTCGGCAACGGCGGCTCGGCCGCCGACGGCAGCACCGCGGTCGGCTACATGCTCTCCGCCTTCGCGCTCGGCCTGATCCCGTACTCCGTCCAGTACGTCCTGCTGCGCGGCTTCTACGCCTACGAGGACACCCGCACCCCGTTCTCCAACACCGTCTGGGTGGCCGCCTGCCAGGCCGGCACGGCGGTGCTCTGCTACCTTGTGCTGCCGGCCCAGCTGGCGGTCACCGGGATGGCATTCGGCTACGGCGCCTCCTACGCCGTCGGCGTGGCGGTGGCACTGCCCAGGCTCAGGTCCCGGACCGGCGGCCTGGACACCCCCCGGATCGCCAAGACCTACGTCCGGCTCGCCATCGCCAGCGTCCCCGCCTCCGTCGTCGGGTTCGCGATCAGCCTGCTGCTCCGCGGCGTGCTGGACGGCTGGCCGGGCAGCGTACTCACCCTCGTGGTGGCCGCCGCGGCACAGCTGACGGTGTTCACGGCGATGGCCAGGCGGATGCGGATCGAGGAGCTCAACGCGATGATCGGTATGGTGCGGAGCCGGATCGGACGCTGACCTGACGTCAACCGGTACGCCCGCCATCCGGCCCGAAGGGCCATCCGTTCACCGGCGGGCAACCACCGGGTCCCCTCAGCGGTCGTACCAGGGGAGGATGAGTGGGCACAATTGTCCTGGCACCACTCAGCCCCCGACGGGCCGGGCCGGCGGCCGGATTTCCGGGACGTTAACCGGGCGATACAAGGGGAGGCAGGACCACGGTGGCTGATGGCACCAAGGCGGTCGTCGACACGTCCGTCGCGGACGAGGCGGCGCTGGCCATGGCACTCGGCGACATTCCGAGCGACACATCGGGCGAGCAGCCGGGAGGCGACCTGGACGGCACCGCCAAGGGCACCGGGGACACCAAGGGGTCCGAGGCCGGCCGGCCCGCGAAGAACGGCCAGGCCGCCAGGAGCGACGGCCCCGCCGGGGCCGGCACCGGATCCGGCCGGACGGAGCCCGCCAAGAGCACCGGGGTCGGCGAGTCCGCCGCGCCGCTGTCCTCCGCCGAGATCGCCGCCGAGCTCGCAGCCGGTGCCGCCGCGCTCGCCGCCGCCGCGAAGGAGACGGCCGACGAGATCAACGAGGCCGCCGCATCGGCGGCGAAGGGGTCCGCCAAGCCCGCCGCCGCATCGGCGGCAAAGGGGTCCGCCAAGCCCGCCGCCGCATCGGCGGCGAAGGGGTCCGCCAAGCCCGCCGCCGCGTCCACCCCGAAGCCCGGCGGCACGCCCTCCCCCGCCGCCAGCGCCCAATCCACCGCCACCCCGGCCGCAGGCGGCACCGGTCAGCTCCCCGCCGCCCTCCCCGCCCCGCTCCGGCACAGCGGCGACAAGATCGCCGGCCGCTACCGGCTGGAGGAGTGCATCGGCCAGTCCGAGAGCTTCAGCAGCTGGCGCGCGGTCGACGAGAAGCTCCGCCGCGCGGTCGGCGTCCACCTGCTCGCCGCCGGGCACCAGCGGGCCAAGGCCGTGCTCGCCGCCGCCAAGTCCGCCGCCCTGCTCGGCGACCCGCGCTTCGTCCAGGTCCTGGACGCGGTGCAGGAGGGCGAGCTGGTCTACGTCATCCGCGAGTGGCTGCCCGACGCCACCGATCTGGCCAAGCTGCTCGCCGCCGGACCGATGGAGCCGTACGACGCGTACCAGATGGTCCGCCAGGTCACCGACGCCATCACCGCCGCCCACCGGCGCGGCCAGGCCCACCTGCGGCTCACCCCGCGCTGCGTGCTGCGCACCGAGAGCGGCCAGTACCGGATCAACGGCATCGCCGTGGACGCCGCCCTGCGCGGCCTGACCAGCGAGGACGCCGAGCGCACCGACACCCGCGCCATCGGCGTCCTGCTGTACGCCGCGCTGACCCACCGCTGGCCCTTCCCGGAGGACCGGTACGACCTCCAGGGGCTGCCCAAGAGCCTCGGCTGCGTACCGCCGGACCAGGTCAAGGCCGGCGTCCACAAGGGCCTGGCCGAGCTGGCCACCCGAGCGCTGTGCGAGCCGCTGCCGCACAACCTGGAGCCGATCACCAGCCCGGAGGAGCTGGCCAAGGCGATCGCGCTGATGCCCAGGATCCGTCAGCCCGAGCCGCCCGCCCCACCGGCCTTCACCCCGCGCTACGGCAACCCGCGCCCGGCGCAGCCGCAGAACCGCCCCGGCCGGCCGGACGGCGGGCAGCCGAACAACGCCCGGCCGCTGGACACCGAACGGATCCCGCCGCGTCCGGCCCGCCAGCGCCGCGGGCTGCGCACCTTCGCCAAGTGGACCGCCTCCCTGGTCGCGCTGGCCGCCATCGGCACCGGCTCCTGGCAGCTGGTGAGCACCCTGCACCACCAGACGGACCGCGGCACCGTCGCGGCCGGCACCTCGCCCAGCAGCGCTCCGAGCAACTCCGCAGGCGGCTCCACGGCGTCCGCCGGCGCCGACGACGGCGGCAAGCCGATCCGGATCACGGGCGTCACGTCGTTCAACCCGTACGGCGACCCGGAGCACACGCCGGAGCTTCCCAAGGCCATCGACGGCGACCCGTCCACTTCCTGGCCGACATCCGGCTACTTCGACAACGTCGGCGGCGCCTACAAGCCGGGCACCGGCCTGATGGTCGACCTCGGCTCCGCGCAGCGGGTCACCTCGGTCCACGTCCAGTTCGTGGGCAGCACCAAGGTCGAGCTGCGAGCCGCGCCCAAGGACACCTCCACCGCGCCGACCGTCGCCAAGGACACGCTCAACTCCGTCTTCGGCCAGCCCGTGGACTCGGGCCAGGGCGTGTCGGTCGACCTGAAGCCGCAGAAGCCACTGACCACGCGGTACCTCTTGATCTGGCTGACCAGCCTCCCCCAGGATACGGATGGCCGGTATCAGGGCCGGATCGCCGAGGTCCAGGTCAGCGGCTGAGCTGCCACGGGAGCCCGTCCCGATGAAGCCGCCGGACCAGAGGGGGGAGACATGAGCGAGGAGCCCTCCGACGCCGACCTGCTGGCGCGGCACGGTGCCGGCGACCTGGACGCCTTCGGGGTCCTCGTCCGCCGTCACCGGGACCGGCTCTGGGCCGTCGCGCTGCGCACCCTCGGCGACCGCGAGGAGGCCGCCGACGCGCTCCAGGACGCCCTGGTCTCCGCCTTCCGCTCCGCGCACACCTTCCAGGGCCGGTCCGCCGTCACCACCTGGCTGCACCGGATCGTGGTCAACGCCTGCCTGGACCGTGCCCGCCGCGCCACCGCGCGGCGGGCCGGGTCCCTGGACGAGGAACCCCAGCGGCTGGACACCCTGCTCGGCAGCACCGAACCCGCCGAGACCTCGGTGGTCCGTGCGGAGCTCCAGCGCGAGGTGACCGCCTCGCTGGCCACCCTCCCGGTCGACCAGCGCGCGGCACTGGTCCTGGTGGACATGCAGGGCTACCCGGTCGCCGAGGCCGCCGAACTCCTCGGGGTGCCGGTGGGCACGGTCAAGAGCCGCTGCGCCCGCGGCCGCGCCAGACTGCTGCCGCTGGTCCGCCACCTGAGAGCCGCCCCGGCCGAGGACGACCCGGGCCCCGCCGCCTCCCCGGCGGCTGTTTCACGTGGAACACCGTCCGGCCCGGGCGGGAACCCGACCCGCCCCGGCCCCGTCAGAACAGCGGGCCGCCAGCTGCCCGAACAGGTCCTGGAAGGAGATGTGACCTCGCGATGACGTCTGGTACCCCCTCCTGGACCGCTGCCGACGGCGCCGACCCGCACCCCGGCACCGAGCTGCTCGCCGACCTCGCCGAGGACCTGGCCGACCCGGACCTGGTCCCGGGCCTCCGCCGGCACCTCGCCGAGTGCCCGGACTGCGCGGACAGCTTCGTGGCCTTCGCCGAGGTCCGGGACCTGCTGGGCGCGGTGGAGGCGCCACCGCTGCCCGCCGACATCGCCGAGCGCATCGACGCGGCCCTGGCCGCCGAGGCCGCGCGCCTCCCGGTGGCAGAGCCGCGCCCGGCGGCCGCGCAACCGGCCGAACCCGGCCCGGCCGAAGCACAACTGACCGGAGCACAGCCGGCCGAACCGCCGATGGCGGAGCCCGACGGCCCCTTCGGCCCCGCCTCGTCCGCCGAGCGCACCGCCCGGCCCGTCAGGGGGGCGTCGGCCCCACCCGGCCGTCCGGCGGACCGGACCCGGCCCGGTTCGTCCACTGCCGCCTCCCCGGGGCCCGGCGGTCCCGGGCGTCCCGCTCCGGCCGGGCGCCGCCGCCGCGGACGGCTCGTGCTGGGGGCCGCCGCCCTGATCGCCGTCCTCGGGATCGGCGGCGCTCTGATCGTGCGACAGGACGGGGCACACGTCCGGGCGAACGACACCGCGGCGACGGCCGCCTCCACCGCGGTCGCCCGTCCCACCGGCGGACCGGCCACCCAGGGCGCCGACGCCCAGCATCCGGCGGCCGCCGCCGGGGAGGGCGGCCCGGTCTTCCAGGACGACCAACTCGCGGCACAGATCAACCAGTTGGTCGCCGCGAAGACCACGCCCAAGATGCCCTCGGCGGCCGGTGCGCAGCCGGAGGCGGCCCAGACGCCCGCGCTCGGCAGCTGGCTGTCCTCCGCCGTCCCCAGCTGCCTGGACGGCGTCGCGGGCGGCATCTCCGGCACCCCGCTCGCCGTCGGCCGCGGCCGCTACGGCGGCGCCGAGGTGACCGCCCTGGTCTACCCGCTTCCGGACCGGCCCGACAGCCTCGACGTATACCTCGTCACACCGTCCTGTCCGGGCGCCACCGTGGTGCTGCACCGCGTCCTGCCCGCTGGCTGAGCCGTCCTCCCACCGCCCCGCCGGAACGGAGCCCGCCGGCCGGTGACCGCATCCCGCCCACGGCTCGGGCGCCTGCTGCACGGAGCCCCGGGAATGAGCGACACTGGTGAGTCGTTGTCCGGGTCGGCGGAGAAGCCGCCCTCCCCGCAATAGCGCCCAATCACACGGCCCGAGCCGTGCGATGCGAACCAGGAGATGCAGTGAGCGACGACGTCCGCAACGTGATCATCATCGGCTCCGGCCCCGCCGGGTACACGGCCGCGCTCTACACCGCCCGAGCCTCCCTCAAGCCGCTGGTCTTCGAGGGCGCCGTCACCGCCGGCGGTGCGCTCATGAACACCACCGAGGTCGAGAACTTCCCCGGCTTCCGCGACGGCATCATGGGCCCCGAGCTGATGGACAACATGCGGGCGCAGGCCGAGAAGTTCGGCGCCGAGCTGATCCCGGACGACATCGTCGCGGTGGACCTCACCGGCGACGTCAAGACCGTCACCGACTCCGAGGGCAACGTCCACCGGGCCCGCACCGTGATCGTCACCACCGGCTCCCAGCACCGCAAGCTCGGGCTGCCCCGCGAGGACGCGCTGTCCGGCCGCGGCGTCTCCTGGTGCGCCACCTGCGACGGCTTCTTCTTCAAGGGCCAGGACATCGCGGTGGTCGGCGGCGGCGACACCGCGCTGGAGGAGGCGACCTTCCTCTCCCGCTTCGCCAACAGCGTCACGGTGATCCACCGCCGCGACACCCTGCGCGCCTCCAAGGCCATGCAGGAGCGCGCCTTCGCCGACGAGAAGATCACCTTCGCCTGGGACAGCGCGGTCCAGGAGATCCACGGCGACCCGAAGCTGAGCGGGGTGACGCTTCGCGACACCACCACCGGTGAGACCCGCGAGCTGGCCGTCACCGGCCTGTTCATCGCGATCGGCCACGACCCGCGCACCGAGCTCTTCAAGGGCCAGCTCGACCTCGACGCCGAGGGCTACCTGAAGGTCGAGTCCCCCTCCACCCGCACCAACATCCCCGGCGTCTTCGCCGCCGGCGACGTGGTCGACCACACCTACCGCCAGGCCATCACCGCCGCCGGCACCGGCTGCGCCGCAGCCCTGGACGCCGAGCGCTACCTGGCCTCGCTGGCCGACCTGGAGGCCCAGGCCGCCACCGTCGCGGCCTGACCCGAACCCCACCCGGCGGAGGTCCCGCTCACAGCCTGGCCGCGCCGCTGTTTCACGTGAAACACTCCCCGACGACGTGGAACGCGGACAGCCTGCGAGGGACCTCCGCCGAAACAGAACAGCCGTGCAGGTTGTTATCAACCACAGGCTGTTATCCACCCCAAGGGTGCCTACCGGATTCTTCCGGGCCGAAGCACCATCTCGTCCGCGACCCTGAGGAGTTCCCGTGGCCGGCGCCACCATCACCGTGACCGACGCGACCTTCGACGCCGAGGTCCTCAAGAGCGACAAGCCCGTCCTCGTCGACTTCTGGGCCACCTGGTGCGGCCCGTGCCGCCAGGTCGCCCCGATCCTGGAGGAGATCGCGAAGGAGCACGGTGACAAGCTCACCGTCGCCAAGCTGGACGTCGACAACAACCAGGAGACCGCGACCACGTACAACGTGATCTCCATCCCCACGCTCAACGTCTACCAGAACGGCGAGCTGGTGAAGACCATCACCGGCGCCCGCCCGAAGGCCGCGCTGCTGCGCGAGCTGGCCGACTTCATCTGATCGGCGGCGCAGCCACCGAGCACGCCCGAGGGCGGGCCACCGGGAATTCCGGTGGCCCGCCCTCGCCGTCTGCTCCGCCGCATCCGGCAGCCCCGCTCAGAACGGCCGCAGGGCCGGCTCCTTCCGGGCACCGCCCAGCAGCCGTTCCAGCGCGACCTCCACGTCCCCCTTCCAGGAGAGCGTGGTGCGCGCCTCCAGCCTCAGCCGGGGGTAGCGGTGGTGCGGGCGTACCGTCTTGAAGCCCACCGCCAGCAGGTGCTCGGCCGGCAGTACACAGCTCGGAATCTCCCGGCCCACCGCACCGAACGCCTCGATCGCCTTGAAGCCCCGGCCGACCAGGTCCTTGGCCACCGTCTGCACCAACACCCGGCCGATCCCCTGCCGCTGGTAGCCGGGCAGCACTCGACTGATCATCAGCTGTACGGCGTCCGGCGAGATCGGACTGGTCGGGAAGGCCAGCGAACGCGGTACATACGCGGGCGGCGCGTACAGCACGTACCCGACGGGGATCTCGTCCACGTAGACGATCCGACCGCAGGAACCCCACTCCAGCAGTACGGCGGAGATCCAGCCCTCCTTCTCCAGCTCGGGCTTGCCGGACTCCACCGCCGCCTTGGCGCTCACCGGGTCGAGCTCCCAGAACACGCAGGACCGACACGTCGTCGGGAGATCCGCAAGGTTGTCCAGCGTCAGCGGAACGATCCTCCGTCCCATGCCCCACACCTCCTCATCCACCCCGGGCGGACATCACATCGATGAGCTTCCTCCGGAAACGGAACGGGTGCACGTTTCACGTGAAACATGCACCCGAACCCAAGCTCCGGAACCCTCAGCCCTGCGACAGCCGCAGGCCGTCCTCACCGGGAGCCAGACTGTCCAGAATCCGGTTGAGGTCCTCGACGGAGCCGAACTCCAGCACCACCTTGCCCTTGCCCAGCTTCCCGTTCCGCTGCGACACCTCGACCTTCACCCTGGTCTCGAACCGGTCCGAGAGCCGCTCGGAGAGGTCTTCGAAAGCGGGGGTGAAGAGCTTCCCCGCCTTGGGGGAGGGGCGCTTCGGCTTCTGCTCCCGGTCCATCACCGCGACGATCTCCTCGGTGGTACGCACCGAAAGACCCTCCGCCACGATCCGCCGGGCCAACTGGTCCTGCCGCTCGCCGTCCGGGACGCCCAGCAGTGCCCGGGCGTGGCCCGCCGTCAGCACGCCCGCTGCCACCCGGGCCTGCACGGCCGGGGAGAGCTTCAGCAGTCGCAGGGTGTTGGAGACGTGCGAACGCGAGCGGCCGATCCGGTCGGCCAGCTCGTCGTGGGTGCAGGAGAAGTCCTGCAGCAGCTGATCGTAGGCCGCGGCCTCCTCCAGCGGGTTGAGCTCCGCCCGGTGCAGGTTCTCCAGCAGCGCGTCGAGCAGCAGCTTGTCGTCCTCGGTGGCCCGGACGATCGCCGGGATCAGCTCCAGGCCGGCCTGCTTGGAGGCCCGCAGCCGACGCTCGCCCATGATCAGCTCATACTGCCCGCCGTCGACCTGACGGACCACCACCGGCTGGAGCAGGCCCACCTCCTTGATGGAGGCGACCAGCTCGGCCAGCTTGTCCTCGTCGAAGACCTCGCGTGGCTGACGCGGGTTCGGCCGGATCGCGCCCAACGGCAGCTCGGCGAACCTGGCGCCCGCGACCGGGTGGAGCACCGCCTCGCTCAGCACCGCCTCCAGCACGCTGTGCTGCGACTGCCCGGCCTGCTCCCGTGCGCTCCCGGCCGCAGCCTTCGCCGCCGCCGTACCCCGTCCGGACGGAAGCACCGGAACCGCAGTCGGGGAGAGCACGCCGGAGGGCACCGCCGGAGCAGACTCCCCCGTCCGCGCGGCCCCCGCCGCCGGCGCGCCCGCGAGCGACTCCTCGGCCGGGCCGGCGGCCGGCCCCACGGCCGGTGTCGCCGCCGGGATCAGTGCCCCGAGCCCTCGTCCCAGCCCCCTGCGCCCACCACTCACCGGTTGTCCTCCATCGTGCCGTGCTGTGCCATCGGAACAGCCGGCGCGTCACTCGCGCTCCGCTGCTGTCCCACCGAGCCGTGCTCCACCGCGCCCTGTCCCGCACTACCGGGCTGCCCCAGGCCGACCGCCCTCAGGGCCAGCTCACGGGCCGCCTCCAGGTAGGACAGCGCACCGGTGGAACCCGGGTCGTAGGTGAGCACGGTCTGCCCGTAACTCGGAGCCTCGGAGACCCGGACCGACCGCGGGATCGCCGTCTGCAGCACCTCCTGCTGGAAGTGGGTCCGAACCTCCTCCGCCACCTGGGCCGCCAGCCGGGTTCGGGCGTCGTACATGGTGAGCAGGATGGTGGAGACGTGCAGCGTCGGGTTCAGGTGCGCGCGGACCAGTTCGACGTTCCGCAGCAGCTGGCCGAGCCCCTCCAGCGCGTAGTACTCGCACTGGATCGGGATCAGCACCTCCTGGCCCGCCACCAGCGCATTGACCGTCAGCAGCCCGAGCGAGGGCGGGCAGTCGATCAGGATGTAGTCCAGCGGCTGTTCATAGGCCGCGATGGCGCGCTGGAGCCGGCTCTCCCGGGCCACCAGCGAGACCAGCTCGATCTCGGCACCGGCCAGGTCGATGGTCGCCGGGACGCAGAACAACCCCTCCACGTCCACCACCGGCTGCACCACGTCGGCCAGCGGCTTGCCCTCCACCAGCACGTCGTAGATCGACGGCACCTCCGCGTGGTGGTCGATCCCGAGCGCCGTGGAGGCGTTCCCCTGCGGGTCGAGATCGACGACCAGGACGCGCAGGCCGTGCAGTGCCAGCGCTGCGGCCAGATTGACGGTGGTGGTGGTCTTCCCCACTCCACCCTTCTGGTTGGCCACCACGATCACCCTGGTCGCCGTCGGCCTGGGCAGCCCTTCACCGGCACGCCCGGCAGCTCGTACTGCGGCCCGGGCAGCGCGCGCGATGGGCGTGTCATCGATCTGATCGATGGTCTCCGAGTCCTGCATGTGGGTCAGTGTTTCACGTGAAACCGGAGCGGCAACAGTCGCCGCCCGGCTGCGGGTGAGGATTCCAGAGAGCAGGGAGCGACGTTTCACGTGA
Source organism: Kitasatospora sp. NPDC001175 (assembly GCF_053598215.1). Lineage (NCBI taxonomy): Bacteria > Bacillati > Actinomycetota > Actinomycetes > Kitasatosporales > Streptomycetaceae > Kitasatospora > Kitasatospora sp. NPDC001175. The sequence continues at coordinate 71,593 of NZ_JBSFJU010000023.1, read as the reverse complement.
AACACCATGCCCGCAATGCCGGAAATCTGACGGTGCGACACTCCGACGAGTGACGGCGGCGCCACCGAGGGCACCCGAAAGCACCAAGCGGGCGGCTCGCGCCACCCGCCTGTTCACCCCCGGGCGATCCGATCCGCTGCCGCCGTTCACCCCTTCCCCCCTCCATAGGGCGCAGCCTCAGGACGTCAGGCCGAGGGGATCCACCGCTCGCGCCGCGCCCGCCCCCGAGGTGGAGTGGTCTATCGCCGGATTCGGCATCGGCGCGCCCGTTCCCCGGACACGCCACCGCCTCCAACGGGCCGGCTCCTCAGCCGGCCTTCCGCTTCACGACGGGGCCGTCGGCCTGCCGGGGCCCGCAGCCCCGGCAGGAGTACGGGCCCGGAAGAGTCGCGGCCCCGGCAGGGGTGTGGCCCTGGCCCTGGTGGAGCCGGGGGCCACCCGCCACCGTGCCCGTGAACGGGGCCTCAGCGCCGCCGGCGCCCAGCCCCGCGGGGGCCGTCACCGGCCTTGCCGGACCTCCCGGCCCGGGCTGCCTTCGCCCTGCGGGTCGCCGCCTTCACCCCGCCCGGGCTCTCCCCGGCCTCCACCCGGACCACCCGGGTCGAGGTCTCCAGGGTGCCCTCACCGACCGAGATCACGGACCAGTTGACCGCACCGAGCTTGGTCAGCGCCGCCCGCGAGTCCGCCAGCTCCTGCTCCGCCGTGTCGCCCTTGAGCGCCAGCATCTGCCCGTACGGACGCAGCAGCGGCATCCCCCACCCGGCCAGCCGGTCCAGCGGTGCCACCGCCCTCGCGGTGACGATGTCCACCGAGAGCTTGCCGACCATCTCCTCGGCCCGGCCGCGCAGCACCGTCACATTGTCCAGGCCGAGCTCGCGGACCACTTCCTCCAGGAAGGTGGTCCGCCGCAGCAGCGGCTCCAGCAGCGTCACCGAGACATCGGGACGCGCCATCGCCACCGGGATGCCGGGCAGCCCGGCACCCGAACCGACATCGCACAGCGAGGTACCGGTCGGCAGCAGCTCGGCCAGCACCGCGCAGTTGAGCACATGGCGGTCCCAGAGCCGGGGCACCTCACGCGGACCGATCAGCCCGCGCCGCACCCCGGCCGTCGCCAGCAGCTCGGTGTACCGCAGAGCGACCGGGAACCGCTCGCCGAAGATCTCCTGCGCCACGGCCGGCGCCTGCGGCAGTTCCTGCCGACCGTCCTCGCCGCCGTCCGCCGGGGTACCCGCGGCCGCCACGCCGTCCGTCTCCATCTCAGCCTCTCCGCTCACCGTCTCCACCGACCCGCACTCACCGGGTGGGCCATCCGGTCCATGTTCCATATGGGCTCTGTTTCACGTGAAACACAACGCGTGAAACCACAACGCGTGAAACGCGACCGCCGCCGACCGTGGCACACCTGCCCTCGTGTGCCCGGGCGGCCCCGAAGGGACGACGACCCCGCCCGCACGAAGCGGACGGGGTCGGTCGACAGGCCGCCTGCGACCTCAGCCCGGCAGGACGACGACGCAGCGCTGGGGCTCCTCGCCCTCCGACTCGCTGCGCAGACCCGCCGCGGCCACCGCGTCGTGGACCACCTTGCGCTCGAACGGGGTCATCGGGCGGAGCTTCACCTGCTCGCCCGTGCTCTTGACCTGCTCGACCGCCTTGCTGCCCAGCGCCGCCAGCTCGGACCGCTTGCGCGCCCGGAACCCGGCAATGTCCAGCATGAGGCGGCTGCGCTCGCCGGTCTCCCGGTGCACCGCCAGCCGGGTCAGCTCCTGCAGGGCCTCCAGCACCTCGCCGTCGTGGCCGACCAGACGCTGCAGGGAGCGGTCGTTTCCGTCGCTGACGATGGACACCAGAGCGCGGTCGCCCTCGACATCCATGTCGATGTCACCGTCGAGGTCCGCGATGTCGAGCAGACCCTCCAGGTAGTCGGCCGCGATGTCACCCTCCTGCTCCAGGCGGGCGATCAGACCGTCGGCAGCGCCCGCACCGGTCGCGGCCTCGGCCTCGGCAGCAGAGGTGGTGCCTTCCGTCACTGATGGACTCCTTCAGGAATGGGCCCTCGGGTGGGCCGAGAAACGAAGATCTGGCTGAAGTCCGTCAGGACTTCTTCCTCGGCCGCTGGCCGCCCTGCCCGCCCCGCTTCGGCTGCTGACGCGGGCCCGGCTTGCCCGCACCCGGCTTGGCCGCGCCCGGCTTGCCCGTCGTCGCCTTGGCCGGAGCCGACCCGGCCGGAGCGGGCTCGTCGGCAGCCGGCGAGGCCGACTCCGCGGCCGCGGTCTCCGACTCCTTGGCCAGGGGGGTCTGCGCGCCGGCGCCGCCGGGCTGCGTCCCGCCCTGCTGGCGCTGCGCCTTGGTCTGCTTACGCGGCTGCTGCCGCCGCACCTGCACCGCGTCCTCGACCACGGCCTCGGCCGAGGCCGCACCCTTGCCGGAACCACCGGAGAACAGCGCGAGCGGCCCGCTCTTCTTCACCGAGCCGTCCGGGTTCAGCCGGCCGGCCTTCTTCAGCCGGGCCTGGCGCTCGGCATACGCCTTGCTGCCCGGCGTCGGGTTGTTGCGGATGACGATCAGCTGCTGACCCATCGACCAGATATTGGTGGTCAGCCAGTAGACCAGCACACCGACCGGGAAATTGATGCCCATCACGGCGAACATGATCGGGAAGACGTACATCAGCATCTTCTGCTGCTGCATGAACGGCGTCTTGACCGTGAGGTCCACGTTCTTGGTCATCAGCTGGCGCTGGGTGACGAACTGCGACAGCGACATCAGCACGATCATGATCGCGGTCACGATCTGCACGTTCAGCTGGTCGGAGCCGACGAACTTGGCCGACAGCGGGGCACCGAAGATGTGCGCCTGCTTGGCGCTGGCCAGCAGGGTGGGAGTGATGACGCCGATCGTCTTGCCGCTCGCGACCGAGCTGAGCACGCCGTAGAGGGCGGTGAAGAACGGCGCCTGCACGAGAATCGGAAGGCAGCTGGAGAACGGGTTGGTACCCGCCTCCTTGTACAGCTTCATCATCTCTTCGGACTGGCGCTGCCGGTCGTTCTTGTAGCGCTCCTGGATGGCCTTCATCTTGGGCTGGATCGCCTGCATGGCCCGAGTCGCGTTGATCTGCTTCACGAAGAGCGGGATCAGGCAGATTCGAATGACGACCACCATCGAGGCGATCGCCAGACCCCACGCCCACCCGCCGTTCGGGTCGAAGACGTGGCTGTACAGCGTGTGGAACTGGACGATGATCCAGGACACTGCGGTGTACAGAGGACTGAGGAAGGACCAGGTCACCGGTCAGACTCCTTGGACATCGGGCTTGGCCACCGGCTCAGGCCCGGCGGTCCCGCTCTTCGGGCTCAGCAGATCGCGCAACCGACGGTGCCAGACCGGGTGCTTGCGCGGCGGTACATGGTCGACCCCACCGGGCGACCATGGGTTGCAGCGCAGGATGCGCCACGCGGTCAGGGCACCACCCTTGACCGCGCCGTGCACCCGCACCGCTTCGTACCCATAGTGCGAACACGAGGGGTAGTACCGGCAAACCGGGCCGAGCAGCGGACTGATCGTCCACTGGTAGAGCCTGATCAGCCCCATCAGCAGGTACTTCATCGCCCTGCTCCTGTCGGCACGGCATCGGCCGGCTCCGCCCGGAGCAGCCGCCGCAACGCCGCGTCCAGGTCGTGCTCCAGATCCAGGTACGAAGCCGTCCCGGCCGGGGGCAGCGCACGTACCACTATCAGGCTACCTGCGGGGAACCGGGACAGGCGCTCGCGGACCAGGTGACGCAGTCGCCGCTTCACCAGATTGCGGACGACCGCGGGACCAACAGCCTTGCTCACGACGAAACCCGCACGCGCCGAAGGGAGCCCCTCGGCGACGTGCGGGTGGGAGTCGCTGTTCCGGTCGGTCCGTGCCACAGCCGCCCCGTCTCTGTTGAGATGGACGACCAGCAGGGGCCGACCGGCCCGACGACCGCGTTTCACTGCGGTCGCGAAGTCCTGGCGCCGCCGCAGCCGATTCTCGGAGGGCAGCACTGCAGACCTCGGATTCGGATCAGGCGGACAGGCTGGCGCGGCCCTTGCCACGGCGGGCAGCCAGGATGGCGCGGCCGGCGCGGGTACGCATCCGCAGCCGGAAGCCGTGGGTCTTCGCGCGACGACGGTTGTTCGGCTGGAAGGTGCGCTTGCTCACTCGGGGGCTCCTGAGATGAATCGTAGGACGACGGGACGTCGCTTGGCCGTCACCGTGCGTCCGCGCGATCTCTCCTGGTTGAGAAATCTGGCCGCAACGTCCCAGGTCGGCTGGGGTTGCGGCAAACCACGGCGCCCGTGCTGCGCGCCTTGATGGAAGCGGGAAGACCCGCGGACATGCGGCAGCGGCCATCGACAACTCGACCTGGTTACGGTACGCGGCACGGGGGCGGAGGGTCAAACCGGCCACCCGGCCCCACCGGCACCCAGTTCCGCAAAGGCCGCCGATCATGATGAGCCGGACCGGCGCCGGTCCGTTCCACACACCCGCGTGGCCCTCGTCCGCAGCCCGGGCCGCAACTGCGCGCGCCCGCCCACGCACCGGGAGTACGTTCACCCACAGCCTGTGGACAACAACTTGAATCAGCCCCATCGGCTGACTACCGTTGCAGGACTTGTCGGGATTGTTCATCGGATCGGACCGGCACCCGGAGTCCCTTGACACCCCCGATTCGGGGAACGAGAAAGCGTGCACCAGTGGCTGATGTCAACAGCGATCTCGTCGTTGTCTGGGCGAGAGTCGTCGAGCGGCTGGTCAACGACTCGGGCGTCGGCGACAGCGACAAGATGTGGCTGCGCCGTACCCAGCCGATGTGGATGATGCACGACACGGCCCTGCTGGCCGCGCCCAACGAGCGCGCCAAGCAGGTGCTGGAGGGCCGGCTGCTGCCGCCGCTCACCGAGGAGCTCAGCCGCGAGTTCGGCCGCCCCGTACGGATCGCCGTGATGGTGGACGCCAACGCCGTCCCGCCGGCTGCCGGCCCCGCGCCGTCCGAGCCCCAGCCCGCCGACTCCCGCCCCCAGCAGCCGCAGCACCCCCAGGGCGGCCAGGCCCGGGAGTGGCAGCAGCCCTACCGCGAGCAGGAGGCCGAGGCGGGCCGCTGGCCCGTCGCCGAGAGCTTCCCCGCTTCCGACTACTCCGGCAGGTACGACTCCCCGGCCGCCGAGGCCCCCCAGGGCTACGAGCGCACCGGCCGGTACGACACCGCCGGCTACGACCAGCGACCCGCCCCCTACGGCGGTGAGCAGCCCGACTGGGCGGAGACCTCCGAGCGGCCGGGCGGCTGGGACGGCGGCTACGGCACCCGGCCCGCCGAGCGGCGCGGCGAGTCCCCGTCCCGGGACTCCGGCACCGCCGCCCAGGGCGACCTCTTCGGCGGCGCGTACGGCGCCGGCCCGGACGACCGGCCGCGCAGCGCCGGCGGCGTCCGGCGCACCCCGCCGGTTCCGCAGCGCCAGCCGGGCGTCCAGCCCGATCCCGGGGTGCAGCTCCCCGACACCCGCCCGCCGGCCGGGGGAGCGCCGGGCGGTGCGCTGCCCGAGCGCACCCCGAGCCCCGGCGTGCCCGCGCCGCCCGGCGCTCCCCCGGCCGGCGGCTCGCGCAAGGACGAGCCCGCGGCCCGGCTGAACCCCAAGTACCTCTTCGACACCTTCGTGATCGGCGCCAGCAACCGCTTCGCGCACGCCGCGGCGGTGGCGGTCGCCGAGGCCCCGGCCAAGGCGTACAACCCGCTCTTCATCTACGGCGAGTCCGGCCTGGGCAAGACCCACCTGCTGCACGCCATCGGCCACTACTCGCGCAGCCTCTTCCCGGGCACCCGGGTGCGCTACGTGAGTTCGGAGGAGTTCACCAACGAGTTCATCAACTCGATCCGGGACGGCAAGGCGGACGCGTTCCGCAAGCGGTACCGGGACATGGACATCCTGCTGGTGGACGACGTCCAGTTCCTGGCGAGCAAGGAGTCCACGCAGGAGGAGTTCTTCCACACCTTCAACACCCTGCACAACGCCAACAAGCAGATCGTGCTCTCCTCGGACCGGCCGCCCAAGCAGCTGATCACCCTGGAGGACCGGCTGCGGAACCGCTTCGAGTGGGGACTGATCACCGACGTCACCCCGCCCGAGCTGGAGACCCGGATCGCGATCCTGCGCAAGAAGGCGATCCAGGAGCAACTCAATGCTCCCGCCGACGTGTTGGAGTTCATCGCATCCCGGATCACCCGCAACATCCGGGAGTTGGAGGGCGCGCTGATCCGGGTCACCGCCTTCGCCAACCTCAACCGGGCGCCGGTGGACCTGGAGTTGGCGGGCATCGTCCTCAAGGACCTGATCCCGGGCGGCGACGAGGACGCGGGTCCCGAGATCACCGCGCAGGTCATCATGCAGCAGACCGCCGCCTACTTCGGGCTGGGTGTGGACGACCTCTGCGGCTCCTCGCGCAGCCGCGTGCTGGTGACGGCGCGCCAGATTGCCATGTACCTGTGCCGGGAGCTCACCGACCTGTCGCTGCCGAAGATCGGTGCCCAGTTCGGCGGCCGGGACCACACCACGGTGATGCACGCCGACCGGAAGATCCGCTCGCTGATGGCCGAGCGGCGCTCCATCTACAACCAGGTCACCGAGCTGACCAACCGCATCAAGAGCTAGTACGGGACGCCTCGGCCCGTTTGAAGGGGAGTCAGGACCACCTGGCTCCCCTTTCGCATGCCTGCGGGAGCACGGGCCGCAGGTGGCCGCGCGGCGCTCTCGCAGCCGCCCGGAACGGGCTCCGGCGGGACGGTCGTGGAAGAAAGCAGGTGTGACGGCCGCGATCACGGGGCAGGATTCGTACAGTCGACGCTTCGCCAGGTGGACTGCCGCAACGAACATCTGACCGTCGATTCGAACGGGACGGAGTCGGTGGACGGCAATCCACAGGACCGGGTGGTTTTCCCCCGTCCACAGGCTGGGGAGCCCCGAGTTATCCAGAATTCGTCCACAGGACGCTCGCCGCTACGCTCTTCGACGCAGGTCAGACCCCTGTGGACTTGTGCACAACAGTTATCCACAGGCTGTGGACAGTTGGCGACCCCTCAGTGCGCCGGATGGGTTATCCACCGACTGTCCCCAGGAGAGGGCCGGTTATCCCCAGGTTCTCCACAGGGGCATCCACAGTTCGACAACATGCAGCAACAATTCACCTGCTGGTGTGAAAGCCGTCACGAGAAGTTGACAGCGCCCCGTGGATAAACCGGCCATGATCTGGGGATGGGGCTGGGGATAACCTGTGGATACCCTGAGTGCCCTGTGGGTAACGCTCCGCTGTCCACAGCGGACGTTGCTTGTCCACAGCTCCGATCCACACCCACTGTGGACAAAAAATGGGCCCTGACCTGGGGAAACGTGGTTATCCACGGTATCCACAAGCCCTACTACTACCACTACACCTATAGACCCCTTGCCTCGATCAACAGCGGGGTGGGCCAAAATCTGTGGACAGTCCGAACCCGACATCTGTTCGGACTTGCATCCGCCCGATTGCCCAGTCTGTCGGTGGAGTACGTCAGACTGTTCCTCGGCAACTGGAAACCGGAGGGCTCAGGCTCGGCGGCCAGGTGTCGGTAGACGATCAAGAGCGCAAGCGACAGCGGAGTCCAGGAGGCGGTTACCGGTGAAGTTCCGGGTGGAGCGTGACGTCCTCGCGGAGGCGGTGGCCTGGGCTGCCCGCAGCCTCCCGGCGCGGCCGCCGGTGCCGGTGCTGGCCGGCCTGCTGCTGACGGCCCAGGAGGGCACCCTGGCGCTGTCCGGGTTCGACTACGAGGTCTCGGCCCGGGTCGAGCTGGAGGCGGACGTGGAGGAGGCCGGCACCGTCCTGGTCTCCGGCCGCCTGCTGAACGACATCTCGCGCAACCTGCCCAACCGCCCGGTGGAGATCTCCACCGACGGCATGCGGGTCAGCGTGGTCTGCGGCAGCTCGCGCTTCACCCTCCCCAGCATGTCCGTCGAGGACTACCCGGCCCTGCCGCAGATGCCGACCGCGACCGGCAGCGTCCCTGGCGACGTCTTCGCCTCCGCCGTCAGCCAGGTCGCCGTGGCGGCCGGGCGGGACGACACCCTGCCGGTGCTCACCGGTGTCCGGGTCGAGATCGAGGGCGACCGGATCACCCTGGCCGCCACCGACCGCTACCGCTTCGCGGTCCGCGAGCTGCTGTGGAAGCCAGAGCAGGCGGACATCTCCGCCGTCGCCCTGGTCCCGGCCAAGACCCTGCAGGACATCGCCAAGTCCCTGGGCAGCGGCGACAGCGTCTCCATCGCGCTCTCCTCCGGCGGCGCCGGCGAGGGTCTGATCGGCTTCGAGGGCGCCGGACGCCGGACGACCACCCGCCTGCTGGAGGGTGAGTTCCCGAAGTACCGCACGCTGTTCCCGACCGAGTTCAGCGCGATCGCCGCGATCCAGACCCAGCCGTTCCTGGAGGCGCTCAAGCGCGTGTCGCTGGTCGCCGAGCGCAACACCCCGGTCCGGCTCAGCTTCGAGCAGGGCGTGCTCACCCTGGAGGCCGGCTCCGGCGACGACGCCCAGGCCACCGAGCGGGTCGACGCCGACCTCGAGGGCGATGACATCTCGATCGCCTTCAACCCGGGCTACCTGGAGGAGGGCCTCAAGGCCATCGACGCTCCGTACGCCCAGCTGAGCTTCACCACCTCGACCAAGCCGGCCCTGCTCAGCGGCAAGGCCGCGGTGGACGCCGAGGCGAACGTCGCGTACCAGTACCTGATCATGCCGGTGCGGCTCTCCGGCTGACGGCCGGCCGCCCCTCGGCCGGGGCCCGTCCTCCGCAGGGTGGGCATGCCCCCGGCCGGGGCGTCACCCACAGCCTGTGGAGAACGTCCGGGCACTGCGACCCGTCCACGGGTCGGTCCACAGCCTGTGGACATCCCGCCGCACCACGAGACACAGCCTCCCTCGGTCCACCCCGACCGGGGGAGGCGCTGTGCGTCCCGGCGTAGGCTCAGGCTGTGCGGCAACGGCGCCGCTGCCAAGCACGACACCACAGTGAAGGACAGTTGTCATGGAGCTCGGCCTCATCGGTCTCGGCAAGATGGGCGGCAACATGCGCGAGCGCATCCGCCGCGCCGGCCACACCGTCATCGGCTACGACCGCAACCCGGAACTCGCGGATGTCGACAGCCTCGAGCAGCTGGTCAGCAAGCTGCAGGGCCCGCGCGTGGTGTGGGTGATGGTTCCGGCGGGCGGCCCGACCCAGGACACCGTTGACCTGCTGGCCGAGCTGCTCTCGCCCGGTGACGTGGTGGTCGACGGCGGCAACTCGCGCTGGACCGACGACATCAAGCACGCCGAGACGCTGGCTGCCAAGGGCATCGGCTTCGTGGACTGCGGCGTCTCCGGCGGCGTCTGGGGCCTGGAGAACGGCTACGCGCTGATGTACGGCGGCGACGCCGAGCACGTCGCCAAGGTGCAGCCGATCTTCGACGCGCTGAAGCCCGAGGGCGAGTTCGGCTCGGTGCACGCGGGCAAGGTCGGCGCCGGCCACTTCGCCAAGATGGTCCACAACGGCATCGAGTACGCGATGATGCAGGCCTTCGCCGAGGGCTGGGAGCTGCTTGAGGCGGCCCCCGAGGTCACCGACGTGCGCGAGGTCTTCCGCAGCTGGCAGGAGGGCACGGTGATCCGCTCCTGGCTGCTCGACCTGGCCGTCCGCGCGCTGGACGACGACGAGCACCTGGCCAAGCTCAAGGGCTGGGCCGCAGACTCCGGCGAGGGCCGCTGGACGGTCGAGGCCGCGATCGACCACGCGGTGCCGCTGCCGGCGATCACCGCCTCGCTCTTCGCCCGCTTCTCCTCCCGCCAGGAGGACTCGCCGCAGATGAAGATGATCGCTGCGCTGCGCAACCAGTTCGGCGGCCACGCGGTCGAGTCGAAGTAACCGCGGTACGCGGCAGCCGGTAGTACCAGCAGTACGACAGTCCCAGAAGGCGAGCGCAGTCCACACCCATGCATGTCGTGCATCTGTCGCTCGCCGACTTCCGGTCCTACGCCCGGGTCGAGGTGCCCCTCGATCCGGGCGTGACCGCCTTCGTGGGGCCGAACGGGCAGGGCAAGACCAACCTGGTCGAGGCGATCGGCTACGTCGCCACCCTGGGCAGCCACCGGGTGGCCACCGACGCCCCGCTGATCAGGCTCGGCGCCGAACGGGCCGTGGTCCGGACGTCCGTCGTACAGGCCGGCCGCACCACCCTGGTGGAGCTGGAGATCAACCCGGGCCGGGCCAACCGGGCCCGGCTCAACCGCTCCGACAACGTCCGCCCGCGTGACGTCCTCGGCGTGCTGCGCACGGTGCTGTTCGCCCCGGAGGATCTCGCCCTGGTCAAGGGCGACCCGGGTGAGCGCCGCCGCTTCCTGGACGAGTTGCTGACTGCCCGGGCCCCCCGGCTGGCCGGTGTCCGGCAGGACTACGAGCGGGTGCTCAAGCAGCGCAACGCCCTGCTCAAGACCGCCGCGACGGCCCGCCGATCCGGTGGTGGCCGGGGCGCCGACCTCTCCACCCTCGAGGTCTGGGACGGCCACCTGGCGCGGGCCGGAGCCGAGCTGACCGCCTTCCGGATCCAGCTGGTGACCGCGCTCCAGCCGCTGGTGGCGCGGGCGTACGAGCAGCTGGCCCCGGGCGGCGGGGCGACCACGCTGGAGTACCGGAGCTCCTTCGAGAGCGACGCCCTGCCGACCAGCCGCGAGGAGGCCGAACAGCAGCTGCTGGCGGCCCTGACGGAGGTCCGCTCGCAGGAGGTGGCCCGCGGGCTGACCCTGGTCGGGCCGCACCGCGACGAGCTCGTCCTGAAGCTCGGGCCGCTGCCCGCCAAGGGGTACGCCAGCCACGGGGAGTCCTGGTCGTACGCGCTGGCGCTGCGGCTGGCCTCGTACGAGCTGCTCAAGGCCGACGGCGGTGAGCCGGTACTGATCCTGGACGACGTCTTCGCCGAACTGGACGCGCGCCGCCGGGAGCGGCTGGCCGAACTGGTCGCGGACGCCGAGCAGGTCCTGGTCACCGCGGCCGTCCCCGAGGACGTGCCGAAGGCGCTGTCCGGCGCCCGCTACGCCGTCTCCGACGGCACCGTCACCCGCCTCGACTGAGCGCCCTCGCGGTGGCGGGCGTACCCCGTGCGGGCCCGTTCCCGGGAGAGCCGGTCGCACCGTCCCATCGGGGCTTCGAGGTGCGGGTCGCCCGTGGCACGCCGTTCTGCCCCTTTGACGCAGTCCCGCCCGCATCCTGCCTCGGGGGATGCCCCTGCCCCGGAACGCCCGGGTGGCGTGGATCACTGCCGCACCGCCGTAAGCTGGAGGACTTCGTTGTCCACAGCCTGGGGAAAGGGGATCGCCGCGGTGAGCGACCAGGATCCGAGGTCTCCGGAGCCGTCGGGTGTGGATCTGGCCCGGGTGGCGCTGCGGGCGGCCAAGGAGCAGGCCCGCAAGCGCGGCGAGCAGGTCCGGGAGAAGCGCGAGGCGAAGCGGCACGGCCTGCGAAGCGGCGCCCGGGCGGACGGCCGCGACCCGGTGCCGCTGGGTGCGGCGCTGAACCGGCTGATCACCGAGCGGGGCTGGGAGGCCCCGGCGGCGGTGGGCGGGGTGATGGGCCGCTGGCCGCAGATCGTGGGCCCGGACATCGCGGCGCACTGTGTGCCCAAGCAGTACGCGGAGGCCGAGGCGGTGCTCACCGTGCAGTGCGACTCCACCGCGTGGGCCACCCAGCTGAGATTGCTGGCGCGCCAGTTGGTGGCCCGGTTGAACCACGAGCTGGGCCATGGCACGGTCCGGGTCATCAAGGTGCTCGGCCCGGACGCCCCCAAGCGCGGCTACGGCCGGCTGCGGGCACCCGGCAGCCGGGGACCGGGCGACACCTGGGGCTAGCCGTCACGCCTTCGCCCCCTTGCTCGCGCGCCCCCTTGCTCGCAGATGTGCCGGCCGGTTGCCGGTGTCCGCTCCCGGGGCCCTTCCGGGCCGGCCGCCTCCCCGGCGCAGCCACCGGCCGACGGTCGCGGCGGTGAGGCGGCCCTTGGCTCCGGGCAGTAATCGGAGCAGCCACCTCCGGAATCGCTGGCGGCCCGCGTAAGGGCTCTGAGCCCCCCTGGCGAGTATCGGGACATGTGCGGAGGGGATTCAGGGCGGCACATCTGCCCTCAGGGGCTGCCAAACGGCCATCTCTGTCAGTCGTACCGGTAGACTAAGAGCCAAACACTGTTGCTCGCAGCAACCGAGTCAAGACGCCGTGGTCGCAGGCCTGCCTGGAAGTGGGCGGGGATGCGGCCCGCGCTGTGCCAGAGAGGGCGCTTCGTGGCCGATTCCGGCAACTCCAGCCAGACCCCAGAACCCACCGACCAGGCCGCCGAGGGCTCGTACACCGCCAGCAACATCCAGGTGCTCGAGGGCCTCGACGCGGTCCGCAAGCGCCCCGGTATGTACATCGGTTCCACGGGCGAGCGCGGCCTGCACCACCTGGTCCAGGAGGTAGTGGACAACTCCGTCGACGAGGCCATGGCCGGGCACGCCGACACCATCGACGTCACGATCCTGGCCGACGGCGGGGTGCGGGTGGTCGACAACGGCCGCGGCATCCCGGTCGGCATCGTCCCGGGCCAGGAGAAGCCGGCCGTCGAGGTCGTGCTGACGGTGCTGCACGCGGGCGGCAAGTTCGGCGGCGGCGGGTACGCGGTCTCCGGCGGTCTGCACGGTGTCGGCGTCTCGGTGGTCAACGCGCTCTCCACCAAGCTGGCGATCGAGATCCACACCGACGGCCACCGCTGGACCCAGGACTACAAGCTGGGCGCCCCGACCGCGCCGCTGGCCCAGCACGAGGCGACCGACCGGACCGGCACCAGTGTCACCTTCTGGGCCGACGGCGACATCTTCGAGACCACCGTCTACTCCTTCGAGACGCTCTCCCGCCGCTTCCAGGAGATGGCCTTCCTCAACAAGGGCCTGACCATCTCGCTGACCGACGAGCGTCCCGAGCACCTGGACGAGGAGGGCAAGCCGCTCTCCGTCACGTACAAGTACGACGGCGGCATCGCCGACTTCGTCGCCCACCTCAACTCCCGCAAGGGCGAGGTCATCCACCCCTCGGTGATCGACTTCGAGGCGGAGGACAAGGACAAGACGATCTCGGTCGAGATCGCGATGCAGTGGAACTCCTCGTACACCGAGGGTGTCTACTCCTTCGCCAACACCATCCACACCCACGGCGGCGGTACCCACGAGGAGGGCTTCCGCGCGGCGCTGACGGGCCTGGTCAACCGCTACGCGCGCGACAAGAAGCTGCTCCGCGAGAAGGACGAGAACCTCTCCGGCGAGGACATCCGCGAGGGTCTGACCGCGATCATCTCGGTCAAGCTGGCCGAGCCGCAGTTCGAGGGCCAGACCAAGGACAAGCTGGGCAACACCGAGGCCAAGACCTTCGTCCAGCGCGTGGTGCACGAGCAGTTCGGCGACTGGCTGGACCGCAACCCCAACGAGGCCGCGGACATCATCCGCAAGTCGATCCAGGCCGCCACCGCCCGCGTGGCCGCCCGCAAGGCCCGTGACCTGACCCGCCGCAAGGGCCTGCTGGAGAGCGCCTCGCTGCCCGGCAAGCTGAGCGACTGCCAGTCCAAGGACCCGGGCGAGTGCGAGATCTTCATCGTCGAGGGTGACTCCGCCGGCGGCTCCGCCAAGCAGGGCCGCGACCCGCGCATCCAGGCGATCCTCCCGATCCGCGGCAAGATCCTGAACGTCGAGAAGGCCCGGATCGACAAGGTGCTGCAGAACACCGAGGTCCAGGCGCTGATCTCGGCCTTCGGCTGCGGCATCCAGGAGGACTACGACGAGTCCAAGCTGCGCTATCACAAGATCGTCCTGATGGCGGACGCCGACGTCGACGGACAGCACATCCGCACCCTGCTGCTGACCCTGCTGTTCCGCTTCATGCGGCCGCTGGTCGAGGCCGGGTACGTCTACCTGGCGATGCCCCCGCTGTACAAGATCAAGTGGGGCAAGGACGACTTCGAGTACGTCTACTCCGACAAGGAGAAGGAGGCGGTCATCGCGGCCGGCGTGGAGGCCGGACGCCGGCTGCCCAAGGACGACGCGATCCAGCGCTTCAAGGGTCTGGGCGAGATGAACGCCGAAGAGCTGCGGGTCACCACCATGGACCCGGCGCACCGCCTGCTGCTCCAGGTCACCCTGGAGGACGCCGCCCGCGCCGACGACCTGTTCTCCGTCCTGATGGGCGAGGACGTGGAGGCCCGCCGGTCCTTCATCCAGCGCAACGCCAAGGACGTCCGCTTCCTGGACGTGTGATCCCGAGCGGATCCCACGAACCAGTCACGCGTGAAAGGAAACTGACCACCAGTGGTCGACGACAACCGTCCCGACGGCGACGAGCAGCCGGAGAGCACCGAAGCACAGGGCGCCCTGCGGATCGAGCCGATCGAGCTCGAAACCGAGATGCAGCGCTCGTACCTCGACTACGCGATGAGCGTGATCGTCAGCCGTGCACTGCCCGAGGTCCGCGACGGCCTCAAGCCGGTGCACCGACGCGTGCTCTACGCGATGTACGACGGCGGCTACCGGCCCGAGAAGGGCTACTACAAGTGCGCCCGCGTCGTCGGCGACGTGATGGGTAACTACCACCCGCACGGCGACACCTCGATCTACGACACCGTGGTCCGCCTGGCCCAGCCGTGGTCGCTGCGGATGCCGCTGGTGGACGGCAACGGCAACTTCGGCTCCCCGGGCAACGACCCGGCCGCGGCCATGCGCTACACCGAGTGCAAGATGATGCCGCTGGCCATGGAGATGATGCGCGACATCGACGAGGAGACCGTCGACTTCGCGCCCAACTACGACGGCCGCTCGCAGGAACCGACCGTCCTGCCCTCGCGCATCCCCAACCTGCTGATCAACGGTGCCACCGGCATCGCGGTCGGCATGGCCACCAACATCCCGCCGCACAACCTGCGCGAGGTGGCCTCCGGCGCGCTCTGGGCGCTGGAGCACCCGGACGCCTCCAACGAGGAGCTGCTGGAGGCCCTGATCGAGCGGATCAAGGGCCCCGACTTCCCGACCGGCGCGCTGATCGTCGGCCGCCGCGGCATCGAGGACGCGTACCGCACCGGGCGCGGCTCGATCACCATGCGCGCGGTGGTCGAGGTCGAGGAGATCCAGGGCCGCCAGTGCCTGGTGATCACCGAGCTGCCGTACCAGGTGAACCCGGACAACCTCGCGCTGAAGATCGCCGACCTGGTCAAGGACGGCAAGATCGCCGGTATCGCCGACGTCCGCGACGAGTCCTCGTCCCGCACCGGCCAGCGCCTGGTGATCGTGCTCAAGCGCGACGCCGTCGCCAAGGTCGTGCTGAACAACCTTTACAAGCACACCGACCTGCAGACCAACTTCGGCGCCAACATGCTGGCCCTGGTCGACGGCGTGCCGCGCACGCTCTCGCTGGACGCCTTCATCCGGCACTGGGTCAACCACCAGGTCGAGGTCATCATCCGCCGGACCACCTTCCGGCTGCGCAAGGCCGAGGAGCGGGCGCACATCCTGCGTGCGCTGCTGCGCGCCCTGGACGTGATCGACGAGGTCATCGCGCTGATCCGGGCCTCGGAGAGCGCGGACGCGGCCCGTACCGGCCTGATGGGACTGCTCTCCATCGACGAGCTGCAGGCCAACGCGATCCTGGAGATGCAGCTGCGCCGGCTGGCCGCCCTGGAGCGCCAGCGGATCACCGACGAGCACGACGAGCTGCAGCGCCGGATCGACGAGTACAACGTCATCCTGGGCTCGCCCGCCCGCCAGCGCGAGATCATCTCCGAGGAGCTCACCGCGATCGTCGAGAAGTACGGCGACGAGCGGCGCTCCACCCTGATCCCCTCCGACGGTGACTTCTCGATCGAGGACCTCATCGCCGAGGAGGACATCGTCGTCACGATCACCCGTGGCGGCTACGTCAAGCGCACCCGCAGCGACCTGTACCGCTCGCAGAAGCGCGGCGGCAAGGGCGTGCGCGGAGCGCAGCTGAAGCAGGACGACATCGTCGACCACTTCTTCGTGACGACGACGCACAACTGGATCCTGTTCTTCACCAACAAGGGCCGGGTCTACCGGGCCAAGGGCTACGAGCTGCCCGACGCGGGCCGGGACGCCCGCGGCCAGCACGTGGCGAACCTGCTGGCCTTCCAGCCGGAGGAGCACATCACCCAGGTGATGTCGGTCCGCACCTACGAGGACAAGCCGTACCTGGTCCTCGCCACCCGGGCCGGCCTGGTGAAGAAGTCCCCGCTGAAGGACTACGACTCGCCGCGCTCCGGCGGCCTGATCGCGATCAACCTCCGGCAGGACGAGGAGGGCCGGGACGACGAGCTGATCGGCGCCGAGCTGGTGTCCGCCGAGGACGACCTGCTGCTGGTCTCGAGGAAGGCGCAGTCGATCCGGTTCACCGCCACCGACGAGGCGCTGCGTCCGATGAGCCGGGCGACCTCGGGCGTGAAGGGCATGTCGTTCCGTGAGGACGACGAGCTGCTCTCGATGAACGTCATCCGTCCGGGGACTTACGTCTTCACCGCGACCGACGGCGGCTACGCGAAGCGCTCTTCGGTGGACGAGTACCGTGTCCAGGGACGCGGTGGCTTCGGTATCAAGGCGGCGAAGATCGTCGAGGGCCGCGGCTCGCTGGTCGGGGCGCTGGTGGTCGAGGAGACCGACGAGATCATGGCCATCACCCTGTCGGGTGGTGTGATCAGGACCAGGGTTTCGGAGGTCCGTGAAACCGGACGTGACACCATGGGCGTCCAACTGATCAACCTCGGGAAGCGCGACGCGGTGGTGGGCATGGCCCGCAACGCGGAGGCCGAGGACGAGGAGAGCTCGGAGGACGAGGACTCTGCGGAGACCTCGCCCCGGACTGAGGGAACCACGGCGGGTGGCCCGGCCGAGCAGGCCTGATCGCACGCCCGGCTGACCGGCGTCCGCCCACCCGGGGCGGACGCCGGTCGAGCGGTTCCCGGCCGAGGTGGCCGGGGCCGGACACGGAGTGACCAGGGCGGACCGCCGGCCTGGCGGTTGACTGCGGGAGGACCAGGGTGAGTGGAGCCACAGGTGCTGCGGGAGGGGCCCCGGGCGGCCTGCCGGGCGCCACACAGAGCGGGGCGCCGATCGGTGGCGTGCCGCAGCCGCCGGCGACTCCCCCGGCCGCGTCCACCTCGGTGATGCCGCCGGTCGGCGGGGCGCCGGGAGCGGCTCCGGACTCCCCCGGTGGTTTCTCGACGCCGACCACGTACGCCAAGGGCCAGCCGACCCCGGCCCGGGGCACCAAGACCGGCACCCCCTCCCCGCGCCGGCCCGGCACTTCTCCGGTGGCCACCGCCTCGTCGGGTGCGGCCGGTGCCCGGGTGCGCAAGGCCCGGCTGCGGCTCACCACGGTCGACCCGTGGTCGGTCATGAAGGTGGCCTTCCTGCTCTCCCTCGCCGTCGGCGTGATCATCATCGTGGCGACCGCGGTGCTCTGGATGACCCTGGACGGGCTGGGCGTCTTCGACTCCCTGGGGAGCACGCTGAAGGAGGCCACCGGCGCGGACACCTCGGGTGGCTTCAACCTGATGGACTACGTGGGCTTCGGCCGCGTGATGTTCTTCACCTTCCTGATCGCGGTGGTGGACGTGGTCCTGATGACCGCGCTGGCCACCCTCGCGGCGTTCGTCTACAACACGGCCGCGGGCTTCACCGGCGGCGTCGAACTGACGCTGGCGGAAGAGGACTGACACACCGTCGAACACACTCCGTCGGGTTGCCCCCGACCGGAATCGATGGGCCCTGGAGTCCGTTGGAATCTCCAGGGCCCACTGGCGTTCGAGTGACACCCCCGGCGACCCCGGCGTGCCGTCCGAGCCCGTGACGGCCGCCCTGGGTTAGCTGGCGGCCTGTCCTGGAGCGGGCCCCGCAGGCGACAGGGTGGGCTGTTACGGCTGGTCGGAGGCGTTCGATGGCTGAGGTGGCAACGCAACTCGTAGGCGCGGTGGAGGGGCTGCTGGGGGTGGGGCTTCCGCTCCGGGTGCGGGCCTGGGACGGCAGTGTGGCGGGCCCCGCAGGGGCTCCCGTGGTGGTGCTGCGCAACCGGCGCGCGGTGCGCCGGCTGATCTGGCAGCCGGGTGAGCTGGGCCTGGCCCGCGCCTATGTCTCGGGAGACCTCGACCTCGCCCCGGAGAGCGACATCTACGAGGCGCTGGCCGCGGTCGCCCACTTCGCCGAGCTGCCGCGGATCAACGGGCTCCGGCTGGGCGCGCGCGAGCTGTTCGGCCCCGCGGGGCGCCGTCTGTTGGGTGTCGCCGCCCGGACGGGGGTGATCGGCCTGCAGCCCGCCCCTCCGCCGGAGGAGGCCCACCAGCAGGGCCGGCTGCACAGCCGCAGCCGCGACCGTGCCGCCATCAGCCACCACTACGACGTCGGCAACGACTTCTACCGGCTGGTGCTGGGCCCCTCGCTGGTCTACTCCTGCGCCTACTGGACCCCGGAGGGCAAGAGCCTGGAGGACGCCCAGGAGGCCAAGCTCGACCTGATCTGCCGCAAGCTCGGCCTGCGGCCCGGGATGCGCCTGCTGGACGTCGGCTGCGGCTGGGGCTCGCTGCTGCTGCACGCGGCGAAGAACTACGGAGTCAGCGCGGTCGGCGTCTCCATCTCCAGGGAACAGGTCGACCGGGCCCGGGCACGGGCCGCGGAGGCCGGCCTGGCCGACCGGGTCGAGGTGCGCCTACAGGACTACCGGGAGATCCCCGACGGCCCGTTCGACGCCATCTCCAGCGTCGGCATGGCCGAACACGTGGGCTCCGCCCAGTACCTGCGCTACGCGCGCGGCCTGTACGAGCTGCTCGCCCCCGGCGGCCGGCTGCTCAACCACCAGATCGCCCGCCGCCCGGGCCGCCCCGGCGCGCCGTACGTGCCGAGCCCCTTCATCTCCTCCTACGTCTTCCCGGACGGCGAGCTCGCCCCGGTCGGCAGCACCGTCTCGCTGCTGGAGGAGGCCGGCTTCGAGGTGCGGGACGTCGAGTCGCTGCGCGAGCACTACGCACTCACCCTGCGCGACTGGGTGGCCAACCTGGAGACGCACTGGTCCGAGGCGGTCGGGCTGGTCGGCCGCGGCCGGGCCCGGGTCTGGCGCCTGTACATGGCTGCCTCGGCCCTCGCCTTCGAGGAGAACCGCATCGGGGTCAACCAGGTGCTCGCCGTCCGCACCACGCCCGGAGGGCTCAGTCACCTGCCCGCGACCCGCGAGGAGTGGCTCACCAGGATGCCTGCCACTACTGATTTGGGAGATCGGCCGTCGGTCCGCTAATCTTTCAGTGCGGCAAGGGCCTATAGCTCAGACGGTTAGAGCGCTTCCCTGATAAGGAAGAGGCCACAGGTTCAAGTCCTGTTAGGCCCACCGGCGCAGAAGGCCCGGAGTGGACATCCACTCCGGGCCTTCTGGCGTTCTCTCAACGGGCTCGTCCAACGGCATCGCGAGGAGCTCGAGAGCAACCCGGCCGAGTTGCGCAGCGGCCTGGCGCGACTCGGCGCCCGCCCGCCCCGGCGGCGGTGAGCGGCGCCCGGCTCCGTCAGGAATCGCCGCGTGCGCCTTGTGGGAGCGGGGCGGAGCGGTACGCCCAGGTGGGGCCGTGGACGGGTGTGTCGCCGGTCGGCCGGCCGGGGCGGGGCGGGGCGTCAATCAGGCCCGGAGATCGGGCGGTTGGACCTGGCGGGGGCCGCTCGGTCAGCCGTTACCGGTGTGTATCATCAGCCGCAAGGCGGTCTGCGACCCCGGCCGCTGGTTCGTGCTCGTACACCAGAGGACTCGCGAGCGATCTCTCCCGGGGGAGAGCCCTGCTGAGTCCACAAGCAAGCAAGAAGGACGAGGTCCCGCGGTGAAGAAGCTTCTCCTGGTCGCCCTGGTCGCCCTCGGCGGCTTCTTTGTCTACCGTCAGGTCCAGGCGGACCGCGCCGAGCAGGACCTGTGGACCGAGGCCACCGACCCGGTCCCGGCCGGCGCCCGCTGAGACACTGGACGATCTTCCAAACGGATGATCTTCCGGAGACCGGACGTGGTCTCCGGTGGGTGGGCCCCGGCCTCGACGGCCGGGGCCCACCCGCACTGTGTGGCTGCGGTACGGATCCCTGCTGAAGATTTCCGGCGGGACCGGGTAGGCTATGCGCAGCACACCGTACGGGGCTTTAGCTCAGTTGGTAGAGCGCTGCCTTTGCAAGGCAGATGTCAGGAGTTCGAATCTCCTAAGCTCCACCTGGAATCGGCCGCTGACCTGGGATCAGGTCAGCGGCCGTTTGGTGTTTTCGGTGGGGTCGGCGGGTGATCCGCACGGGTTCCGCGTCCGGGTGGTGCGGGGTCAGTGCGGTTTGCGCGGGTCGTGCGGCTTGGGCCGGTCGTCGGGGGCGGGCTTGCCGGGCGTCGGGCCGGGCGTCGGGTCGGTGGGTTGGCCGTCGGGCTGGTCGGTGGCCTGTTCCCGCGGGCCCGAGCCGTTGAGCTGGGGTTCGGCGGTCGGTGCGCCGGCGGTGCTGCCGGGGGGTTCGACCAGCCATTCCGGGTTGCTCTGGCGGTGCCACCACTGCCAGGCGACCACGCCGGCGCCGATCGCCAGGCTGCCCGCGACGGCGAGGCCGGTGGTCCAGCCGCGTCGGCAGCGGGCGCTGCGCTTGGCGTTCCTGGCGGCGATCTCGGCGATCTCGGCGGAGCTGACGTTGCCGTGCAGGGCGGCCAGGGCGGCAGCGCCGCGGTTCTGTGCCTCCTGGGCGGCCGGGACGATGGTGGCGCGCGCGCCGCCGATGGCGTCGGAGACCCGGGGGGCGACGTTCGTCCTGGCGGCGTCGGCGGCCTTGCCGGCGGAATGGCGGGCGGCCAGGGCGGCCTCCTGGGCCCGGTGGACGGCCTTCAGGGCGTTCTGCTGGGCCTGCGGTGGCAGCGCGGAGAACGCCTGTTCCAGCTGCGGGGCGACGTGCTTGGTGTAGTGGGTGCGGGCGGCCTTGGTGGCGTGTGCAGCCTGGGCCCTGGCCTGGGTACCGGCCGAGCTGACCTTGGGGCCCAGCGCCTCCAGAGCGGGCCCGAGCCGGTGCTTGGCCTCGTCGGCGTAGTGCAGCGCGGTCACCTTGGCGGTGGTGGCATAGGGCGCCAGTGTGTCCCTGGTCCGGCCGGCCGTCTCACGAGTTGAGTGGGTCACGAGCTTCTCCTCCTGGGTGGCGTCCTTTATGCACATTTCCACCTGCTTGGAGATCATGCATTGGGTTTTGTCCCTCTGGCACGCCGGATTGGGCCGTACGCGGGTCATGGCCGGTCGCGGGCGGGGCGCCGGCATCGAGCCGGTGGAGTTCCCCCGCCGCCGGGGCCGGCCGGTTACGGTGCCCGCCGGTGTCCGACCGGCCGAAACGCTGGGAGGCGGGGTGCGTCGGCAGTAGCCTTGACGGTCCCGGCGGTACCCCGTTCTCGGCGGTGTCGCCGGGATCGCTCTTGAGGAGGGAAACCCCGGATGCTCCCGGACGAGTCGGCCCGACCACAGCCCGAGGCGGCCTCGGGCCTGTCCCGCTGCTATCGGCACCCCGAGCGGGAGACCGGCATCGCCTGCGCCCGCTGCGGGCGCGCGATCTGCCCGGAGTGCATGGTGAGTGCCTCGGTGGGCTTCCACTGCCCGGACTGTGTGCGGGGCACCCGCCAGGAGGCCGTGCGGACGCAGGCCCGCACCCGCTTCGGCGGTGTGCACGCCCAGGACGGCGTGCTGATCACCAAGATCCTCATCGGGATCAACGCCGCGGTCTTCCTGTTGACCGAGTACCTGCGCCCGGAGCTGAAGGAGACGCTCTCCCTGCACAGCCTGGTCCCGCCCTACTGGTTCCAGCCGTACGGCGTCGCGGCCGGGCCGGACCAGTGGTACCGGCTGGTGACCGCCGCCTTCGTGCACACCGGGCCGCTGCACCTGGTGATGAACATGGTCTCGCTCTGGGTGATCGGCCCCAACCTGGAGCGGATGCTGGGCCGGCTGCGCTTCACCGGCCTGTACGCCGTCTCGGGACTGGCGGGCAACGCCTTCGCGTACCTGGTCTCCGGGGGCAGCCTCTACTCGATGGGGGCCTCCGGGGCGATCTTCGGGCTGCTGGGAGCCACCGCGGTGCTGTTCCGGGCCACCAGGACGCCGCTGGCGCCGCTGATGGCGCTGCTGGTCTTCAACCTGGTGATCACCTTCTCGGTGCCGTACATCGACTGGCGCGCCCATGTCGGCGGCCTGGTGGCCGGGGCCGTCACCGGAGTGGGCCTGATGTACGCCCCTCGGGCGCACCGCGGCCTGGTACAGGGGTTGACGGTGGCCGGGATGCTCGGGCTCTGCGTGCTGCTCGTGGTGGTGGAGACGGCCCGGCTCGGGGTGTGAGCGGCGAGCCGCGCGGCGGTGGTGCGCCCGGTTGTCCACAGCGTGCACGGGGCTGTGCACAGCCCGTGTGGAGGACTGGCTGGGGATATCGCTTCTACGCGCGTCCAGCTGTGTCTTTATCGAGTCGCACGGACGCTTTCCACCGGGTGTGGGGCAGAAGTTATCCACAGGCTGGGGCGACTTTTCCCCAGTGTGGATAACTGTGTGGATAAACGTACGGTGCGATGGCCCGGGCCGAGTTGAGCGCAGGAAGCAGCACCGCTCCGGGTCGGAGCCCGAAGCGGTGCTGGAAACAGGTCAAATAGGACTTACTTCCACTGGGTGGAGACGCCGAAGCCGGCGGCGATGAATCCGAAACCGGCCAGAATGTTCCAGTTGCCCCAGCTCTGGACGGGCCAGGTGCCGCTGGTCACGTAGTAGGTGACGATCCACACCAGGCCGATCAGGAACAGCGCCAGCATCAGCGGTGCGACCCAGCTGCGTCCGGAGCTGATCTTCACCGTGGCCGTCGTCGGCGGGGTGTAGTCGGACTTCTTGCGGAGTCGAGACTTCGGCACGAGGGGTTCTCCTGTCGATGCGCTGTGACCGCGCAGGGTGCAGCGGGGCGGGCGGCGGTGGCGACCGGTCTGTGCGGGGGGAACGATCGGTCCGGACCTCCGCCAGACGAACCTGGGGACGTTCCGGACAGGGCGCTCCGCACATGCCACCTGCGTCCGTTAGCGTAGTGGCTCGCCGGGTCTGAGGGAGATAAGGGTACGGTGCCGAATTTCACGATTCCCCGGGGTTCCGGCGCTGCTCGCCGCCCCGGCACCCGAATTGTCGGACGCGCCCTGACCTGCACCGTTTTCGCCCTGGCCGGTCTGCTCTTCTACATCAGCGCGGAGACCGCCCACGGCACCGATCTGCGCACCGACAACTCGCTGCTGCGCATGAGCGACGTGATACGCCAGCGCAGCACCCAGAACCAGCAGCTCCAGGCGCAGCTGACCGATCTCCAGCACCGTGCCGACGTCCTCGCCAAGCAGCAGGCGGGCCCGTCCGACACGGGCCGTCTCGATCCGCTGCGCGGGGCCGCCGGGCTGGAGCCGCTGAAGGGCCCGGGCCTGGTCGTCACGCTCAACGACGCCCCACCGGACGCCACCGCGCGCATCCCGGGCGTCCCCGAGCCGGGGGTCAACGATCTGGTGATCCACCAGCAGGACATCCAGGCCGTGGTGAACGCGCTGTGGCGCGGGGGTGCGGAGGGCGTCCAGGTGATGGACCAGCGGCTCATCGCCACCAGTGCGGTCCGCTGCGTCGGCAACACCCTGCTGCTGCAGGGCCGGGTCTACTCGCCGCCGTACGTGATCAGGGCGGTCGGTCGCACCGACGCGCTGCGGGCGGCGGTCAACGCCGATCCGGCGATCGGCAACTACCTCAAGTACGTCGCCGCGTACGGGCTCGGCTGGAAGGTGCAGGAGAGCACCGGGCTGACCCTGCCGGGGTACGCGGGCAGTGTCGATCTGCACTCGGCGGACGGTTAGCGGGCGAATGGCCCGGGCGGTCGGCGGGCGCCGGGGCGCGGTAGTGGACAAGTCCGGCGATGTGGCCTGTCCGGCGGGTGGTGCGGTCTAGTCTTGACACCGACCTGAACCCGAAGGAGCGGCATGTACGGCTGGATCTGGCGGCATCTGCCGGGAAACACCCTGGTCCGGTTGGTCCTCGCGGTGCTGCTCGTGCTCGGGGTGGTCTACGTCCTGTTCCAGTACGTCTTCCCGTGGGCCGAGCCGCTGCTGCCCTTCGGGAACGTCACGGTGGACCAAGGCGGAGCCGGCTGACCGGCCCCGCTCTCCCGCTCTTCCCCCCTGCCGGCCGGCAGGACCGCACTTCAGGAGTAGCGCGCGTATGACCTCCGCCGGAAGTTCGCCACGGATCCTCGTGGTGGACAACTACGACAGCTTCGTCTTCAACCTCGTCCAGTACCTGTACCAGCTGGGTGCCACCTGCGAGGTGGTGCGCAACGACGAGGTGACGGTCGAGCACGCGGTGCGCCGTGACGGCGAGTTGGGATTCGACGGGGTGCTGCTCTCCCCCGGGCCCGGGGCGCCGGAGGAGGCCGGGGTGTGCATCGAGATGGTGCGCCACTGCGCGTCGATCGGGCTGCCGGTCTTCGGGGTGTGCCTGGGCCTGCAGTCGATCGCGGTGGCGTACGGGGCGGTGGTCGGCCGGGCGCCGGAGCTGCTGCACGGCAAGGTCTCGCCGGTGACGCACGAGGACGGCGGGGTGTTCGCGGGGCTGCCCTCGCCGATGACCGCGACCAGGTACCACTCGCTCGCGGTGGAGCCGGCCACCGTCCCGGACCACCTGGTGGTCACCGCGCAGACCGACAGCGGCGTGATCATGGGGCTGCGGCACCGCGATCTCCTGGTCGAGGGCGTGCAGTTCCACCCGGAGTCGGTGCTCACCGAGGGCGGGCACCGGATGCTCGCCAACTGGCTGGCGGAGTGCGGCTTCCCGGAGGCGGTGCCCCGCTCGGCCGGGCTCGCCCCGGTGATCGGCCGGAGCTGACGGGGTGACGACGCTGCGCCCGGAGGGGGGCGCGCAGACCGGGGCGGGACCGGGGCGGGACGCGGACGCGGGCGAGTGGGGCGTCTACGAGCCGGCCCGCGAGTCCGCCTGGCCCCCTGCTGAACAGACACTGAAGCTTCGGCCGGTGCCCGGGGAGGACCCGGCCGGCCCGGACACCGCCGCGCCCGGTTCCCGGGCAGAGCGGCGCCGCGCCGCGGCGCGCTCGGGCAGCGGACGGCGGCGGGCCGCTGGCCGGCCGAGCGGGCCGAAGCCCAGGCCCAAGGAGTCCAAGCAGGTGGTGCTCGGCCGGTTGGTCGGCGAACTGTTCATCACCCTCGGCGTGGTGATGCTGCTCTTCGTCGCCTACCAGCTGTGGTGGACCAACGTGCAGGCGGACGCCTCCGCCGACGGCACCCGCAGCAAGCTGGAACAGCAGTGGAGCAAGCCGCAGCCCACACCGACCCCGGGCGGTACGGACAAGCCCGCCGGGGCGTTCGAACCGGGCCAGGGCTTCGCGATCATCCACATCCCCAAGCTCGGCCTCACGTACCCGATCGCCGAGGGCACCGGGAAGCAGCAGGTGCTGGACAAGGGCCTGGTCGGGCACTACGTCGGCACCGCGATGCCCTCCGACAAGACCGGCAACTTCGCGGTCGCGGCGCACCGGACCACGCACGGTCAGCCGTTCCGGAAGATCGGGCAGCTGGTGCCGGGGGACAAGATCGTGGTGGAGACCGCGACCTCGTTCTACACGTACGAGGTGGCGGGCGGCATCCCGGAGACGCCGCCGTCCAACGTCACGGTGCTCCAGCCGGTGCCGAAGGGGTCGCCGTTCACCCAGCCGGGTCGTTACCTCACGATGACGACGTGCACACCCGAGTTCAGTGCCCGGGGAAGGCTGATCGTGTTTGGCAAGATGGTCGAGGAACGGCCGCGGAGCCAGGGGCAGCCTCCTGCGCTGACCGGCGGTTAGGCACCCGTACCCGAGGGGCGAGGCGGCGTGGACATCGTGCTGGACGGACCCTCAGGACCCTCGGAGCCGTCGGGGCCCTGTGGACCTTCACGGGCCACCCGGCGGCGCGGGCGGCGCCGCCGGGTGGGCGCGGTGGCGGGCGTGGCCGGGGAACTGCTGATCACCGTCGGTCTGGTGCTTGCGCTGTTCGTCGGGTACTCGCTGTGGTGGACGGACCTGGTCGCCGACCGGCGGGCCGGGGTGCAGGCGGAGCGGCTGCGCGGCAGCTGGTCCGCCCCGCTGCTGCCCAGCACCTCGGCGCAGGCTCCTCCCCCGGTGTACCGGGCCGGGGACGGGGTGGGCTTCCTGCACCTGCCCGCACTCGGCCGGGACTACCAGGTGCTGATTCGGATGGGCACCGGCAGCGAGGTGCTCGACGAGGGCGTGGCCGGGGTCTACGAGGAGCCGTACCGGGCCGCGATGCCCTGGGAGGAGCAGGGGAACTTCGCCCTCGCCGCCCACCGGGACGGCCACGGCGCCAAGTTCCACGACCTCGACCGGCTCGCCGAGGGTGACCCGATCGTGGTCGAGACCAAGGACCGCTGGTACGTCTACCGGGTCGACGGCACGCTGCCGCGGACCTCGAAGTACGACACGGGCGTCATCGCCCCCGTCCCGGCCGGCTCCGGCCACACCGCTCCAGGCCGGTACATCACGCTGACCACCTGCACCCCGGTGTACACCTCCACGTATCGGATGGCGGTCTGGGGAAGCCTGGTGAGGGTGGATCAGGTGGACGCGAGGCGGACCCCGCCGGCGGAGCTGCGCTGAGGCGTGTGGCAGGAGGTGCGCGCGGGGTGCGCGCCTCGGTGCGCTCATCCGCAGAGGTGACGCGGCGTCAACCTGGGTCGTTGGAGGTTCGGCAGAACAGGTGCCTGACGACGGGTTGAGGCGAGCGCCGATGAACCACGAAGCCGTACTTCTCGAATCCCGCACGATGCGCGGCAGCCTGGTGGAGCGCACCGAGGTGCTGGACAAGGTCCGGGCGCTGCGGTTGCTTCCGGACGGGGTGCATGTGACGCGGTCCATGGTGGCCACCTACTTCGAGGTGGACGAGGAGGCCGTCCGGACCCTGGTCCGCCGCCACCGCGAGGAGCTGACGGACAGCGGCATGGCACTGCTGAAGGGCGCTGACCTGCAGGATTTTCTAGGGGTCAATATGACCCCTAGAAAATCCCCGGGCCGCGGCCTGTTGGTCTTCCCCCGTCGGGCGGTGCTGAACGTGGCGATGCTGCTGCGGGACAGCGAGGTGGCGCGGCAGGTCCGCCGCCAGCTGCTCGACCTGGCCGAGGCCCCGGCCACCTGGCCGGAGGCGATGGTCGCGGAGATCGCCGAGCGGGCGGCGGCGGGGACGCGGGCGGAGCTGGCCGAGCTGCGCGAGGCTTACACACGCCTGGTCCGCCGGCTGGAGACGGAGCGGGCGCTGGTGGCCGCGATGAGCGTCCGGCTCGCGGACACGGTGGGCGAGGTGCGCACCCTGGGCGGCCGGATGGACATGCTGTGCGCCCTGAGCGGCGCCCCGGGGCCCGGCAGGCGGCGGCACCCGGGGTCGGGCAGGCGGTAGCGGGGCAACGCGAAGGGGGCCGCGGTGGCGGCCCCCTTCGGCGTGTGTGCGGTGATCAGTGGGTCTGACCCGGCGCGGTGGGGCTGTTGTTGCCCCGGGGGTCACCCGGCCTGGTCCAGAGCTGGATGGTGGTGCCCGGGTCGACCTGTCCGGTCGCCGGGTTGGCGTTCATCACGATGGCGTTCTCGTCCACCGGGCCCATGACCACCTGCGGGACCAGACCCGCTGCCTTCAGGGCGTCGAAGGCCGCCTTGTAGGTCTTGTTCACCAGGATTGGGACGGGCACCTTGTCGGGTTGCTTGTAGACGGTCAAGGTGACCCTGGCACCCTGGGCCGCCTTGCTGTTCCCCGGAGGGTCCTGGTCCGAGACGATGTTGACCTTGCTGGGGTCGGGGGCCGCCGTGTACTTGACGGCGACCGTGAAGCTGGCGCTCTCCAGGGCCTGGCGGGCCGCGTCGACCTGCTGGCCGATCACGCTGGGGACGTTGGTCTGCTGCTTGCCCGAGGAGACGACCAGGTCCACCGAGGTGCCCGGAGCGGCGTTGCCGGTGACCGACTGGGAGATGACCTTGTCCTGCGGGGTGCTGTCGTCGTTCTTGTAGGTCACGTTGCCGGCCGTGAAGCCCGCCTTCTGCAGGGCGGTCTTGGCGTCGTCCTGGGACTTGCCGGTGACGTCCGGGACGGGGACGGCGGCCGGGCCGCTGGAGAGGTGCACCTTGATCGGGGTGTTCACGTCGACCTGGGTGCCGGCGGCCGGGTCCTGTGTGCAGACCGCGTCCTTCTGGATGTTGTTGTCCGGGCAGGCCACGGCGTCGGCCGCGGTCACCTGGAGCTTGGGGCTCGCCGCGGCCGCGGCGGCCTGGGCGTCCTTCAGCGACTTGCCGACCAGGTTGGGCGCGGTGACCTTGGAGCCCGAGGTGTTGTTCGACTGGGTCATGGCGTCGACCACGAAGTACGCGCCGACCAGCACCAGCACGGCCGCGATCCCCAGGATGATCCAGGAGGTGCTGCCCTTCTTCGACTGGTCCTGGCGCCGGCCGCCCGACTCGTAGCCGTCGTCGCCGCCGTCCTGGTAGCCGTAGCCGGACTGCTGTCCGCCGACCGGGGCCATCATGGTGGTCGGCCCGGAACCGCCCTGCTGCGGGAGCAGGTTGGTCTGGCCGTACGGGTCGTGCTGGGCCTGGAAGCCCTGCTGGTCGTAGCCGTAGCCGGGGGCGCCCATGCCGAAGGCGGCGGCCTGCTGGGCGGCTGCGACCGGGAGGCCGTCGAGGAAGCGCTCGATGTCGTCGCGCATCTCGTCGGCGCTCTGGTAGCGGTAGTCGCGCTCCTTGGCGAGGGCCTTGAGCACGATCGCGTCGATCTCGGGGCGGACCTCGGGGTCGTACGAGGAGGGCGGCATGGCCTCCTCACGGACGTGCTGGTAGGCCACGGCGACCGGCGAGTCGCCGATGAACGGCGGGCGCACGGTGAGCAGTTCGTAGAGCAGGCAGCCGGTGGAGTAGAGGTCGGACCGGGCGTCGACGGTCTCGCCCTTGGCCTGCTCGGGGGAGAGGTACTGGGCGGTGCCGATGACGGCGGAGGTCTGGGTCATCGTCATGCCGGCGTCACCCATGGCACGGGCGATGCCGAAGTCCATGACCTTGACGTTGCCCTGGCGGGTGAGCATGACGTTGGCGGGCTTGATGTCGCGGTGGACGATGCCGGCCCGGTGGGAGTACTCCAGGGCCTGGAGGATGCCGATGGTCATCTCCAGGGCGCGCTCGGGCAGCAGGCGGCGGCCGGAGTGCAGCAGTTCGCGCAGGGTGGACCCCTCGACGTACTCCATCACGATGTACGGAATGGAGATGCCGTCGATGTAGTCCTCGCCGGTGTCATAGACGGCGACGATGGCGGGGTGGTTCAGGGACGCCGCGGACTGGGCTTCGCGGCGGAAGCGGGCCTGGAACGACGGATCCCTGGCCATGTCGGCCCGGAGCGTCTTCACTGCGACGGAGCGGCCGAGTCGGGTGTCATGGGCGAGGTACACCTCGGCCATGCCGCCGCGTCCGAGGACGCCGCCGAGCTCGTACCTGCCGCCGAGGCGACGAGGCTCTTCCATAGTTCCGACCCTCTCCCTCACCTAGCTGGTGAGGATGTGACGTAGGTGTCCGCGCACGCTCTGTTGGACGCTGTCCGCCGTCGTGATGGTTCTGCGACGACGTGGGCGAGCGGCGGGCACACCCGCTGCTGCGGATACGCTACCGGTCCTGCCGGGACCTGCCGGGACAGGCGGCCGGCTGAGACCAGACCGGTATCGACCGGCCGCGTCCCATTGTGACAAGACCGCCACCCGTACAGCGGCCACTCTTCGGGTCCTACTTGTTGAGAACGGCCTCCATCACCGACTTGGCGATGGGCGCGGCGATGCTGCCGCCGCTGATCTCGTTGCTGGAGGCGGCGCCGTCCTCGACCACCACGGCGACCGCGACCTGCTGGCCGTCGGAGGCCTTGGCGTAGGAGACGAACCAGGCGAACGGCAGGCCGGAGTTGTCCTGGCCGTGCTGGGCGGTGCCGGTCTTGCCGCCGACCGTGACGCCGTCGATCTGGGCCTTCTGGCCGGTGCCGTTCTTGACCACGCTCTCCATCAGCTGCTGCAGCTTCTGCGCCGTCTCGGGCTTCATCGGCTGGCTGAACTGGTGCTCGGAGTGCGTGGAGACGGGGGTGAGGTTGGCCGAGCGCTCCTCGCTGACCAGGTACGGCTGCATCAGGGTGCCGTTGTTGGCGACGGCGGAGGCGACCATGGCCATCTGCAGCGGGGTGGCGCGGGTGTCGTGCTGGCCGATGGCGTCCATCGCGGTGCCGTCGGGGGTGGAGTTCTTGGGGAAGTAGCTGGCGGTGGCCCGGATCGGGATGTCGATCTTGTCGTTGTTGAAGCCGAACTTCTCGGCCTCGGCCCGCAGCTTGTCCCGGCCCAGGTCGGCGCCGATCTTGCCGTAGACGGTGTTGCAGGAGACCGCCATGGCGTCCCTGAGGGTGGCGCCCTCGCAGGGCTCGCCGTCGCTGTCGTTCTTCAGCTCGGTCTTGGTGCCGGGCAGGATGTACGGCTTCGGGGTGTCGGTCTTGTCGTCGGGCCCCTGGAACATGCCGTTCTCGAACGCGGCGGTGGCCGTCACCAGCTTGAAGGTCGAGCCGGGCGGATAGGTCTCCTTCAGCGCCCGGTTGAGCATCGGCTTGTTCGGGTCGCTCTGGAGCGCGGTCCAGGCCTTGCCGTCCGTGGCGGGGTCGCCGCCGGCGAAGGTGGACGGGTCGTACGAGGGGGTGGAGACCAGGGCGAGGATCGCGCCGGTCTTCGGGTCCAGGGCGACGGCGGCGCCCTTCTTGTTGCCCAGGCCGTCGAAGGCGGCCTTCTGCGCCTTGGGGTTGATCGTGGTGACCACGTCGCCGCCCTGCTTCTGCTTGCCCGTGAGCATGTCGAGGGTGTTGCGGAAGAACAGGCGGGAGTCGGTGCCGGAGAGGATGCCGTCCTCCAGCTTCTCCAACTGGGTGCTGTCGTAGGCCTGGGAGGAGTAGCCGGTGACCGGGGCGTACAGCGGACCGTCGATCCAGGCGCGCTTGTACTTGTAGCGCAGACCGTTGACGAAGTCGGACTTGGTGACCGGCTGCCCGGCCACGATGATGTTGCCGCGCGGGTAGGCGTAGCGGTCGTACTTGTTGCGGTCGTTGTGGCTGTTGCTCGCCCAGGCGTCGGCCTGGACGCCCTGGACCCAGTTGGTCCGGACCATCAGGGCGAGGATCAGGACCAAACAGAAGATCGAGACCCGTCGGATGGGCTTGTTCACTGGGCTCCTCGCCTCCTTCGTGCGGTCACTGGGGTTGATTCAACCGCATCTTTCTTTACGTCCGCTGTGGGGGTATTCACGACTGGGCGGCCTGGGTCGGTTCCGCCGAGGGGCGCCGGGCGCTGTCGCTTATCTTCAGCAGCAGGGCGAGCAGGGCCCAGTTGGCGACCACCGAGGACCCGCCCTGGGCGAGGAACGGCATGGTCATACCGGTGAGCGGGATCAGTCCGGTGACGCCGCCGGCGACCACGAAGACCTGGAGCGCGAAGGCCGAGGAGAGGCCGACGGCGAGCAGCTTGCCGAACGGGTCGCGGGCGGCGACGGCGGTGCGCAGGCCGCGCTGGACGACCAGGGCGTAGAGCAGGAAGAGCGCCATCATGCCGGTGAGGCCGAGTTCCTCGCCGAAGGAGCCGAGGATGAAGTCGCTCTTGGCGGCGAACTGGATCAGCCAGGAGCGGCCCTGGCCGAGGCCGGTGCCGGTGACACCGCCGGAGCCGAAGGCCATCAGGGTCTGGCCGATCTGCTCGGTGGAACCGGGCGGGGGGTGCGGCGAGAAGGCCGCCATCGGGTCGAGCCAGGCGTCGATGCGGGTCTTGACGTGCGATTCGGAGGTGGCGACCAGGGCGGCGCCGCCGAAGGAGAGCAGCAGGCCGACCACGATCCAGCTGGTGCGTTCGGTGGCGACGTAGAGCATCACCACGAAGAGGCCGAAGAACAGGAAGGAGGTGCCGAGGTCGGTCTCGAAGACCAGGATCAGGATGGAGAGCAGCCAGACCACGATGATCGGGCCGAGGTCGCGTCCGCGCGGCAGGTACAGGCCCATGAAGCGGCGGCTGGCCAGGGCGAGGGCGTCGCGCTTGACCATCAGGTAGCCGGCGAAGAACACGGTCAGGATGATCTTGGCGAACTCGCCGGGCTGGATCGAGAAGCTGCCGAAGCGGATCCAGATCTTGGCGCCGAAGTCCTCGGCACGGGAGGGGAAGAAGGCGGGCGCGGCGAGCAGCACCAGGGCGACGGCCATCGAGATGTAGGTGTAGCGCTGCAGGATCCGGTGGTCCTTGAGCACCACGATCACGCCGATGAACAGGGCGATGCCGAGTGCGGACCACATCAGCTGGTTGGCCGCGGCGGGGAAGTTGCCGCGCAGCAGCTTGCCGGCCTTGTCGAGGCGCCAGATCATCACCAGGCCGAGTCCGTTGAGCAGGGTGCCCAGCGGCAGCAGCAGGGGGTCGGCGTACGGCGCGAAGCGGCGCATCGCCAGGTGTGCGACCAGTGCGAGCGCCCCCATCCCGGCGCCGTACGCCAGCATGCCGGCGGGGAGCCGGTTGTCCATGGCGAGGCCGACGTTGGCGTAGGCGAGGATCGGCACGAGGACCGCGAAGGCCAGCAGGACCAGTTCGGTGTTGCGCCGGTTGGGCGTGCCCTGGGGCGTGATGGTGGTGTTGGCACGGCGCCCAGGGCGCATGCCGGAGCGGACGCTGGGACGGTCGGCTCCGCGCCGACCGCCGCCATGGCTGCTGCTCAGGTCAAAGGTGCTCACGTGGTAACCGCCCCCTGACGGCTGAGTGGGCCCGTGCGGGGACCGGGGTTACTGGGTCGCGCAGGAGTTGGCCAGCTGCTGTTCCTGCTCGCTGAGGGTCGGCGCGGCGCCGGGGCTGCCGGCCGGGTGGGCGGCGTCCTGCGCGGGGGCCGGGTTGCTCTGGGTCCCGATGGCGCTGCCGGCGGCCGCGGGGCTGGGGCTCGCGCTCGGGGTGGCGGCCGGTGGCTGGGCGGAGGGCTTCGCCCCCTCGGAGATCTTCTTGCAGATCTCCGCCTGGGCGGCGAGGCGCTTCACCTGGTCGTGGGCGTCGTCCAGGCTCTTGGCCTGGATGGTGTTGCTCACCTGGGTGCGCTGGTAGGCGGGCAGGAACTTGAGTTCGACGTCATCATGGCGTTCGTACACCGACGACATGTTGATTCCGGCCAGGTTCTGGTTGAGGCCGCGGTAGACCGCGACGTGGTCGCCGTCGGTACCGACGTAGTACTGGTCCTGGGTCCACTGCCAGCCGAACCAGCCGGCCCCGCCGATCAGCCCGAGTGCCAGGGCCACGGCGAGCGAGATCTTCAGTCCGCGGCCCTTGCGGCGCGGGGCGTCCTCGTCGTCCTCGTAGTCGTCGTCCTGGTACGGCTGCTGCGGCTCCGGGGTGCCGTACGTGTCGTACGCCTCGCCGTAGCCGGCCCCCTGGGGCTCGCCCTCGGGGTAGCCGTAACCGTCGCCGTAGCCCTCGGCCGGGCCGAAGCCCGGCTGCTCGTAGCCGCTGGCCGGGCCGAAGGCGCCCTGCGGGCCCTGCGGCGGGCGGCCGAGACCGGCGGCGCGGCCGGCCGGGGTGTTCAGGATGGCCTGGTCGTGCGCGCTGGACGGCGGGGCGTCGGCGACCGCGCCGACCACCACCGGGATGTCGGCGAGCTGGCCGCTGAGGGTGTCGGTGGCGCCGACGTCGATCACGTCCGCGACGATGCAGGTGATGTTGTCGGGGCCGCCTCCGCGCAGCGCCAGCTGGATCAGCTCCTGGACGGTCTGCTGCGGGGCGTAGAAGCTCCCGAGCGTCTCCTCCAGGGTCTGGTGGCTGACCGGCCCGGAGAGGCCGTCCGAGCAGATCAGGTAGCGGTCGCCGGCCCGTACGTCGCGGATCGACAGGTCGGGCTCGACCTGGCCGCGGCCGTCCAGCGCGCGCATCAGCAGGGAGCGCTGCGGGTGGGTCTCGGCCTCCTCCGGGGTGATCCGGCCCTCGTCCACCAGCCGCTGCACCCAGGTGTGGTCCTGGGTGATCTGGCTCAGGGCGCCGTCGCGCAGCAGGTAGGCGCGGGAGTCGCCGATGTGGACCAGGCCCATCCGCTGGCCGGTCCAGAGCATCGCGGTGAGGGTGCAGCCCATGCCCTCGAGCTGCGGGTCCTCCTCGACCATCTGGCGCAGCCGGTCGTTGGCGCCCTGGACCGCGTCCTTGAGCAGGGTGAGCAGGTCGGCGCCCGGGATGTCCTCGTCCAGGCGGACGATCGAACCGAGCACCTCGGAGGAGGCGACCTCGCCGGCCGCCGCGCCGCCCATGCCGTCGGCGACGGCCAGCAGCCGCGGCCCGGCGTAGCCGGAGTCCTCGTTGCCCTCCCGGATCAGACCCTTGTGGGACCCGGCCGCGAAACGCAGCACCAAGCTCATGCCCCCGCCTCGCTTCGCTCGGCGGTGTTCCCACCGGACCCGGACACGATGTGCTCGCTCATGCGGAACGGGACCCCCTTCAGGGCGTCGGCGCGCACCAGGGCGGCAGCGTGGCAGCCGCGTGCCCGGCCGGGCGTGAACGGGATGCTGTCCCTCATGCGCTACTACTTCCGCAGTTCGATGACGGTCCTGCCGATACGGATCGGCATGCCCGGCTGGAGCGGGGTGGGCGTCGTGAGCCGCTGCCGGTCCAGATAGGTGCCGTTGGTGGAGCCTAGATCCTCGACCGTCCACTGCCCAGTCTGATCCGGGTAGATCCTGGCATGCCTGGAGGACGCGTAGTCGTCGTCCAGCACGATCGTGGAGTCGTGCGCCCGGCCGAGCGTGATCGTCTGGCCCTGCAGGGCCACGGTGGTGCCGGCCAGCGAGCCCTGCACCACGACCAGCTGGGTCGGCGCGCCGCGGCGCGGCCTGGACTGGGTCGGGGCGGTCTGCGGCGAGCCGGCGGGCCGGGCCGCGCCGGAGGCGCTCTGGGCCGGCGCCCCGGTGGCACGCCGCGAGGACCGCGGGTTCACCTTGGTGCCGAACAGGTCGCTGCGGATCACCTGCACTGCGACGATGACGAACAGCCACAGCACGGCGAGGAATCCAAGCCGCATGACCGTCAAGGTCAGATCTGACATAGGTGGCCCGTTCTACCCTTCGACCTGTCGGTAGACGATGGTCGTGCTCCCCAGGACGATCCTGGAGCCGTCGCGGAGCGTAGCGCGCTGGGTGTGCTGTCCGTCCACCACGATGCCGTTGGTGGACCCCAGGTCGAGCACCATGGCGGGCGTGCCAGGACGGATCTCCGCGTGCTTGCGGGAGACGCCGGGGTCGTCGATCCGGACGTCCGCCTCGGTGGAACGGCCGAGCACCACGCCGTTGCCGGTCACCTGGTGCCGGGCGCCGTTGACCTCGATCCAGCGGCGGGTGGTGGGCGCGCCACCGCCCGAGCCGGGGAACGGGCGGACGTTGCCGCCCGCGGCGGGCGGCACGGTCGGGGGCGCCGGCGGCATCGGGGGCATCGCCGGGGGCGAGGCGGGCGGCGGCGGCGCGCCGTACGCGCCCGCGCCCTCCTGCTGCCACGGCGCGCCGGGCGCGGGCGGGGTGGGCTGGCGTCCGTAGCCGGCCTG
The DNA here is from genome assembly GCF_053598215.1 of Kitasatospora sp. NPDC001175. NCBI lineage: Bacteria > Bacillati > Actinomycetota > Actinomycetes > Kitasatosporales > Streptomycetaceae > Kitasatospora > Kitasatospora sp. NPDC001175. Next base: position 35,830 of record NZ_JBSFJU010000023.1, on the reverse strand, counting down.
GGCCGGCGGCGGGACGGCCTGCGGAGGCTCCTCGGAGGCGAGGGTGCGGCTGCGCACCCGGTAGAGGCCGGTGTCGAGGTCGTCCGCCTTCTCCAGGGTGACCTGGAGCGGGCCCATGAAGCTGTAGCGCTGCGCGTCGGCGTACTCGCGCACCATGCCGGCCAGCTCGGTGCCGAGCTGGCTCGAGTACGGGCTGAGCCGCTCGTGGTCGTGCGGGCTGAGCTCGACGATGAAGTCGTTCGGGACCACGGTGCGGTCCCGGTTCCAGATGGTGGCGTTGTTGTCGCACTCGCGCTGCAGCGCCCCGGCGATCTCCACCGGCTGGACCTCGGATTTGAACACCTTAGCGAAGGTGCCGTTCACAAGACCCTCGAGCCGCTGCTCGAACTTCTTCAGGACTCCCATGGGGCACCCCCTTCCAAGGGCTTCGGTCGGGCCCGCTGCTCGGCCTACTTGCGGTACTTCCGTACTGATCGTATCCACGCCCGGCCCGTCCGTACGGTTCCCCGGGGATGTGGTGGCCGCCACGGACCCCTGCGCGGGGCGGTGACGACCGCTTCGGCGGGGCGCTCGGGACGGTGTTCGGGAGTGGCAAGCCAGGGCTACCCGGACACGGGCCCGCTCACCCCTGGCGGATCGGGCCGGGACTCCGTCCGGGGGTACCGGGGCCGCCTCCGGTTGCGGGGCAGGGGGAACGGATTCGTAGGCGGCCCGCAGGTCGTGCTAATGTTTTCCACGTCGGAAGGGGCGCCCGCAAGGGAGCCGAACGGAAGACCAGCCGAGATAAGGTAAACTTACCGGCGGGTCGGAAGAGCGGAAACACTCCAACGACAACACCCATGCGCGGGTGGCGGAATAGGCAGACGCGCTGGATTCAGGTTCCAGTGCCCGAAAGGGCGTGGGGGTTCAACTCCCCCCTCGCGCACAGCGAAGCCCCGCAGATCTTCGGATCTGCGGGGCTTTTTTGTTGACTCACGGGCCCGGTGGTGATTTCGGAGCACCGGGGTTCTCCCGGGAATGCCCGGTGCTCCGGTGCCGGGCCGGCTACTCGCCCACGACGGGGAGTTCCGCCTGGACGGCGAAGCCGCCGTCGGGGGTGGCGGCGGCGCTGAAGGAGCCGCCGAGCAACTGGGCGCGCTCGCGCAGGCCGACCAGGCCGTGGCCGCCGCCGGGGAGCGGACCGGGACCGGTGCCCCGCCGCAGCGGCGGGCGCTCGTTGCGGACCTCCACCAGCAGCCGGGTGCCCCTGGAGGCGAGGCGGACCGCGACCGGGGCGCCGGGGGCGTGCTTGGTGATGTTGGTGAGCGCCTCCTGGACGGTGCGGTAGGCGGCCCGCTCGACCGCCTCGGGCCAGGGCCGGTCGCCGGGGCTGAGCTCACTGCTGACGGACAGCCCACTGTCCTCGATCAGCCGGGGCAGGTCCGCGAGCCTGGGCTGCGGGACGAGCGGCTCGTCCTGCCGCACGCCGGCGGCGCGCAGCACACCCACCATCTGGCGCAGCTCCACCAGGGTGCGCACGGACAGCTCCCTGATGGTGAGCGCGGCGGTCCTGGCCGCGGGGTCCGCGGTGCTCACCTGGAGGGCGCCGGCCTGGATGCTGATCAGGCTGACCTGGTGGGAGACCACGTCGTGCATCTCGCGGGCCAGCCGGGCCCGCTCGGTGGCCAGTACCCGCTCGGCCAGCAGCCGACTCTCGCGCTGCTGGCCTTTGGTCAGCTCGTCCAGCCGGAGGGCCAGCTCGCGCCGGGTGCGGGCGAGCAGGCCGAGCGCGGTGGGCGCGGCGCCGAGCATCGCGCACTGGATGGCGTAGAGCGCATTGTCCCGGTTGAACGCGAACGGGTGGTCGGTGAGTGGCCAGTGGAAGAACTCGGACAGGGCGAAGGCGCAGGCGCAGACTGCGGCGACCCACGGCCGGGGCCGCCGGGAGGCCACCGAGTAGACGGCGGTGATCTGGGCGATCCAGATGAAGGTGACGAAGCTCGCGGGCAGGGTGAGCAGCAGCACCAGCACCGGGTAGCGGCGTCGCAGCAGCAGCGCCAGGGTGGCCAGCGCGGTCAGGGCGCGCTGCCACCACGGGGTGTCCAGGGCGACGAGGACGGAGTCCACGGTGGAAGCGAGGACGGGCAGCAGCAGCATCAGCCAGGGCGCGGTGAGCCAGCCCGGCCAGGTGCGGCGGGAGGTCGCGGACGGCGGATGGTCTTCGGCCGGGGCGGTGTCGGGGGTCATTCGCTGTTCTGCTCGGGGTTGCGGACCAGGCCGGCCCGGTTGGCGACGACGGCGGCCTGGACCCGGTTGGCGGCGCCCAGCTTGCCGAGGATGGCGCTGATGTGGTCCTTGACGGTGCCGGTGCCGAGGAAGAGCCGGTCGGCGATCTCGGCGTTGGACAGCCCCTCGCCGAGCAGGGCCAGCACGTCCAGCTCGCGGCCGGTCAGGCCGCGGGTGAGCGCGGCTGCCTCGGCGTCCGGGCCGCCGCCCCCGACGTAGCCGCTGATCACGGTCCGGGTGACGGTCGGGGAGAGCACGCTGCCGCCGGCCGCGAGCACCCGGACGGCGTGCACCAACTGCTCGGGGGCGGTGTCCTTGAGCAGGAAGCCGGCCGCGCCGCCGCGCAGTGCGGTGCCGATGTACTCGTCGGTGTCGAAGGTGGTGAGCATGGCCACGGCCGGGGGGTTGGGCAGTGCGCGCAGCCGGCGCAGCACCGAGATGCCGTCCAGGTCGGGCATCCGGATGTCCAGCAGGACGACGTGCGGGCGCAGCGCGGTGACCCGGTCCTCGGCCTGGCTTCCGGAGCAGTCGCCGACGACCTCCAGGTCCGGGGCGGATCCGACGATCAGGCCGAGGCCGGAGCGGACCAGGATCTCGTCGTCCACGATGAGTACGCGGATCGGCGTCATGGTCTTCTTCTCCTCGGGTGGGGCGGGTCGCCGGGCACGGCGAAGGCGGTCTGCCGGGTCCGAGCCTAGGGGCAGGTGGGAGCGGGTGACGCCCGGATCGGCGGGAAACCACCCCCGCCGATCGGCGGGGGCCTGAATCGGCTACCTGGTTCACGTCATTCTCATCTTTGGTGAGCAACCATGGATTGCGGCGCCCCCCTCCCGGAACGGGCCGATCAGAACGCGGCCGCAATGGCCCGGCTCGTGCCGTGGGCGCGGTGCGGATGCGCCCCCACAACTGATCGTTTGGAATTGAGCCGTGTCCTCCACTGTGAAGCCGGAGTCGTCCGCCGTTCCCGGTTCGCGCTCCGGCGCTCTGGCGAGCCTGCTGGCGCGCTGGCGGCCGAGGGCCGCCATGGCGACCGTCTGGTATCTGAGGTTGATCGCCCTGGTGAACCTGGTGGCGGTGCTGGCGGTACCGTTCCGCAACCAGGTGGAGTCGCACAACGAGGGTGGGTATTTCACCCCGTACCTGGCGACCGCCGGTCTGACCTCGGCGGTGCTGTCGCTGTTCCTGGCCGTGGCGATGCGGCGGCGCAAGCGGGCCGCCTGGATCTTCAACACCGTCGTCGGCGGGCTGACCTTCCTGGTCTTCGTGCTGCTGATGACCGTGTCCGGAGAGGGCGAGGACTTCGTCCGGCATCCGTTCAACTGGTTCTCCATGGTCATCACCGGGCTGTTCCTGTTGGCCCTGGTGGTCAGCCGCAAGGAGTTCACCTCCAAGGGGGACCGCTCCAACCCGAAGACCGGGCTGGCGGCGGCGGTCGTCGGCCTGGCGCTTGGCGGCGCGGTCGGTGCGCTGCTGGTCCAGACGACCAACACCGTGACGGGTGCCGGCTTCTGGGACCGCTTCGGCTACTCGATCGCCCGGATGGTCACCGTCGAGCCGTCCGCCCACGTGATCGACGTGATCAACGTGCCGACCTGGGTGAACGCCTTCATCAACGCGATGAGCGCGGTGCTCTTCCTGCTGGTGGTCTACCTGGCCTTCCGCAGCCCGCGCGGGCAGGAGCTGCTGACCGGGGAGGACGAGCAGCGGCTGCGCGCTCTGCTGGACAAGCAGGGCGAGCGGGACTCGCTGGGGTACTTCGCGCTGCGCCGCGACAAGGCGGTGATCTTCTCGCCGAGCGGCAAGGCCGCGGTGGCGTACCGGGTGGTCGGCGGTGTGTCGCTGGCCTCCGGCGATCCGATCGGCGACCCGGAGGCCTGGCCGGGGGCGATCGACGCCTGGCTGGCCGAGGCCAGGGAGCACGCCTGGGCGCCGGCCGTGATGGGTGCCTCGGAGGAGGCCGGGGTGATCTACGCCCGGCACGGTCTGGACGCGCTGGAACTGGGCGACGAGGCGATCGTCGAGCTGGACGAGTTCTCGCTGGACGGCCGGGCCATGCGGGTGGTCAGGCAGGCGTACAACCGGGTGAAGCGGGCCGGGTACACGGTGCGGATCCGCCGGCACGAGGAGATTCCCGAGGCCGAGATGGCCGAGCTGGTCGGGAAGGCGGACCACTGGCGGGACGGTGCCACCGAGCGCGGCTTCTCGATGGCGCTCGGCCGCCTCGGCGACCCGGGGGACGGCCGTTGCGTGATGCTGGAGTGCCACAACGCGGAAGGCCAGCTGAGCGCGCTGCTGAGCTTCGTGCCGTGGGGTGAGCGGGGCCTCTCGCTGGACCTGATGCGCCGGGACCGGGAGAGCGAGAACGGCCTGGTGGAATTCATGGTGATCGAACTCCTGCAGCGGGCGAAGGAGGTCGAGATCGACCGGGTCTCGCTGAACTTCGCGATGTTCCGGTCCGTTTTCGAGCGGGGTTCGAAGCTGGGTGCCGGGCCGGTGCTGCGGCTGTGGCGTTCGGTGCTCGGTTTCTTCTCCCGGTGGTGGCAGATCGAATCCCTCTACCGGGCGAACGCGAAGTACCGGCCGATCTGGGAGCCGCGTTATCTGCTCTTCGAGAAGAGCAGCGAGATTCCCCGGATCGGTATCGCCAGCGCCCGCGCGGAGGGTTTCATCACCGTGCCGAGCCTCCCCGCGCTGTTCCGTCGCCGGCATGCGAAGGCCGCCGTCTCGGCGGACAACTCCTAGCTGCCGGTGGCGGAGCCGAGCGGGAATGGGTGGGGTGACCCTCCGCCGGGGGGCGGAGGGAGCCCGTCCGGAGCGGCTCCGGTCGTACGGGAACGACTCGCTCGAATGCCGGGCTGAACAGAACCGAATACCGTGACCCGAGTAGGGGGCACCGCCGATCGGCGGTGCCCCCTCTTCTTCTCCGCCTCCAGGATGACCCGTGGTCTCCCTTTCGAGCTGAGATGCAGCGTTCATCCGTTGCCTGTGGTTGCTGCAGTGCCGCACGGAATCACCCGTGCCGCCGGGGTGCTCAGCGGCGCGGAAGGGCGAGTTCGAACCAGACGACCTTGCCGACGGCCTTGCGGGCGGTGCCCCAGCGTTCGGACAGCTTGCTGACCAGGTGGAGGCCGCGGCCGCTCTCGTCCATGGACTCGGCGGGCTCCAGCGAGGGCAGGTTGTGGTTGTCGTCGCTGACCTCGACCAGGAGCTTGTCGACCCGGATCAGCTGGAGCTGGACATGGTCCCTGGCCACCCGCACCGCATTGGTGACCAGTTCGCTGACCAGGAGTTCGGCAGTGTCGGCGAGCGCCGTCAGCTGCCAGGCGGCGAGCTGCTCGCGGACCAGGGCGCGGGAGCGGCGCACCTCGGCGTCGCCGACCGACAGCTCCCAGGTGGCCACCTCGGTCGGGGCGACCCCGTCGAAGCGGGCCACCAGCAGGGCGATGTCGTCCTGCCGGTCCTCCGAGTGCAGCCGGTCCAGGACGACGTCGCAGGCCTCCTCGGGGGTCTGCTTGGGGTCGATCAGGTTGCCGCAGAGGGCGGCGAGCCCCGCTCCTATGTCCCCGCCCCGGACCTCGACCAGGCCGTCGGTGCACAGCACCAGCATCGAGCCGTCGCTGACGTCGATCTTCTTGGCCACGAACGGCACCCCGCCCACGCCGATCGGCGCGCCCTCGGGGATCTCCAGCAGCTCGCCCCGGCCGTCCGGGTGCACCAGCACCGGGGGGACGTGGCCGGCGCTGGCCAGCTCGCAGGTGCGGTTGATCGGGTCGTAGACCGCGTACAGGCAGGTGGCCAGATGGTCGTCGCCGAGCTTCTGGGCCAGGTTGTCCAGATGGCGCAGCAGCTGTCCGGGCGGCAGGTCGAGGGCGGCCAGGGTCTGCATCGCGGTGCGGAAGCGGCCCATCGCGGCGGCCGAGTGCAGGCCGTGGCCCATCACGTCGCCGACCACCAGGGCGACCCGGCTGCCGGGCAGCTGGATCGCGTCGAACCAGTCGCCGCCGACCTCGGCCCGCCGGTCGCCGGGCATGTAGCGGTGGGCGATCTGGACGCCGGGGATCTTCGGCGGGCGGGTGGGGATCATCGAGCGCTGGAGCGTGGTGGCGACCTTGGCCTCGGCCCGGTGCAGCCGGGCGTTGTCCAGCGAGAGGGCGGCCCGGGCCGCCAGTTCGCGAAGGGTCGCCGCGTCGCTCTTGTCGAAGGCGGCCCGGTCCGGCAGCCGTAGCAGCTTGAGGATGCCGAGCACGGTGCCCCGGGCGGAGAGCGGCAGCACCAGCATCGAGCGGCCGACCACCACCGGGACCAGGTCGGGCCCGCCGAGCGAGGCGGCGTAGTCCACCGCGACGTCCGGGTTGATCACCGGGACCAGGACCGGTTGGTTCTCCTGCAGGGCGAGGCCCGGCGGGGTGGAGCGGGGCATGGCCAGCAGCGCGCCCTCGTCCAGGACGTGTTCCCAGTGGCCGGAGGAGGCGTTGAAGGCGCGGGCCACCCGGCGCAGCATGGTCTGGTCGTCCGGCCGGTTGGCGGGCAGCTCGGAGTCGGAGATCAGCCCGTCCATCAGGTCCACACAGGCGAAGTCGGCGACTCGGGGCACCAGGACCTGGCACAGCTCGCGGGCGGTGGTGTCCAGGTCGAGGGTGGTGCCGACGCTGCTGCCGACATCGCTCAGCAGGGCCAGCTGCTCGCCGGCCTGGCTGCTGGTCAGCACCTCGACGGAGGAGGGGGCGGCCGGCCCCGTGGGGAGGTCGGCGTCGCGCACGGGGGTGCGGCCGTTGGCGGCGGACTCGATGGCGGAGCCTCCCGGGATCGGGCCGGACGGGCCGAGGGACGTGCCGTGCGGACGGTTGACCCGGTGACCGTCCGTATCGGCGGGTGCGGCGGTGCTCTGGTCGCCGTCCGCGGCCATGGCCGCGGCGGCGGCCTCGCGCGGCCCGGGGACGGCGGTGTTGAGACTACGCGAGCCGTCGGCGCCTTCGGCGGGCAGCAGTTGCAGGCCTGCTGCGACCGGCCCGCCGCCGGGGCGGCCCGCCTCCGGTGGGCGCCGGGTGGCTCTGGGCTGGACGGCCCGCTGCTGCGCGGTCGGGTAGCGGCGGCCCAGCCCGGCGGCGATCCGGGCCACCCCGGAGCCGGCCGGCTCGTAGGGGAGGACGGGGAGTCTGGTGGTGGCGTCCACCCAGAGCGCGGGCAGGCCGGCGGCGGCCAGCTGGGCGAGCAGCCGGGCGCGGCGTTCGGGTGAACCGCCGGGCAGCAGGGCGGCCAGCGCGTCGGCGCCGCGCTCCCCGGCCGGGGCCAGGGCGGCGAACACCCGGTGGGCGCCGCCCGGTGCGCCCTGGGCGGCGGCGTAGGAGAGCAGCCGGGTGCCGAGCGCGATCCGGGGGCCGGAGGCGCGCAGCTGGCGGGCGTCGGTGGCCAGGGCGAGCAGGCTGCGCCCGCCCGGTTCGGTCAGCGGGTAGGCCCACCAGAGGACGTCGCGGGGGCGGTCCTCGCGGTCCGTCACCGTCATCGACCCGGTCCAGGCGCCCTGCTCGAACTGGGTGAGGTCGTCCAGGGTGTCGAAGGCGTCGCAGCGCCGGGCGGTGCCGGGCGGGCGGGCGGCCGCGGTCTCGGCGCGCGGGTCGACGGCGGGGAGCAGGCCGGAGGCCGTGCGGCCGCAGGCCACCTCCGCGCGGTGCCCGAAGAGCTCCTCGGCGGCCCGGTTCCACTGGGCGATCCGGCGGTCCGGGCCGATCAGCACGGAGGCGAGGCGCAGTAAGGCGACCACCCCGGGGTGCTGGTCACCCGGGGGGCCGTCCGGGCGCGGTGTGGAGTTGGGCTCGTCCACCATGGATTCGATCTGCTCCCGCCTGGCCGTCGCGCGGAGGGCGGCCGTTGTGAGCTCCTGTGTACGTGTGCTGTCGTGGCGGTGCTCGGATGCTGGGTGCCGGTGCTGTTCGTGTCGCTGCGTGTCCCCGCCGCCCGGCTGCCGGTGCGGCTGGTCGTGCGCCTTCCAGCGAAGCACGGAGAGCGCCGCCACTGATAGCGAATCGGGGAGATTCGTCAGTATCAGTTGCGTGTCTTGTGGTGCGCGCCGGGCTTGTACCTCCGGTTCATCCGATCGGAGGAGCACTTGCGGCCGTCGGGGCCCGGGTAGGGTGGCAGCCCGTACGGCCGCGGTGGACGGCCGTGGCGGATGGCCGTGACGGATGAAGGCGAGCAGGTGAGCGCGGAGAGCCCCGTCCAGTGGACCGACCCGGAACGGCAGCAGCTGGAGGAGCTGGTGGCCGCCACCGAACTCGCCTGGCTGACGCTGGAGGTCGACGTCGAGACCCTGCGGGTCGAGATCGACAACTTCGCACTCGTCCACCATCAGCTGCTCGGGCCGCTGTACGCCCGGCTGGACGAGCTGGACGCGCTGATCGCGGAGACCGTCGCGGTCCGCAGCGGCAGTCCGGAGGACATCCGGCGGGCCGCCGAGGCCCGCGGCCGGGTCGAGGCGCTGCCCGACCTGGAGGCACTGCTGGCCGATCTGCCGCCGGAGGTGGCCGAGCCCGAGCCGCCGCGCCGGGTCCGCCCCGGCAAGGACGCGCAGCGGATCTACCGCGACCTGGCCCGGCGCGCCCATCCCGATCTGAGCACCGACCAGGCCGAGCAGCAGCGCCGCTCCGCCTTCATCGCCCGGGTCAACGAGGCGTACGCGCACGGTGACACCGGGGCGCTGGAGCAGCTGGCCGAGGAGTGGTCCACCGCGCCGGAGACCGCGCCGGAGCCCGACGCCCCGGACCGGCTGGAGTGGCTGCGCCAGCGGCTGGAGTGGCTGAAGGCGAAGATCGGGCAGGTGGCGGCCGAGCAGGTCCGCCTGGAGCGCAGTGCGATGGGCGAGCTGCTGCGGCTGGCGCCGCAGGACCCGGAGGGGCTGCTGACCGAGCTCGCCGAGCAGCTGCTGGCCAAGGCCGCCGAGCGGCAGGCCGAGCTCGACCGGCTGCTCGCCCCCGTACCGGACGGCGCCTCCCGTGGTCGTGCAGTACCGGACAATGGTGGAGACCACCGAGACCCTCAGGAGAACCCGACGATGTTCACCCAGCTACCCAGTACGGACGCCGCCTCGGTGCCCGCCGACGCAGCTCTGCTCGACGTGCGTGAGCAGGACGAGTGGGACGCCGGCCACGTGGACGGTGCGCTGCACATCCCGATCGGCGAGGTGATCGCCCGGATCGACGAGTTGCCCGAGCCGGACCGGCGGCTGTACGTGCTCTGCCGGGTCGGCGGCCGTTCGGCGCAGGTGGTGCAGTACCTGGTGGCGCAGGGCCGGGAGGCGGTGAACGTGGACGGCGGGATGTTCGCCTGGGAGGCGGCCGGGCGGCCGATGGTGAGCGCGAACGGGCGGGACCCGTTCGTGCTCTGATCCCCGTCGGGTCCCGGCGGGGCGCGGCGCGGCACCCCCGTCGCGCGGTTCGGCCGGGCCCTGAGATAGTGCAACCTGCTCGCGGTGGGATCGGGATCCGCGGTGGTGGGCCGGGCGCGTGGTATCTCGCGCCGCTGGGGGGCGTGCATGGCTGAGTCGGGGCGTGGCTGGTCGCTGCCGGCACTGGCGGTGCTCTGCTGCGCGGCGGCGTTCCTGATCGGCGGCAGCGCGGTCTTCCTGGGGGCGCTGTTCCTGCAGTCGGCGCCGCCCAACGCGCTGTCGCAGCGCTACCGGGCGCAGCTGGGCGGCATCGTGTACCCGGAGTTCGAGCAGAACTGGAAGCTGTTCGCGCCGAACCCGCTGCAGCAGAACATCACCGTGGACGCCCGGGTGCAGACCATCTCCGACACCGGCCGGATACGCACCCGGGACTGGGTCGGCCTGACCGCGCAGGACATCGCGGCGATACGGCACAACCCGGCTCCCAGCCATGCGGACCAGAACCTGCTGCGCCGGGCCTGGGACCTCTACGACTCCACGCACTCCGCCGGGGACGGCACGGCGGTCGGTGAGCGCGGCAAGGCGGCCGAGGAGTACCTCAAGCGGGTCGCGCTGCAGCGCTTCGGGCGGACGGCCGGGGGCGAGCGGATCCTGCAGATCCAGTTCCGGGTGGGGACGGCGACCATCGCGCCGCCCGCCTGGAGCGGGGAGGAGGTCCCCACCGGGACCTCCTACCGGGAGCTGGCCTGGTGGCCGGTGGACGAGGACGACTACCGGGGGCTGCTGTGACGGGTGCCCAGCAGGAGTGCCCGCCGCTGCCGCCCGGTGTCCCCCGGCAGCCCGGGACCTCGCCCGCCGCTCCCCCGCCGGGCCGGTTCGCGCGGGCCTTCGAGCTGTTCACCACCAAGGCCGCCTTCCCGTACCAGGCGGCGGTGGTGCGGATCGGGTTCGGCCTGACCTGGACGGGCTTCCTGCTGCGCGAGTGGCCCAACCGGCGGGTGCTGTACGGGGACCGCTCGCCCTGGTCGGACGAACTGGCGGCCCGGCTCCTCGCCGAGAACCACGCCTTCACGGTGCTCTCCTGGTACCACGGGCGGCTCTGGTTCGAGCTGGTCTACCACCTGGCGATCGTCGCGGCGGTGCTGTTCACGCTGGGCTGGCGGACCCGGGCGAGCGGTGTGCTCTTCCTGGTCACCGTGCTCTCGCTGCAGAACCGGGCCGTCTTCGCCGGTGACGGCGGCGACAACGTGATCCATCTGATGGCCGTGTACCTGGTGTTCACCCGCTGCGCCCGGGTGTGGTCGCTGGACGCCCGCCGGGCGAGGGACGGGGGCGCGGTCTGGCTCTGGGCGCTGCTGGGGCTGGTGCTGCTGCTGGGGCCGACGGGACTGACCTCCTCGGCGGGACCGGCCGGACCGGTGGGTCTGCTGTGGGTGCCGTGGGCGGTCGCCGGGCTCTGGTGGGCCGTCAACCGCTCGCTGCCCGGCAGCGAGTGGCGCGACGTACCGGACGCGCTGGCGAACATGCTGCACAACTGCGCGATGGCGGTGATCGCCGGACAGGTGGTGCTGATCTACTCCACCGCCGGCTGGTACAAGGTGCAGGGCTCGCGCTGGCAGGACGGCACCGCGCTGCACTACCCGCTGCACCTGGACTACTTCACGCCCTGGCCCGGGCTGTCGGGGGTGCTCGGCGCCGGCCTGCTGCCGGTCTTCCTGCTCAGCTACGGCACGGTGATCACGCAGGTCGCCTTCCCCTTCACGCTGGCCAACCGGCGGGTGAAGAACGTGCTGCTGGCGGTGATGATGGCGGAGCACGCGGGGATCGCGGTCACCCTCGGGCTGCCGTTCTTCTCGCTGGCGATGATCGCGGCGGACGCGGTCTTCCTGCCGACCTCCGCGCTCCTGCGGGTGGGCCGCGGGGCCCGGGCGCTCGGGCACCGGTGGCGGCGCGAACCCTAGACTTCCGGTATGTCCTGGTCTACGGCGCTCCGCGCCACCGCGCGCGCCGGGCTGACCCTGGACCGCTCGCTCTCCAACCCCAGGCGCGCGGTGCGCGGTGCGCTCGGTGCCGCCCTGGTGATCTTCCCGGCGCTGGCGGCCGGCGGGCCGGCGCTCGCCACCTCCGCGGCGATGGGTGCCTTCACCGCCGGCACCGCCACCTTCCAGCGCAGCTTCCGCCCGCGGGTCTCGCTGGCCGTTGCCGCCGGGACCGGACTGGGCGTCAGCACCTTCCTCGGCTACCTGGCCGTCGGCGTACCCGGCGCCTTCCCGGTGCTGCTCGCCGTCTGGGCGTTCGCCGCCGGGATGGCCTGGGCGGTCGGACCGAGCGGCGGTGTGGTCGCCTCCACCACGGTCTCGGTGATGCTGGTGGTGGTCCAACTGCCGGTCAGCGTGCCCGCCGCGCTGTGGCACGGGCTGCTCTGCGCGCTCGGCGGCGCCGCCCAGGCGCTGGTGGTCACCCTCTGGCCGATCGAGAGTTGGCGCGCCCAGCGCGACGCGCTCGCCGACACCTACGCCTCGCTCGCCGACTACGCCCGCCGGCTGCGCCAGGACCCGGTCGCCCTGTTCGACCCGGACCCGTTCATCCTCGCCCGCCAGGCCGCCGCCCTGACCCCCTGGCAGGCCCGGCACCGCCCGCCCGAACTGCACGGCCTGCGCGGTATCGCCGAGCGGATCCGTCCCACCCTGGCCGCGCTCGCCGACCCCGGGGTCGGAGCTCCCGCCGAGGGCCCGGCGCGGGACCGGGCCCGCGAGGTGCTCGCCGCCGCGGCCGAGTCCATGGACGCGCTCGCCCGGGCGGTCCGCACCGGCGAGCCGCTGCGCTCACCCAGGACCACCCCGACCCTCACCCTGGCCGGCTCCGACCCCGAGGGGCCCAGGCTCACTGGTGCCGCCCGGCGCTCCGCCCGCCGGCTCGCCGCGCTGTTGCGCGCCGCCGCCGACACCCTCGACAAGCACGATCAGGACACCGTCAGCTCCCCCGCGATCGGCACCGGTCTGTACCGGCCGTCGATCTTCCGGCTGCTGCCGGTCGCCCTCCAGGCCGTCCGGCGCCAGCTCCAGCCGCACTCGGCGGTCTTCCACCACGCGGTACGGCTCTCGGGCGTGGTGACCTTCTCCTACCTGGCGGCGCGGCTGCTCGGCCTGGAGCACGGCTACTGGGCGCCGCTCACCGCGGCGATGGTGATGCGGCCGGACTTCGCCCAGACCTTCAGCCGGGGTGTCGCCCGGCTGGCCGGCACGGTGGCCGGGGTCGCGGTCTCCACCGCCGTGGTCCAGCTGCTGCACCCGGGGCCCTGGCTGTCCGCCGCGCTCGCGGTCGCCTTCATGGGCGGCGCGTACCTCACCCTGCGCACCGGGTACGCGGTGATGACCGCCTGCGTCTCCAGCTACGTCGTCTTCCTGCTCGGGCTGCAGCCCGGCGATCCCGTGCACACCGCGCTGGACCGGGTCGCCCTGACCCTGCTCGGCGGCCTGGTCGCGCTGGTCGCCTACGCGCTCTTCCCCACCTGGCAGACCGCCAGGCTCACCGAGCGCCTCGCCGAGTGGCTGGCCGCCGCCGGGCGGTACTCGGCGGCGGTGCTGACCGTGTACGGGGATCCGGCGCAGGGCGGCCACCGGGTCCGGACGACGCTGCTGGACTACCGGGAGGCCCGCTCCGAGCTGCTGCTGGCGATGGAGCGGGCGGACGCCGAGCCGGTCTCGCCCGCCGCCAGGCAGCCGGACCTCTCGCGCAAGCAGCTCGACAAGGCGTGGGCCGCGGTCGGGCTGCTCGGCCGCTCGACCCTCCTGATGGAGGCCCATCTGCCCGGCCCGGACACCGGGCCGGTGCCCGGCGCGGCCGCGTTCGCCGAGGAACTGCGCTACGCCACCGCCGTCGCGGCGGCCGCGCTGCTGGTCGGGGACCGGGTGGACTTCGGCGGGCTGCGTTCGGCGCACGAGCGCTGGGACAGCCGGCTGGCCGAGCTGCCGAAGGAGGACCGCACCGAGGTGGCCAGGGCCGGCGCCCGGCTGGTGATGGCGGCGGTCACCGACCTCGACCGGGCGGTCAGGACCCGGCGCACCGTACCCTCGGGGGCGTGAGCAGCATCGGTGTGCCCCACGAGGGCGAGCAGTACGACGACGCCTTCGTTCCCGAGGACCGGGAGGTCGGTCTGGGACCGCATCCCGAACCGTGGCCGGCCGGGCCGCAGTACGACCCCGAGCTGCTCGCGGGCGGCGACCGGCGGAACGTACTGGACCGGTACCGCTACTGGACCCGCGAGGCGATCGTCGCCGACCTGGACACCCGGCGGCACGGCTTCCACGTCGCGGTGGAGAACTGGCAGCACGACTTCAACATCGGCTCGGTGGTGCGGACGGCCAACGCCTTCCTGGCGGGCGAGGTGCACATCGTCGGGCGGCGGCGGTGGAACCGGCGCGGCGCCATGGTCACCGACCGGTACCAGCACGTGCGGCACCACGACAGCGTCGCCACCCTGGCGGCCTTCGCCGCCGAGCGGGGCCTGCCGATCATCGGGATCGACAACCTGCCGGGCGCGGTGCCGCTGGAGACGTACGAACTGCCCGAGCGCTGTGTGCTGCTGTTCGGGCAGGAGGGGCCCGGACTCACCGAGGAGGCCTGGGCGCACTCGACGGCGGTGTGCTCCATCGCGCAGTTCGGGTCGACGCGGTCGATCAATGCGGGCGCGGCGGCGGCCATCGCCATGCACGCCTGGGTGCGGGTGCACGCCGCCCTCGGCTAGGGCCTGGCCGGCGTCGTGCACGCGGCCCTGGGCCAGGTCCGCCGAGGGCGGTCGCCGCGGGCGCGGGGAACCGTGCTCGCACGTGTCCCCCGCGCCGCTGGCGGGTCGTTCAGGCCGGGATGTCGTGGCCCTCGTGGTTGGTGAGGTAGTCCCAGGTGTCCTTGCCCGGATAACCGTCGGCCTCGGAACCGGCCCAGCCCTGGGCGAGTTGGAAGGCCTCGGTGGCCCGGTGGTCGGCTTCGCTCCAACTCTCGTCCGGGCCTTCGGAGTAGAACCGCCTGCCGCCGCGGCCGATCAGCATCTCGCCGAGCTGCCTCACGTACGGGTTGTGCGCGCCGGGGCCGAACTTGTCGGCGCCGGGGAAGGAGCTGCCACCGGAAGCGGTCAGTCCCCGGTAGCGGTACGGGAGGTAGCCGTCCGAGTTGCTCCAGTAGGCGTACGGGGTGGACTGCCGCCGGGTGTTCGGCTTGGTCTGTTCGAGGGCGAGGTACCAGGTGTGGGAGGAGTCGGCCCAGCCGGCGAAGAGGGCGATGTGGGAGCCGCCCTGCGGACTGTCCGGGTCGTTGAAGATCAGGGCGTCGCCGGGCTGGAGGTCGCCCTTCGCTATTCGGGCGGAGAAGTCGGGCAGGGTCCAGGTGGTCTGGCTGCTGCCCAGGCCCCAGGCCATCGAGACGAACCCGGAGCAGTCCTGGCGGTAGCCGTCCGACCAGTAGCTGCTCATGCTGTACGGCACCTGCTGGTCCACCCAGCGCTGGGCGCGGGCGAGGATCTCGGAGCGGCTGGTGGCGGGGAGGGAGCGCAGGTGCGGCCTGGGCGCCCCGGTGCCGAACAGTCCGGCCACCTCGCCCTGCGGGGTACCGGGCACGGTGGTCGGGTCGGGGGCGTCGGCCGTGGCAGCGCCGCCGCCGGGCCGCGGGGCGGACTCGGCCGCCGCGCCCGACGCGCCGCCCAACACCGCACCGACCGCGGCGAGCAGGACGGCGGCCCGCCGGGCCCCGCGCGCGGCCCGGTGGCCGCGGTCACCGGGGCGAGCCGGACGCGGCCCGGTGCGGGGGCCGGCGGCACGGCCTCGGTGGACGTCGTCGGCGGGCTCTATCTGGGTGAAGTCCGTCAGCACGGTGGTTCCAGCCTCTCGGTCCGGGGGGTCGGAAGGAGCCATACGTTCCCCGCCGAAGGCTGGAATATCGGGATGGATGGGATAAATCAGACAGGTGGTGGAGCCCCGGGCACGGGGCGGTCCGGTGGCGGCAGGTCAGCCGGACGGCTTACGGGAGTCCGGCCGTCCGGCCTCCGCCCGGCGGGCTACTCCCACTCCCAGCGGATGCCGAGCTGACCCGGCTCCTGCTCCGGTGCCAGGACGTGGACGCTGGCCGAGGCGCCGATCCACAGCTGCCGGCGTGCGCGGTCCTCCTCCGTGCCCGGCGCGCGGTCGAAACGCTCGCAGTGCGCCGGTATCGCGGCCGGGTCGAAGTGCACCTGGAGCACGTACTCGCGCACCGGGACGGCGAACCGCCGGGCGTAGATGGTGGTCGGGGCGCCGGGCGGGATCTCCACCTCGTACTCGATGACGGTGCTGTCGCCGAGGCCGAGCGGGCGGTCCAGCACCAGTTCGGCCACCAGCAGGCCGCTCTCGGGTCGTCGGCGGACCCGGCCGAGCCGGGCGTGCCGGACCGAGGTGATCTCCGGGCAGCCGGTGGCCTCCTCGTCGGCCTTGTGCACCACCAGGCAGCGGGACACCCCGCCGACCGTGGCCCGGACCACCTGGCGCAGTCGCAGCAGGTAGCCGCGCCGGTGCTCGTCGACGTAGTAGGCGTCGTGGATGCTGAGTCGCTCCAGCTCCCCGATCGGCGGGGCGTCCAGCTCGGCGAAGACTCCGGAGATCTCGTCCTGGCCGGGCCAGACGTCCTCGACCCGCAGGCTGCTGGTGGCGGCGGGGGAGACCCAGCGACCGCGCGGGCGGGGCGGGCCGAGCAGGTTGGAGAGGGTGGTGTGCGGGAGGCCGAGCAGCTCCTCGAGGAGGTGGACGGCGCGCATCGAGGTGGCACGCTCGGGCTGGCTGCGCCCCCGACGCCAGTAACTGAGCGTCGTCACACTGATTCTGACGCCGCGTTGGCCGAGTTCCGTGCGGATCCGGTCGAGGCTGAGACCGTTGCTCTCGATGGCGGCGTGCAGCGCCTCGGCGAAGTTGGCCGACGCCACCGGCCGCGGTCCGCCGGCCTGCTGGACCGGGACACGGGCGGGCCCGTCCCGGTGCTCGCCGACCAGCCTGAGCCGTCCGGCGTGCTGCGGTTGCTGTGAGGCCATCCGGACACCTTCCCCACCCGGCGAGTTCGGTGGGAACCCTACGTACGTTCGAGAGGCTACGTCATCCACTCGTACGTATGACAGTGGTCACGCAAGATAAACCTGATCTTTTCGAATACTGAAACATCCCGGAAACACGGTTGCCGGTACGGGGCGCACCCCGTACCGGCAACCGGCAGTGAACAGGCGTCAGGAGATGTTCAGCGCCGTGTCGTCGATCACGAAGCTGGTCTGCAGCGAGGAGTCCTCGGTGCCGGTGAACTTCAGGGTGACCGTCTGGCCGGCGAAGGCCGACAGGTCGATGGTCTTCTGGACGTAGCCCGAAGCCGCGTCGGCGTTGGAGTAGGTCGCCACCGTGGTCGAGTTGGCCTGGACGGTCAGCTTGTCGTACGCGGTGCTGCCGGTCTCGGCGGTGTCGACGTGCAGCCAGAAGCTGAAGGAGGCCTTGCAGCCCGCCGGGATGCTGACGGTCTGCGAGAGGCTGTCGGTGTGGGCGGAGCCGTAACCGTCCAGCCAGGCCTTGTACGAGCCGGAGTGGGCGGCCTCACCGGAGTCGGTGGTGATCACGCCGCTGGAGGCGGTCCAGCCGGTGTTGCCGCTCTCGAAGCCCTGGTTGGCGAGCAGCTGGCTCGTGGTGCAGCCACCGGACGGCGGCGGGGTCGTGCCGCTGCCACCGCCGAGCAGGGCGTTGCTCAGCTGGTCGGCGACCGGGGTGCCCCAGCCGGTGACCTGGTCGTAGCCGGCCTTGGCCGGGAAGTCCTGGTTCGAGCCGGTGCTGACGTCGTGGAAGGCCGAGCTGTAGTTGCTGCTGTTGGCGACCGAGTACAGCTTCGGGCTGGCCTCGCCGAGCGCGGCCTGGCCGGCGGCCTTCGCCTTCTGGTTGAACAGCGCCGCGTAGCCGGACCACAGCGGTGCCGCGGCGGAGGTGCCGCCGTAGACCTGCCAGCCGGCCGAGCTGGTGCCCTGGGTGTAGATGGCGAAGCCGCTGTTCGGGTCGGCGTTGGAGGACACGTCCGGAACGGTGCGCATGGTGCCGGTCACGTTGGTGCCGGTCTGCCAGCTGGGCTTCGAGAACTGGGTGGAGACGCCGCCGCCGGCGGTGCTCCAGGCGCTCTCGGAGGAGTAGGTGCTGCCGCTCACCTTGAGGTTGGTGCCGCCGACACCGGTGTTGTGCGGGCTGGAGGCCGGGAAGTCGACGGCCTTGACCGAGGAGCCGCTGGTGGAGCGGGTGCAGTCGCGCGAGCCGTCGTCGCCGGAGGCGGAGAAGATGCTGATGCCCTGGGCGGCGGCCTGCTTGAAGGTGTTGTCGATGGCGGTCATCGACGAGGCGGTGGTGTCCGGCTCGCAGGAGCCCCACGAGATGGAGATGACCGAGGCCTTGTTGTCCGAGACGATCTTGGCGGCCATGTCGATCTCGCCCTGGTCGCTGTTGGGGGCCTCGTAGACCAGCTGCTGGGCCTTGGGCGCGACACCGCGGACGATCTCGGAGTCCAACTCGACCTCGCCCTGGCCCTCGCCCGGCTTGCTGTCGTAGCTGGCGCCGTCGACCGAGACGGTCTGCACGGCCGGGCCGGTCAGGCCGAACTGGCCGTCGTAGGTCGTCAGGTTGGACGACGAGTAGCCGTCGAACTCCCACAGCGCCACCGTGGTGCCGCTGCCGTCGGTGCCCATCTTGTTCAGGTTGTAGGCGCCGTTGTACTGGGCCGGGCCGAAGCCGCTCGGGGTGGCGTGCTGGGCCGCGTTCTGAGGCTTCGCGATCCGGGTGGTGCGCACGGTCTTGTTGTTCAGACCGGAGACGCCCTGGACCACGCCGGACAGCGAGGCCGGGATGGAGGCGGCGTCGTCGTTGGCGAAGAAGGCCTTGTTCTCCAGCTTGTCGACGTAACGGCTCTCGTGGGTGCCGAAGGCCTTGGCGATCTGCTCGTTGGTGCCGCTGGCGTTCACCACCTGGCGGTTGGCGCTGACCGAGGTGACCTTCAGGCCCTGCTCCTCCAGGTAGGAGCGCACCTGCGCGACATCGGCCTGGGTCGGGCCGAAGCGGGCGGTGAACTGGGCCGGGGTCAGGTACTTGCCGAACTGCGGCGACTTCGGGTTGCTCAGCGCCGCCAGGAAGGTGTCCAGCTCGGCGGTGTTGCGCAGCTTGAGGCTGACGGCCACCGAGATCTGCTGGGCGGCGGGGACATCGCCCTGCTTCTGCGAGTGGGCCACCGCGGGGGTCACGGTGTTGGGCAGTGCCACACGGGCGGCCGAGACGTTGGCCTGCGGGGCGGCGTACGCGGCGGTCGCGCACAGGGAGGCCGCAGTCAGCGGCAGAACGGCCAGTGCCGAGGCAAGGGCGAGCGAGCGGGGTCGCACGGGCTCCTCCGGAAAGTGGGGGGGGGTGTTCCGGTCCAGAAAACGTTGGGTCAGAACTTCCCAGAAAACTTTCAGGATTGGGCCCATGATCAAGTAATTGGTTCCTAAAAAACAGTCAAGTGTGGAACTTCAACTCATCCACAGAATGACGAAACCTCCATACAGTGAATGGAGCGGCAAGGAGCCCGAGTTGGACCCGGAGCGCGGTCGGTCCCCGTCGCCTGTGCCCGTGCTGGCCGGCGAAGCGCTCCCGCTAGATCCGCTCAACACCCTTCGGTACGACCGGGTTTGCCTGGAGGAGTCACGCCGGGTGTCCGAGCCGGCTCACCTCGGCCTGCCTCGTCCGTGTGCGGCGCGATGCCGAACTCGACTCACCTGAGGAGGTGTTCGGCCACGGTGGGCCGGTGGGTCGGACGGGTGGGCGCAGCGCTCGACCCGCTGCGCCCCCGCTCCGGCGACCGCCACCGGTGCTCGATGGCCGGCTATGGAAACCGGGCCAAAACGGCCCGGTGCCATGAGATGGTCAACAGCTGCTGATTTCCGGCAAATTGTCCGGAATTCTCAGTCTGCCGGAGTTCCGAGCCACTGGGAGAGCGCCGCGCGCAGCTCGCCGCGGCTCGGGTCGATCCCGGCCCAGGCCGCGTAGCCGTCCGGGCGGACCAGCAGGACGGTGTCCCGCAGCTTGCCGTGCGGGTCGGCCGGCGCGGCGGTGACCATCCGGCTCGCCCAGGGTTCGGCCACCGACAGTTCGTCATTGCTGATCAGGACGGACCGGCCGGCCCGCAACGCCTCGTGCAGGCGGGCGGGACCGCCGGGCTGGTCCACCGCCAGGCGCAGGTCGGGGATCCGGCGGCCCACCAGGTGGTGCGAGCCCTTGGGCGCGGGGTACCTGATCCCGATCCCGGAGATCTGCCGGGCTCCGAACTCGGCCAGCGGGCCGACGCGCCCGGCGCCGGCCGCCAGGGCGGTGCGCAGCGCGCGGGCCGGGGCGGAGTGCGCCAGCGCGAGCCGGACGATGGCGCCCGAATTGCGCAGCGCCATCCGGCCGACGGGGTGGCGCTCGGTCTGGTAGGTGTCCAGCAGGGCGTCGGGCGCCCATCCCCGGATGACGGCGGCCATCTTCCAGCTCAGGTTGGCGGCGTCCTGCAGGCCGGTGTTCATGCCCTGGCCGCCGGCCGGGGAGTGGCAGTGCGCGGCGTCGCCGGCCAGGAAGAACCGGCCGGAGCGGTAGTTGGGCACCTGGCGTTCGTCGCTGTGGAAGCGGGACATCCACCGGGCCTCGTACAGGCCGTAGTCCACGCCGAGGACGGTGCGGGTGATGTCGGCGATCTCGGCGAGCGAGACCGGGGCGCTCTCGGGGCGCTGCCGGCTGCGGTCCCAGGCGATCACCCGGTACCAGCCGTCACCGAACGGGACGAGGAAGGCGAAGCCCTGCGCGGTCGCGTAGAAGGTGAGCACCTCCTCGGGCTCCCGCCTGAGGCGGACGTCGGCCAGCAGTACCGAGCTGATCACCGACTCCCCCGGGAACGGGATGCCGAGCAGGTCGCGGACGGTGCTGCGGACGCCGTCGGCGCCGACCGCGTACTTCGCGGTGTGCGTGACGCTCTCGCCCTCGGTGCGCACGTCCAGGGCGACGCCGCGGCTGTCCTGGCGCAGCGCGATCAGTTCGGTGCCCCGGACGATGGTCACGCCGGCCTTCAACGCCCGCTCCGCGAGCAGGCGTTCGGTGCTGGACTGCGGGGTGATCAGGACGAACGGGAAGCGGGTCGGCAGCTTCCTGGTGTCCAGCGCGACGTGGCCGAACAGTCGCAGCGAGTCGATCACCTGGCCGGTGGCGATCAGTTCGTCGGCCAGGCCGCGATCGTCGAACTGCTCCAGGGTGCGGGCATGGACGGCGAAAGCGCGGGTGAGGTTGGACTCGGCCGCGCGCTTCTCCAGCACTGTCACCCGCAGCCCCGCCATTGCCAGATCGCCGGCCAGCAGGAGCCCGGTGGGCCCCGCGCCGACGATCACGACATCCGAGGTCTGCTGCTTGTCGGACATCTGCCATCTCCTGGTGGTCGGACCGGCGTTGCGTGCCGGCGAGCCGGTTCTCAGCTCGCTCTCAGCCTTCCATCATCGCTGCCCCAGATCGGGCTGTGAATCTCACCGACATGACAGAGCCCGCGCTCGCCGACCCGACTCAGTCCGTGCGCCGGGGGATGCCCACGGTCGATCCGCTGCCCTCGGGCGCGGTGGACGCGCTCCCCCGTACCCGGCTGGTCGAGGTGGTCGTCCCGGTCTACAACGAGGAGCACACCCTGGAGCGGTGTGTCCGCAGGCTGCACGCCTACCTCGGTGAGACCTTCCCCTACCCGTACCGGATCACCATCGCCGACAACGCCAGTGTCGACGGCACCTGGCGGGTGGCGACCGCGCTGGCCGGGGAGATCGAGCAGGTCGAGGCGGTGCACCTCGACCTCAAGGGGCGCGGGCGGGCGCTTCGGCAGGTCTGGGGCGCGAGCGACGCGGACGTGGTCGCGTACATGGACGTGGACCTCTCGACGGGCCTGGAGGCCTTCCTGCCGCTGGTCGCGCCGCTGCTGTCGGGCCACAGCGACCTGGCGATCGGCAGTCGGCTGCACCGGGGTTCGGCGGTGGTGCGCGGGCCGAAGCGGGAGTTCATCTCGCGCAGCTACAACGTGCTGCTGCGGGCCACCATGGCGGCGAAGTTCTCGGACGCGCAGTGCGGGTTCAAGGCGGCGCGGACGGAGGTGGTCAAGCAGCTGCTGGTCGAGGTGGAGGACGACGCCTGGTTCTTCGACACCGAACTGCTGTTGCTGGCCGAGCGCTCCGGGCTGCGGATCCACGAGGTGCCGGTGGACTGGGTGGACGACCCGGACAGCCGGGTGGACATCGTCCGTACGGTGATCGACGACCTCAAGGGCATGGCCCGGGTCACCCGGCGCTCGCTGACCGGCGCCGGACGGATCGAGAGCCTGCCGACCCGGGTGCGGGTGGCGCAGCTACCGCCGGGCCTGTCCTGGCAGTTGGCGAGCTTCGCGGTGGTGGGCGCGGTGTGCACGGCCTCGTACATGCTGCTGTACCTGCTGTTGCGGCAGGTGGCGCCCGCGCTGGTCGCCAACGCGGTGGCGCAGGTGCTGACGGCGGTGCTCAACACGGCGGCCAACCGGCGGTTCACCTTCGGGGTGACCGGGCGGCGCGGAGCGGTACGGGCCCAGGCGGAAGGCGGGATCGCGTTCGCGATCGGGCTGGTGCTGAGCAGTGCGGCGATCGGCCTGCAGGGGGTGGCGTGGCCGTCGGCCCGGCACGGTGGGGAGTTGGCGGTGCTGGTGGCGGCCAACGCGGTGGCCACGGTGGTGCGCTTCGCGCTGATGCGGGTGTGGGTGTTCAACCCGAAGCGGAACCGCTGACGCCGGGTCAGTGGCCGGGGCCGACCGAGGTGTGGGCGCGACCCCTCGGGGCAGGCGGGTGATGCCCTCGGGGGCGCGGGGAACCGCGCGACCAGCCCGCTGCGGACGTGCATGGTCACTCGCGTGGTTCCCCGCGCCCCCGAACCGTCTCCGGTCCCGACCCGGGGTCAGCTGTGGCGGCGGATCTCGACGGTGCGGAAGCGGTTGGCGACGAACGCGCCGTCGCAGTAGGCGGAGTTGGCGGCCGGGTTGGCGCCGGTGCCGTGCAGGTCGGAGAAGGCGGCGGTCTGGTTCGGGTACACGCCGCCGGTGAGGTTGAGGGAGAGCGAGACACCGGAGTCGAGGGCGGCCTCGACCAGGGCGGCCTCGACGGTTGCGTCGACCGTCCAGCCGGTGGCGGTCATCGCGCCCTGCTCGGCGGTGGTGCGGCGGAGCAGCTCGACCGCGGCCTCGGCGGACTCCACCGCGACTGCGAAGGAGACCGGCCCGAAGCACTCGCTGAGGAAGGTGGCCCGGTCGTCCGGCTTGTCGGAGTCCACCTTGACCAGGGCGGGCGTCCTGATGGTCGCTCCCGGGAACTCCTGCGAGGCCACCACCCGCGGGGTGAGCGCGAGTTCGCCGAACTCGCCGCCCGCCGCCTGCACCGTGCGCTGGAGCACGCCCGGGTTGACCACGGCGCCGAGGATCGCGGCGGCCCGGGCGTCGTCGCCCAGCAGGCCGTCGATCGCGGCGGCCAGGTCGGTGACCACCTCGTCGTAGGACTTGCTTCCCTCGTCGGTGTCGATGCCGGTGCGCGGGATCAGGATGTTCTGCGGGGTGGTGCACATCTGGCCGCTGTAGAGCGAGAGCGCGAAGGCCAGATTGGCCAGCATTCCGCGGTAGTTGTCGGTCGACTCGACCACCGCCGTGTTGACGCCGGCCTTCTCGGTGTAGACCTGGGCCTGCTTGGCGTTGGCCTCCAGCCAGTCGCCGAAGGAGGTCGAGCCGGTGTAGTCGATGACCTTCACCTCGGGCCGGACGGCCAGCACCTGGGCGACGGTCGACCCCTCGTGCTCGGCCGCCAGGCAGACCGTGTTGGGGTCGAACCCGGCCTCGGCGAGCACCTCGCGGGCCACCCGTACGGTGAGCGCGAGCGGCAGGGTGGCGCGCGGGTGCGGCTTGACCAGCACCGGGTTGCCGGTGGCCAGCGAGGCGAACAGGCCCGGGTAGCCGTTCCAGGTCGGGAAGGTGTTGCAGCCGATCAGCAGCGCGAGCCCGCGCGGCACCACGGTGAACTCCTTGACCATGGTCAGCGGGTCGCGCTTGCCCTGCGGCTTGGTCCAGTCGGCGCGCTCGGGCAGCCTGGTCTGCTCGGCGAAGGCGTACACCACGGCTTCGAGGCCCCGGTCCTGGGCGTGCGGGCCGCCGGCCTGGAAGGCCATGCCGTACGCCTGGCCGGTGGTGTGCATCACCGCGTGGCCGAACTCGTGCGAGCGCTTGTTGATCCGGTCCAGGATCTCCAGGCAGACCGCCGCGCGGGCGGCCGGGCTCGCCGCCGCCCAGGCCGGGCGGGCGGCCTGCAGGGCGCCGATCAGCGCATCGGGCGTGGCGTGCGGGTAGCTGATGCCCAGCTCGATGCCGTACGGCGAGGTCTCGCCGCCGACCAGCTCGCCGTCGGTGGGGTGGCCGTCGAGGGCGAAGACGCCGCCGAGCAGAGCCTCGAACGCGGCCTTGCCGTCCGCCGCTCCGCTCTCGCCGTACGCCTTCGGGAACTCGGGGTAGGGGGACCAGTAGTCGCGGCTGCGGATCGCCGCGAGGGCTCGGTCGAGGGTGTCCTGGTGGCGTTCGATCAGTTCGGCGACCGAGAGGGCAGGGGTCGCAGCGGCCATGGTGCGCTCCTCCAAGGGGCGGACGGGACACCCCTCAGAGTAACCGAACGATCGGTCGGGGCACAGGGGTAACCGCGAGGCGCGCGAGGACGGATGTCGTGGACTCGGAGGGATTGGCTCCGCGCCCCTGGGCCCTTCCGCGGTCTACGGGATGCCGAGTTCGAAGACGACGTAGCCCGCGAACCAGCCGGAGGCGACGGCGCCCACGCCGAGGACGGTGGCCAGGGAGGGCAGCGAGAGGCGGCGCAGGGCGAGGGCGATCGGGATGGTGAGCGGGAAGACGGGGAGCACGAAGCGGGAGAGGGTGCCGAACATCTGCTGGCTGCCGAGGACCAGCACCAGGGTGCCCAGGGTGTAGACGGTGATCACCAGCGGCGGGCGCAGCCGCAGCAGCGGGACCAGCAGGCAGGGCAGTGCGAACAGCACCAGGACGGCGATCAGGTCCTCGGTCGGGTACGCGAAGAGGTAGTTGTTGTCGCCGGTGAGGATGTGGGTGACCGCGTCGGAGGTGTACTTGCCGAAGTCGAAGAAGTGCAGCCAGGCGCCGCGCTGCAGGGTGAGGTAACCGTCCCAGTGGCCCATCCGGTAGCCGACCCAGCCGATGTAGCCGAAGAAGCTCAGCGGGGGCAGCAGGATCGCGCTCAGCGGAGCGAGCACCCCGTCCCGGCGGCGGAACAGGGCGACGGCGGCGGAGAGCGCGACGCCCGCGATCAGGGTCATCGAGGTGGGCCGGCTCAGGCCGGCGATGAAGGTGATCAGTGCCGCGTTCAGCCACTGCCGGCTGATCACGAAGTAGCAGGACCAGACGGTCAGCGCGACGAACAGCGACTCGGTGTAGACCGCCCACTCCACACCCGCGCCCGGGAAGGCGCCCCATACCGCGGCCGCGATCACGCCGGCCCGGGCCCCGGCCAGCTGCCTGGTGACCGCGAAGATCCCGGCGGCGGCGGCGAAGGAGGACACGATCGAAACCAGCATTCCGGCGCCGTAGAAGCCGATGCCGGTGCAGTCGGAGACCAAGCGCATCAGACCCGGATAGAGCGGGAAGAAGGCCGAGGAATTCTGCTGGGCGGTGAAGAATCCACCGTGGTCCGCTATCAGCTCCGGGTGGTAGCCGAATTGCGCGACCTGCTGGTACCACCAGCCGTCCCAGCTGCCCACGACATCCCACGGGTGCGCGCCGCCGCCGAATCTCGGGTCCAGCTGGTGGAACCGCCCGGAGGAATCCAGCAGCAGCATGAAGACCGAGAAGCCGATCAGCTTCACCGCCCCGAACAGCGCCAGGGCGGGGCCGAACGCGGCCGCGCCCCGGCGCAGGCGCTCGCGGAACGTCTCGGTGCCGGGGAAGGGCGGGGGCGCGGAGGAGGACGGTGGCACCGGGGGCTCGCCGGGGAGCGGACGGCGGTCCGCTGCCACCGTCTCCTGTATCGCGCTCACTGCGGGGCCCCTCCACCGGTCGCCGTTCACCACCCCGCCGGGATCGTCGGCGGTGAACGGCGAGTCTATCCGGCCGCCTTGGAAACCCCGGGGCTCTCGGTTCCGGGTGGGGGTGGTGCGGGAATTCGCTTTCGCGGAGTTTTGGCCGATTTTCGGACGGAATCCGGTATTGGCCGGAAAAGGTGCGGAAATCACCGGTGGGCGCTGTCGAGGCCATCCGGACGTTTCGACCCCAGGCTGACGTGCACCCGGGGCGGCGAGGATACTCGTTCCCATGGCCGAGAACACCACCCGCACCACGTACACCGTCGAGTCACTGCTGGCCGTGACCGTCGAGGTCTTCAACGAGCGCGGGTACGACGGGACGTCCATGGAGGACCTCTCGAAGGCGGCCGGTATCTCCAAGTCCTCGATCTACCACCATGTGCGCGGCAAGGAGGAGCTGCTGCGCCTCGCCGTCGGCCGGGCGCTGGACGGCCTGTTCGCCATCCTCGACGAGCCCGCCGCCCGGAGCGGCCGGCCGGTGGACCGGCTGGAGCACGTGGTGCGGCGGACGGCCGAGGTGCTGCTGGAGGAGCTGCCGTACGTCACGCTGCTGCTCCGGGTACGGGGCAACACGCCGACCGAGCAGTGGGCGCTGGAGCGGCGGCGGGAGTTCGACCACCAGGTCGCCGAACTGCTCAGGGCCGCGGTCGCCGAGGGCGAGCTGCGTTCGGACGTGGAGCCCCGGCTGGCCACCCGGCTGCTGTTCGGCATGATCAACTCGATTGTGGAGTGGTACCGGCCGGGCGTCCGGGCGCAGGACGGGATCGCCGAGGCGGTCGTGCACCTCGCCTTCGACGGGCTGCGTGCACCGACCGCGTAGTCAGGGCCTGCCCCAGCCCGGTCCGGGCGATCCGGCCGGACCTCGGGAGGTCCGGCTAGTCCGGCGGGACCTGGTCGGTCTCCTCGAAGACCAGCAGGGTCTGGGTCGCCAGCACCTGGGAGATGCTCTGGATCCTGGTCAGGACCAGCTCGCGCAGTGCGCGGTTGTCGGCGGTGTGCACCAGTAGCAGGACGTCGAACTCGCCGCCGACCAGCGCGATGTGCGCCACCCCGGGGAGTCCCAGCAGCTGCTCGCGCACCGTCCGCCAGGAGTTCTGCACGATCTTGAGGGTGATGTAGGCCGAGGCGCCCTGGCCGGCCCGCTCGTGGTCCACCCGGGCGGTGAAGCCGCGGATCACCCCGTCCTCGACCATCCTGGATATCCGGGCGTACGCGTTCGCCCGGGACACGTGCACCCGTTCGGCGACCGAGCGGATCGAGGCCCGTCCGTCCTGCTGGAGCAGGCGGAGGATCGAACGGTCGACTCGGTCGAGCCTGGACATCTGTTCAGCGGACACGGCCCCCCGCTCTCTCGGAATGGACATGGTGGCACCAGGAGAGCGCTGTTCGGGCCGATTGTCCACCACCTTGGCTCAGCTGTGGCCAGAATGACCAGACAACCGAACAATCGGTAGGGAGCGACGAGGCCCGACGGCCTGCCGCGCCGCCCCTCGCTCACCACGGCATCACCCCCGCCCCTGTCGCACCCCCTCCCCACCCACCGGAGGTGCCGAGATGACCGTTCTCGACCACAGATTTTCAGCCTCCGTCCCGGGGTGGCTCCCCGGCGCGACCACCGCCCGCACCGACCCGGCACCGCTGCTGCCCGACCCGTCCCCCGTGCGGGTCCTCGGCACCCCGCTGCTGGAGAAGACCGACCCGGTGCTGCTGCGCGAGCTGTACCGGCGGTTGGTCGTCGGCCGCCGCTACAACCAGCAGGCCACCACCCTGACCAAGCAGGGCCGGCTCGCCGTCTACCCCGCCTCCACCGGCCAGGAGGCCTGCCAGGTCGCCGCCGCACTGGCGCTGCACGAGCAGGACTGGCTCTTCCCCAGCTACCGGGACACCCTCGCCGTGGTGGCCCGGGGCGTGGACCCGCTGGAGGCGCTCACCCTGCTGCGCGGCTCCGCCCACACCGGCTACGACCCGCGCGCCACCCGGACCGCGCCGCTCTGCACCCCGCTGGGCACCCAGGCGCCGCACGCCGTCGGGCTGGCCCACGCGGCCCACCTGCGCGGCGAGCACGCGGTGGCGCTGGCCATGCTCGGCGACGGCGGTACCAGTGAGGGTGACTTCCACGAGGCGCTGAACTTCGCCGCCGTACTGCACGCTCCGGTGGTCTTCCTGGTCCAGAACAACGGGTACGCGATCTCCGTCCCGCTCAGCCAGCAGTCCGCCGCGCCCACCCTGGCCCACAAGGCCGTCGGCTACGGCATGCCGGGCCGGCTGGTGGACGGCAACGACGCGCCCGCCGTGCACGCGGTGCTCAGCGAGGCCGTGGAGCGGGCCCGCTCCGGCGGCGGCCCGACCCTGGTCGAGGCGCTCACCTACCGGATCGAGGCGCACACCAACGCCGACGACGCCACCCGCTACCGGCAGGAGGAGGAGGTCGCCGCCTGGCGCGAGCACGACCCGATCCTGCTGATGGAGCGTCACATGCGCGCCGCCGGGCTGCTGGAGGACCAGCTGGTGCAGGAGGCCGCGGACGAGGCCGAGGCGCTGGCCGCCCGGATGCGCGCCGAATTCCATTCCGACGCCGAACTGGATCCGATGTCCCTGTTCGCCCATGTCTATGCCGAACCCACGCCGCAACTGCGAGAGCAGGCGGCCCAGTTGGCGGCCGAGCTGGCCGCGGAGGCCGAGGTGCAGGGCCGATGAGCACGTCCCACACCTCGCCCGCCACCGCCCTCGACCGGGCCGCTGAGCGGCAGCCCTCCGCCGCCATGAAGAGCACCAGCATGGCGCAGGCACTCAACACCGCGCTGCGGGACGCCATGCGGGCCGACGAGACCGTCCATGTGATGGGCGAGGACGTCGGCGCCCTCGGCGGCGTCTTCCGGATCACCGACGGACTCACCGCCGAGTTCGGCCCCCAGCGCTGCCTGGACACCCCGCTCGCCGAGGCCGGCATCCTGGGCACCGCCATCGGCATGGCCATGTACGGGCTGCGGCCCGTGGTGGAGATGCAGTTCGACGCCTTCGCCTACCCCGCACTGGAACAGCTCTTCTCGCACGTCGCCAAGATGCGCAACCGCACGGCCGGCAAGCTCCCGCTGCCGATCACCGTCCGGATCCCGTACGGCGGCGGCATCGGCGGCGTCGAGCACCACAGTGACGCCTCCGAGGCCTACTACACCGCCACCCCCGGCCTGCACGTGGTCACCCCCGCCACCGTCGCCGACGCCTACGGCCTGCTGCGCGCCTCGATCGCCTCGGACGACCCGGTGGTCTTCCTGGAGCCGAAGCGGCTCTACTGGGGCAAGGAGGAGTGGAACCCGGCCGTGCCCGTCGAGCCGATCGGCAAGGCGGTGCTGCGGCGGACCGGCCGCTCGGCGGTCCTGATCACCTACGGGCCCTCGCTGCCGGTCTGCCTGGAGGCGGCCGAGGCGGCGCGGGCCGAGGGCTGGGACCTCGCGGTGCTCGACCTGCGCAGTCTGGTGCCGTTCGACGACGCGACGGTCGCCGAGGTGGTCCGCTCGGTCGGGCGGGCGGTGGTCGTCCACGAGTCGACCGGCTTCGGCGGGGTCGGCGCGGAGATAGCCGCCCGGGTCACCGAGCGCTGCTTCCACCACCTGGCCGCGCCGGTGCTGCGGGTCACCGGCTTCGACATCCCCTACCCGCCGCCGATGCTGGAGCACCACCACCTCCCCGGGGTGGACCGGATCCTGGACGCGGTCGCCCGGCTGCAGTGGGAGGAGTGACGATCATGCCCGTGGTACGCGAGTTCACGCTGCCGGACCTCGGCGAGGGGCTCACCGGCGCCGAGGTGGTCCGCTGGATGGTCGAGGTCGGCGAGGTGATCGCCGTCGACCAGCCGGTGGTCGAGGTCGAGACGGCCAAGGCGGTGGTCGAAGTGCCCTGCCCCTACGGCGGGGTGGTCACCGCGCGGTTCGGCGAGGTCGGCGAGGAGATCGCGGTCGGGGCGCCGCTGGTGACGGTCGCCGTCGCTGCGGCGGGCGGGAGCACGGGGACGGGCTCCGGACCGGCCGGTGAGGCTGCGGCGGACGGGGCTGCGGCGCCCGGTGCGGCGAACGAGCGTCCGCTGGTCGGGTACGGCGTGCTGGAGAGCCCCAAGGGCGGGCGCCGGGCCCGGGTCCGGATCGATGGGCCCGCTCCGGCGATTGCTCCTGCCCCCGCCCCCGCCCCCGCCCCCGCCCCCGCTCCTGCTCCCGCCCCCGCCCCCGCCCCCGCCCCCGCTCCTGCTCCGGTGCCGGAGGCCGCTCGGGTGGTGGCGTCCGCGGTGGTCCCGGTGATCTCGCCGCTGGTGCGGCGGATGGCCCGCGAACACGGCCTTGAGCTGGCCCGGATCACCGGCAGCGGTCCCGATGGCCTGATCATGCGAGCCGATGTGCAGCGGGCGCTGTCGGAGGCTGTCGCGCCGGTTCCCGCCGCGGTCGCCGACGAGGAGGTCGTACCGCTGCGCGGGCTGCGCCGGACGATCGCCGAGAAGCTCACCCGCAGCCACCAGGAGATCCCCGCCGCGACCTGCTGGGTGGACGCCGACGCGACCGGACTCATGGAGACGCGCGCCCAGTTGAACCGGGCGGCCGGTCCGAAGGTGAGCGTGCTGGCGCTGCTGGCCCGGATCTGCACGGCCGGTCTGGTTCGCTTCCCCGAACTCAACTCCAGTGTGGAGAAC
Organism: Kitasatospora sp. NPDC001175; assembly: GCF_053598215.1. Lineage (NCBI taxonomy): Bacteria > Bacillati > Actinomycetota > Actinomycetes > Kitasatosporales > Streptomycetaceae > Kitasatospora > Kitasatospora sp. NPDC001175. The sequence goes on along the minus strand of NZ_JBSFJU010000023.1, from coordinate 5,337 downwards.
GACGGTTCGGGAATCCGACGGCACCGAGCGGTGCACCTCGGCTTCGCGGCGCAGAGCGACCGCGGCCTGGTGGTCCCGGTGATCCGGGACGCCCACCTGCTCAACACCGAGCAACTCGGCGCCGAGCTGGCCAGGTTGACCGAGTCGGCCCGCGCCGGGACGCTCACCCCGGCCGAGCTCACCGGCGGCACCTTCACGCTCAACAACTACGGCGTCTTCGGAGTGGACGGCTCCACGCCGATCCTCAACCATCCCGAGGCGGCGATGCTGGGCGTCGGCCGGATCGCGGCCAAACCCTGGGTGCACGAGGGCGAGTTGGCCGTCCGGCAGGTCACCCAGCTGTCGTTCACCTTCGACCACCGGGTCTGCGACGGCGGGACGGCCGGCGGCTTCCTGCGCTTCGTCGCGGACTGCGTCGAGCAGCCGGGGATGCTGCTGCGCCAGTTGTAGCGGCGGCCGGGGTCCGGTTCCGATGGGGCCGGGCCCCGACGTGCATGCGGGTTCCGGCAGGGCGGTGAGGGTACCGGGCTCCCGGCCCGGGTGTCCGTACTTTGCGCGATTTGCCCGATGAACTGTCCGAGCGTGCCAGGCTACCGGGGCTCCAGCAGAGCAGAGCAAGGTGTGGTAGCAGGGACGACCGGGGCGGAACGATTCTCTTGGGCACTCGTCAAGTCGCTTTGAAGTCAACACCGTTACTCGTCAGAGCGGGCTTCGGTTCGGTCGCAGCGGACCCCGTGCCCCAGCTGCCGGAGGCCGCTGCGGATCAGCTGCCCGCCCTGGAGCCGGCGCCGGAGCCGCCGCTGGGCCAACTGCCCGGCACCGGCCCACTGGCGGTGCCCGCAAGGCCGCCCGGGACCGGGCTGGCGATCCCGCCGCGCCCGACCAGGCCGCCGGCCGTGCCGGCGCCCGCGCTGCCGGCCCGGGTGGAGCCCCCGCTCCCCCCGGTGGGGCCGCCGGGGCCCGGGACGACCAGCTCGACCGTGGCGCTGCCGTTACTGCCGCTGGCGCCGGCGATCGAGCCGATGTTCACCCGGGCCCCCGGGCTCAACTGGGCCGGTCCGGGCGACCACTGGTCCCGGGCCTGGGCGTCGGACGCCTCCCGGTTCCCGGTCGCGCCGCCGTTCCCCGCAGCACCGCCACGGCCGGCTCTGCCCGGCGGGTCGGCGTTCCCCGCGCTCCCGGCGCTGGCCGCCGTCCCCGGAGCCCCCGCGCTGCCGCAGCCGGTCGCCGCCGTGATGCCCGTGGCCGCCGGAGCGGGCAGGTGGGGAGCCGAACAGCCGCCCACCGCAGGGGACATCGAGCTGATCCGATCCTGCCTGGCCGTCGTGGAACCGGTCGCCGACCGCGCCACCGCGCACTTCTACGCCCTGCTCTTCCTGCGCGACCCGGAGATCCGGGCGCTCTTCCCGGCCGCCATGGACCTCCAGCGCGACCGGCTGTTCCGAACCCTGCTGACGGCCGTCCGCGACGCCGCCGACCCCGCCGTGCTGGCCGGGTACCTGGCCCCGCTCGGCCGGAGCCACCGCAAGTACGGGACGCTGAGCGGCCACTACGGCCCGGTGGGCGAGTGCCTGGTCGCGGCCCTGGAGCGGTACTGCGGCAGCCACTGGACCGCCGAGGCCGAACTGGCCTGGCGCCGGGCGTACGGGCAGGTCGCCCGGGTGATGTCCGACGCGGCCGAGCAGGCGGCGAAGACCTCGCCGCCCTGGTGGCAGGCGGAGATCGTCGCGCACCGGCTGAGCACCCCCGACATCGCGGTGCTCACCCTCCGCCCCGACCAGGCGTACCCGTACCGCGCCGGCCAGTACACCGCCCTGGAGACGCCCTGGTGGCCCCGGGTCTGGCGGCACTACTCCTTCGCCGCCGCGCCGCGCCCCGACGGCCTGCTGACCATCCACGTCAAGGCGGTCCAGGCGGGCTGGGTGAGCAACGCCCTGGTACGCCGGGCCGCCCCCGGGGACGTACTGCGGCTCGGACCGGCCGAGGGCGGCATGGTGCTGGACCACGCCGACGGCGCCGACCTGCTCTGCGTGGGCGGCGGCACCGGCATCGCGCCGGTCACCGCGCTGGTCGAGGAGTTGGCCGCCCACGGCACCCGGGGCCGCTCGGTCGAGGTGTTCTACGGCGCCCGCCGGCACACCGAGCTGTACGGCCTCGACGCCCTGCGGCGGCTGGCCCGCGGCAACCCCTGGATCACCGTCCGCCCGGTCCTCTCACAGGAGTCCGGCGGGGCCGGCGCGGAGAGCGGAGAGCTCCCGGACGCCATCGCACGGCGCGGACCGTGGTCCGGCCACGCGGCCTACCTCAGCGGCCCGCCGGCGATGGTGCGACGGACCGCGGCGGCCCTTCGGCGGTCCGGGGTACTGGCGGAGCGGATCCACCACGACCTGCCGGGGGAGCCGGCGGCACGGTGAACCGACCGCTGCGGACGCGGGCGCGCTCACGGCGTCGGGCGGCCAGGACGACGGGGACAGGTCGCGCGACAGGAGTGTGACGCGGTTCACTCGGAAAAGGTGACGGGGTGTTGTCGCAGAGAGCTGCGACTGTCGACGCATGATGATCACTGATGAGGACTGCCTCGCCGAGACCCTGGCCTTCAACGAGCAGTTCGAGGCTGCCGCCGCGAGCCGCCCAGCTCGTGGGCAGGCGCCGGACGCAACCGTGCTGGCGCTCCTGCGGCGCAACCGGCTCGGTGGCGACACCCCACCGGTGCGACTGCCGCAGGGCCGGGACCGCGTCGTCGCCGGCGGGGTGAAGGTCCGGACGTTCGTGCCGGACCACGTCGACGGCGTGTACCTGCACATCCACGGCGGTGGCTGGGCGTTCGGCTCCGCGGACGGGCAGGACGAGAGGTTGTGGCGGCTCGCCGAACAGGCACGGCTGGCCGTGGTGAGCGTGGAGTACCGCCTGGCGCCGGAGCACCCGTTCCCCGCCGGACCCGACGACTGCGAAGCGGCCGCCCGGTGGCTGGTGGACCACGCCGCGGCCGAGTTCGGTACCGAGCGGCTGCTGATCGGTGGCGAATCGGCCGGCGCCCACCTGAGCGTCCTGACACTGCTGCGCCTCCGCGACCGGCACGGCATCACCGGCGCGTTCCGGGCGGCCCACCTGCTCTTCGGCCCGTACGACCTGTCGATGACACCGAGCCAGCGGTCGTTCGGCTCCAGGCGGCTGCTGAGCAACACCGAGACGATGCGGGGCAGTTATGAACTCTTCACGCCGGGGATGGGGGCGGAGCAGCGCCGCGACCCGGAGGTCTCGCCGCTCTTCGCCGACCTGACCGGCCTGCCGCCCGCCCGGATCGTCGTCGGGACCGAGGATCCACTGCTGGACGACTCGCTCTTCCTGGCAGCCCGGTGGCGGGCGGCGGGGGCGCCCGTGCAGCTCGGCGTCGTCGCCGGCGCGATGCACGGTTTCACTCTGTTCCCACTGACCATCACCGAGCGGGAACTGCAGCGTGAGCGGGACTTCCTGGCTAGCGCCTGACGGTAGCGTCGACCCCGTGAACCGCACTCCTCGGCTCTACGCACTGGTGGAAGAGTTGCGCGCCGCGGCGCCGCGGCTGCTGACGGTCGCCGCGCTCGCCGCGCGGTTCGAGGTCAGCACGCGCACGGTGCAGCGTGACCTTCAGGCACTGATGGAGGCCGGCGTCCCGGTGCGCGCCGCACCCGGGCGGGGCGGGGGCTGGTCGATCGACCCGGCGATGACCCTCCCCCCGATCCGTTTCACCACCGATGAAGCCTCGGCGTTGGTCGCCGCACTCGCCGCGGCCGACGCCTCGGCCCCCTACGCCGGTGCGGCCCGCACGGCCTCCCAGAAGATCGCGGCCTCGATGACCGGTCCCGCCTCGGTCGCGGCCCAGGAACTCGCCGCACGGATCGTCGCGTTGCCGACCCGGACCGCGGAGTCGGTCCGAACCGCGGTGGAACAGGCCCTCACCACCGGCACGGTGCTGCGGCTGTCCTACGTCGACGCGGCAGGCCGGGAGAGCGACCGCGTGGTGGAACCGGCCGGACTGCTCACCGCGGAGGGCAGGTGGTACCTCATCGCCTGGTGCCGCACCCGGCGGGCCGGCCGGGGCTTCCGACTGGACCGGATCGCAGCGGCGACTCCGACCGGTGAGCAGGCACCGCCCCATGACCTGGCCAGCCTGCTGCTCGGCTCGGCCGCCGCCGGTGCGGTGCGGCCAACCTCGCTGGCTTCGCTCACGTCCCCGTCGTGAGGACCGGAGGTTCTGGATCGGCCTCGGGACTGGTGGGCCCGCGTGTTGAGGTGTCGCGCATTCCTGGGGGCGGATGGGTGTGCTGTCACCGTGACGCCGTTCGTGACGGCTCAGGCGGCCTGGAGGGCACGGGTGGTGGCGAGTTCGCGTACCGCGTCGGCGACGGCTCGGAAGTCGTTGCGCAGGATCTTGGAGTGGTTGCTCGCGACCTTCGTGCTGACCCGGATGTTCGGGTTGCGGGCGAGGACCGGGTCGAGGTTGGCGCGGAGCTGTTCCATCACCTTCGCGTCGGCGCCCAGGTTGCCGCCAGTGCCGAGCACGTAGCGGGTCGGTGCGGTCACCTGGTCGAAGACCGGGTCGAGGGCGGCGGGTGCGCACAGCTCGTTGAGTTCGAGGTTGATCTCGGCGTGCTGGACGGCGCTCATCCGGGCGGCCATGCCGAGCCGGCGGGCGATCGGGAACACCGGGCTCAGGCGGCGGAACAGCGTGCGGACCTGCTCCCGGGTGGCCTCGTCGAGCCACTCGCTCGGCAACGCGCCGTCCACGGACACCACCGCCTGGACGCGGTCCGGGTTGCGGGCGGCCCAGTGCATCGCGATCAGGGCGCCGTAGGACCAGCCCACCAGGATCGGCCGCTCCACGCCCCTGGCCTTGAGGACGGCGTCGAGGTCGCGGATGCAGGCCTCGAAGGAGTAGTCGGCCGAGAGCTTGGACTTGCCGCGGGCACGCTCGTCGTAGGTGATGTGCCGGTAGCCGCCGCCGAGGCCGGTGATGACGCGCCGCCAGTGCGACTGGTCGGCGTAGGAGCCGTTGAGATAGACCACGGGAGTGCCGGTGCCGCCGGTGTCGGTCACGGCCAGTGCGGTGTCATCGACCGACACCATGCCGGTCCAGGCGGTGGCGGAGTGCTTGGTGGTCATGGTCTGCCTCTCTCCGGGGTCGGAAGTGGATCAGGAGCGGTGGACGGTGTCGCCGTAGCAGGTGCGGCCGCGGTTCCGAGCACGGCCGCACCGTGGGCTGCTCACAGGCTGCGGGCGGTGATGTCGCCGTTGGAGGTGGTGGCGCGGATGTCGAGTTCGGTGGTGCCGTCGTTCTTGAGGGCGTTGCTGATGCGG
>NZ_JBSFJU010000022.1:0-123718 GCF_053598215.1 Kitasatospora sp. NPDC001175 | reverse complement strand
GCAAAACACTGGGCTGGCGCACGCCAGCCGAGGCGTTCAGCGCCGCTCTGGCAGGATGAACACCAGCAGCGTTGCGACGATCATGCGAATCCGCCTGCGAATCCGCCGACCGTTAGGGGGTCACGTTTCAAAGAGCGCGGACAATCGCCGCGGCTGGATGACTGGTGCTGACGCTGTGCCTGCTCCCGGCGCCGTGTGTAACTGCTACCGCGCCATGTGGCCGCTCGGCGACGTCCTGGTCCTGCAGCTCGGCCTGCTGTCGCTGGCCAGCGGCCGGGTACAGGGCTCCAGAAACTCAGGTTTCTGGGTAGTGGTGGTGCGTGCACGCCGACGGAGGTATGGCGTGCACACGTTCCTTGGACCCAGGGTGTGTTGTCCGTGGGCAACACACCCTGGGCAGAACCGGGCCCATCGAGACGGCGGGCGCCGACAGGCGTCCCTGGCGTGGGGATGGTGAGTGATGTCCGTGGACAGCATTCACCAGAGCTTCGATCACTGCCGGTGTTGGGCGGCAATCGAGTGCGGAGGGTTACCAGCCGCCGGTGAGCTTGACGGGTCGGCCGAAGCCGCCGTTGCCGTCGCCGGCCCACAGGTAGAGGTCGCCGTTGTCGTCGCGGGCTACGAGGTCGGCCTTGCCGTCGCCGGTGAAGTCGGCTGCCGTGGTCTGGGTGTAGTTCCACCCGCCGGTGAGCTTGACGGGTCGGCCGAAGCCGCCGTTGCCGTCGCCGGCCCACAGGTAGAGGTCGCCGTTGCCGTCGCGGGCTACGAGGTCGGCCTTGCCGTCGCCGGTGAAGTCGGCTGCCGTGGTCTGGGTGTAGTTCCACCCGCCGGTGAGCTTGACGGGTCGGCCGAAGCCGCCGTTGCCGTCGCCGGCCCACAGGTAGAGGTCGCCGTTGCCGTCGCGGGCTACGAGGTCGGCCTTGCCGTCGCCGGTGAAGTCGGCTGCCGTGGTCTGGGTGTAGTTCCACCCGCTGGAAAGGAACGACGGCCACTTCAAGGCATCACCGCTGTCGTGCTTCCACAGGAAGAGGGATCCGGTGCTGTCGCGTGCGACGAGGTCGGCCTTGCCGTCCTTGTTGAAGTCCGCGGCTGCCGTTTCGGAGAAGTTGGCCCGGCCATTGGCGTCCAGCACCGGGTAGCCACGATTTCCGACTTCCCGGATCCAGTCGCCGATGTCGTCCACGCGCACGTCCTGGGCGCCGGTGCGAGTCTCGCTCTCACCGAGGCAACCTCCCTGCCAGGAACGGCTGTTGACCGCTACGAGGGCGGGCTTGCCGTTGTCCGTTCGCCAGGCTGGGCCACCGGTGTCGCCCTTGCAGATCGCAGCGCCCGCCGACTTGGCGGCCAGGTCGACGGTGGTGGCCTTGACCGCGCCGGCGGTGAAGGTGGCGGTGTGGAGCTTGTCGGGTATCCACTCGGTCCTGGTTCGTCCGAAGCCCGCCACCGTCAGCTCCTCGCCCGCGGAGGGTGCCTTCGCGGAGACCGCCAGCGGTGTGATGGCGGTGACGGGGTCGACCAGGCGCACCATCACCAGGTCGCGATCGGTGCGGGGAACCAGCTCGACGGCGTCGCGGACCTGGCTGCCGATGGTGACGGTGGTCGCATCCTTCGGCTTGCCGGCCGACACCGTGGTGCCCTGTCGCGGGTCGTCGATGAAGCAGCTGGCGGCGGTGATCACCCACTGGGGGGCGACGAGGGCGCCGCTGCAGGCTCGCTTGCCGCCGATGTCGAGCTTGGTGGTGAAGGCGTAGGAGCTGTCGGCAGCGGGATCGCCGGAGACGGCGACGGCTGGGCTACCTGCGGTGGCCGCGATCAGAGTGCCGGCTGTTACGGCAGCGGTGAACAGCCCGGTCCTCCATGCCGGTCGTGAGCCGGGAAGAGACATACGGTAGGTCCTCGGAATCATCTGAATCAGGTGTGCAAGAGAAGGCAGGCGTCGGGACTGGGCACATCGGATGTCTCTCGATCCTCTGTGGGGCAGCGTTGTGCCTTCGGCGGTGATAGGTGCCGATGCTGCTGCCAACCCGGTCTCCGCCATCGTGTCGGTTACTGGTGCGAACGGCCTGGCGGACCGATTAGGGAGATTCGATCCGCGGTGTGTCAGCCGGTGATGCGGAGTTCGAGGAGGACGGACCTCTTGCCGTCGTCGCCTGCTTCGCCGAAGGTCTTGTAGTCGTTCTTGGGGGCGTCGACGAGAGTCTCCTTGCCGTCGGCTGTGATCTTGGCGCGGACGGGGTGGTCCTCGGTCCACATGCCGTAGGCGTCGGGCAGCTCCAGGGTGACGTAGCCCTGCTTGCCGCTGACCGCGAAGCAGACCTCCTTCTGGGCGGAGCGGACCTCGATTGTGATGTCGTGTGCGGACTTGCAGTCGGTCAGCATGATGTGGCCGTCGCCCTGCTTGAGGGTGATCTTCTGCTCCTGGAGGATCTTCGCCGCTCCGGGGTAGGCGAAGTCCTCGATGGCGAAGGGCATGGCGTCGTCGGCCGCTGTAGCGCTGGCGCTGGCAGTGGAGGCCCGGGGGGCGGCGTGGGCGGCCGTGAGGGTCGCAAGCCCGGTGCACGCGGTCAGAACGGCGGCGACGCTCGCCATGAGGGCCTTTCGGGCACGGGGTATCGACATGGGTCCTTCTCCGGGGGCATGGGGCGGCATCAGGGTGCTTACTGTGAATCTCCTGAATAAAACCTGAGTAAGGTATCAGCAGCCGATGCGTCAGATCGCTACTGACTCTGCACATATGACGGTATCTCAGTTCTGCTCCACAGCGTTCGTGCACGTTGCATGGATGCCCCGACTGTGACACCCCCCTTTCGGCGGGGGCCGGTTTGCGGGGTTCGGCAATGCGGGAGTTCCTGACTCCACCGCCTGCTGTGACGCACACCACCAGCATGATGAAGGGAATGGCTTGTGAAATGGCCTCTGCGCTCTCCGGGAGCGCCAGGCGGTACCAGGACAGCGAAGCCTGGCGGGGGCTGGATAGCGGGGGTGCGCGGTGCGTGTGCCGTCGTGCTGCCCGTCACGCTCGCGGCCGGCCTGCTCCGTGCCACTCCGGCGACCGCGGCCGACGCGGCGGATGACGACTTCAACGCGATGTTCAATCGCGGTCGGATCGTCCAGTTGTGGACGACCGGCGGCGCCGGTATCAAGGAAGCGGCTGAGAAGGCCCTCGTGGGCACGGACGAGGACGTCAAGAAGTTCCTCGCCGACAAGGACAGTATCCAGAACGACGATGACCGCGTCGATGCCAGCCGCGTTTTCAACGTGGGTGGTCCTGCGGTGCGTGAGGCCGCGAAGAAGGCCCTCAAGGGTTCCCCGGAGGACCTGCGCGCCTTCCTGAAGGACGGCTGGAAGGCTCCGCTGCAGGAGGACCAGCGTGTCGAGGCCTCACGGGTCATCAACTTCGGTGGCCCCGGGGTCAAGGAGGCGGGGAAGGCGGCCCTGAAGGGCACGCCCGAGGACGTCGCCCGGTTCCTCAAGGCGGGTCAGTACGACGCGCGTGAGATCGACGACCGGGTGTTGGTCTCGAAGATCATCAACTTCGGCGGCCCGGCCGTCAGGGCGGCCGGCAAGGTCGCCCTGAAGGGCAGCCCCGACGACATCACCGAGTTCCTGGAAGTGGGGCAGTTCACGGCCCGCAACCGCGACCAGGAACACGCCACCATCCAGCAGCTCACCGAACAGGCGGAGCAGGCCGGTGTGCAGGCTCAGGCTGCGACGGATGCGGCGAAGGAGGCATCCGACCGGGCTGTTGCGGCCTCCGAGTTGGCGAAGGAGGCGGCGCAGACCGCGGCCAGGGAGACCGCGGCGGCCAAGAACGACTCCGAGCGGGCTGCGGTCAAGGCCGGGCAGGCGGCGGATGCCGCGCGGGCTGCCGCCGAGGCGTCGCAGGAAGCCATCGGTGCGGCGAACGCGGCGAACCGGTCGGCGCGGGTTGCCGCGTTGGCTGCCGCACAGACGGCGAGTGCTGCCGCGGCTGCGGCGGACGCCGCTGACCGGGCGTACAGCGCTGCGGTTGCCGCGGGTGGTGACGCGGGTAAGGCGGAGGAAGCGAAGAACGCCGCGGCGGATGCGCGTTCGGCGGCGGAGCAGGCGAAGAAGTCGGCGTTGGCAGCGGGGGCGGCCGGTGATGCCTCCCGGGCTGCCAAGGCTGCGGCGCGGGCCTCCTTGAGTGCGACTGCCAACGCGAACGCTGCGGCGGATGCCGCGGATGAGGCGAATGCTTCGGCGAATGAGGCCGGGGTTCATTCGGATGAGGCGGCGACCGCGGCGGCGGAGACGCGTCGGCACGCCAGGGAGGCCGACCGCGCGGCGAACGCCGCGCAGGCGCTGGCGGATGAGTCGGCGGATGCGGCGTACGAGGCGCGTGATGCGGCCAACTCGGCTGCCGCGCACGCGAATGCTGCCGCGGACGCTGCGGAGGAGGCGGCCAAGCACGCCGGTGAGGCGGCGGACCAGGCTGCCAAGTCCACCCAGCAGGCGGATGCGGCGAAGAAGGCCGCGGATGCGGCGGATGCCGCGGTCGCGACCGCCAAGAAGGTGTTCGACATCGCCCGCAGGAGCGAGGCGGAGGACCTCACCACCCGCACCGCCGCCGCGATCGAGCGCGCCAGGTCCCAGAAGGCCCAAGCCGACAAGTTCACCTCCGTTGCCGCCGCGGGTCTCAGCGAGGCCAGGGGGCTGGACGACACCGCGGTGGCGCTGGCCGCAGAGGCATCCAAGCTCGGCGCCGACTCCAAGGCTGTGGCGGCGAAGGGCCGCCAGCTCGCCCTGAAGGCGCTGAAGGAGCGAGGCCCCTTCAGCCAGGACGCGGCTGCCCGGGCCCTGTCCGGCACCGACGACGACGTGCTGGAGTACCTGCGCACGGGCTGGGCCAAGGCCGGGCAGCAGGAGATCCGCCAGAAGGTCTTCGAGCTCAGCACCCAGAGCCCCTACGAGAGCGTGCGCACCGCCGCCGCGACCGCGCTCAAGGGCAGCGACCAGCAGGTCTCCGACTTCTACACCACCGGCCAGTACCAAGTGGCGGACGTCGACCTGCGGGTGCGCGTCTCCCAGATCAACAACGCTGGTGGACCTGGCATCAAGGACGCTTCCAAGGCCGCCCTGGCCACCAAGGATCCCAAGGCGCTGGTCGCGTTCATCAACAACGGCCAGTACTCGGCGCTGAACGACGACGAGCGGGTCATCGCCTCGAAGCTGTTCAACGACGGCGGGCCCGAAATGAAGGCCGCAGCCAAGATCGCCCTGACCGGCCCGGCGGACCAGCTGCACGACTTCGTCAAGGTCGGCCAGTACATGGCAGCCCGCAAGGACAACCTCGCCGACAACCACATCGCCCAGATGCAGCGCCTGATCGCCGAGGCCTCCGGGGTCGCGGCCAAGGCCCGGCAGAACAGCTGGATCGCCGCCAAGGCCGCCGCCGACGCCAACAAGGCCGCCGACCAGGCCCAGCAGGCAGCAGCCGAAGCCGCCAAGTCCGCCCAGCAGGCCCAGGGCTACGCCCATGACGCGGACGTCGCGGCCACCAGCGCGGAGAACTCCGCAGCGCAGGCCGCGAAGTCGGCCGTCACCGCTCGCAACGCGGCCGATGCCGCGGACCGCGACGCGGACGCCGCCGCCGAATCCGCCGCCCAGGCGGCGTTCTCTGCGGACTACGCGCGCACCTCCGCCGCAAAGGCCAGCGACTCGGCGGCCGACGCCCGCGCGTCCGCTCTCGCGGCAGGAAAAAGCGCCCGTGAGGCCGACGATGCCGCCTCCCAGGCCTGGCAGATCACGCTGACCAAGCGCCAGGCTGAGGAGGCCGAGGCCCGGCGCAAGGCCGAGGAGCAGCGCAAGGCCGAAGCGGAACGCAAGGCAAAGGAGAAGCAGCCGAAGCGCTGCATCCCCAGCCCCAACCACGAGACAGCGGGCCTCCTGCCCTGCGTGCTGGGCTCGGGCGGCAACTTCGTCATCGACACCACACCACCCGACCCGACCCTGACCGCCATCGTCTGGGAAGTCACCGGCCTCAACGACATCAAGGACTGCATCACCAACCCCACCCTCGGCAAATGCGCCGCAGCCGCCATGACGGTCCTCCCGGTCGGCAGGCTCAAGGCCGTTGAGAAGATCGAGGAAGGCGTCGAAGGTGTAATCGACGGGACACGTCTCCATGCCCTTGATGACCTGCTGGCGGCCTGCCAGCGGAACAGCTTCCCCGCAGGAACCCGTGTCCTGATGGCGGACGGATCGGCCCTCCCGATCGAGCAGATCCACACTGGGGATCAAGTCCGGGCCACCGACCCCGTCTCCGGCGCGACGGACGCCCGCCGAGTGGACGCCACCATCTACACGCCTGACGACCGCGACTTCACCGACCTCACCATCAAGTCGCCGGACGGTACAACCAGCACGATCACTTCGACCGATCATCACCCCTTCTGGTCCGAAAACCAGCACGCCTGGCGTTACGCGGCCGATCTCACGACCGGCGATGCCGCACGGACAGCGACCGGCCAAGCAGCACAGATCACGGCCACCCGGCACTGGAAAACTCTCCAGCCCGCATACAACCTGACCATCAACTCCGTCCACACGTACTATGTGCTCGCGGGCGACACGCCGGTACTGGTTCATAATTCTGGCGGGCTGCCGTGTCTGTCGGTCCCCGTCGAGGACGTCAATAAATCCTTTCATCCTGCGACCTATGGTTCGGCTGGGGAGCAGTTCTTGGATCATTACAATAGGTGGGGAAAGCCGGCTGGTATGACGCAGCAGCAGTATCTCGAGGCGGCCTCGGCGCTGGCTCAGCGTCTGTCGCAACGTGGCGGGGCGGTGGGCTGGAATAAGAGTCTCACGGATATCGGATTTGCTGACGACGGCCTGAAGGGATTCAAGTATGTAAATCCAAATACAGGCGAGCTGCTGATCACGTCGCTGGATGGCAAAGTCGTTACGTACCACCCATGAAGCGGTGGCTGAAGGTTGCGAGGGTTTATGGAATTGAGCCTTGCGGATGCTTATACCCTCTGGCGCCGCGTTCCGTATCCGCCAATTGGATCAACGCGGGAGTTGAGAGTGATTCGCGCCGATCTTGGTGAGGCTGATGAGCACGCCTCGGTGGTCAACGCCTTCATGAGGACCGGTGTGTTTAGGCCGTCGGGTGCGGACGTCCTAGCGGAACTCGACGATGTCATTGCTCGAGCCGACGCTTTGTGTACGGAATATTCGGGCAGTGATCTGGTGGTTGCGCGAGAGGTTCGCGCATACGCAACGTTGGTGGCGATTGTCTATCGGGGATTCCTCGAGGCAGGTGAATCTAGCTAGGGAGTTTCTTGCAGCTGGGGTGCACTATGAAGGTCAACGGCCCGATGAAAGAGGGCTCCATCAATGTAGCTCAGGGATGATTTCCGTGATTTGGCCCCAGGTTAGTGATTTCGTTGCCCTAGGTAAGCTTCCCTTCGAGAGGGGCGAGCCTGATGAGGTTGTGCTTTGGTTTGGCCTGGAATCTGCTTCATCTCATTGAACTGCACCTTCCGCGCGTATAAGGCAGCCCGAGAGGGCAAAGCGCTGGCGCGAAGGTCTGGCAAACCTGTAGTTATGGCAGTCCGCTAACGGGCGGCGCCATCCTGAGAGGAGCCCCGCCGGATTTCCGGCGGGGCTCCTTGGGTGTCTGACGGCAGTAGTTGACGGCGGAGCCGGACACGGGCGTACACCGTCGCGGTGACGCCGATGTGGGCATGGCCGAGGGGCTCCTTGATGACGACGAGCTCGACGCCGTGTTCCAGGAGGAGGGCCGCGGTCGAATGCCTCAGGTCGTGGAATCGGATCGCCCGGAGGTGGGAGCGGCGGAGCAGTGCGTTGAAGTGCCGTGTGAGGGTGGCGGGTTCGATGGGGTGGCCGTTCGGGCGGGTAAAGACGAGGCTGTTGTCCAACCAGTCTGCGCCGGCCTGCTGCTTCTCGCGGGCCTGCCGGTCACGGTGCTCGCGGAGCGAGGCGACGCAGGCGGCTGGGAGGGCGATGCGGCGTTCCGAGTTGATCGTCTTGGTCGGCAGGGTGGTGAGGCCGCTGGTGCGGGTGCGTTGGAGGGTACGGCGGCTGCTGGCCGTGCCGGCGTCGAGGTCGAGGTCTTCCCAGTGCAGGCCGAGGAGTTCGCCCTTGCGTAGTCCGGTGCGGAGCGCGAGCTCGAACAGGGCCTGCACTCGGTGCCCGTTGGTGGAGGTGGGGAAGGTGCGAGCCTCGTCGGCGGTGAGGGAATTCGCCCCGCTGCTCGACCAATTCACCGAGCAGGCCGAATGCCGGAGTCTGACGGATCGTTAGTCGGCTTGGACGTAGGGTGAGGTGGACCGAAATCGGGCGAGGGAGGCATGGCGGTGGCGGATGTGCTGAGGCGGCTTGCGGTTCCGGTGGTGGCCGCGCCGATGGCTGGCGGGGCGTCCGCGCCCGCGCTGGTGGCTTCGGTGAACGGTGCGGGCGGTCTGGGGTTCCTGGCGTCCGGCTATCTGACGGCCCGGGCGATGACTGAACAGATCGCCCGGCTACAGGATTGCCGGGCAGTTCGTGAGAGAACTCGGGCGGAACTGGAGGGTGACATACTTCGACAAGCGGGCCGGGGGTAACCTAGACATCCCCTGCGCTTGATGCTGATTTTCGAGAGGGCCCCTCGTCTCACCTGACGGGCCATATCGGCTCCTGCAGCGATCAGCACCAACGAACATTACACCGCGGGCCGAGTTCCCGGCTCGCCCATGGGCCTTTGCCGCCGCATCCCACCAGGGCCTGTCAGTCCGACGAAACGTCGGACTGACAGGCCCTGGGGTCTATTCATAAGCCGAAGCCGTTGCGCTCCTGCAGGGTATGCCTACGGCACCGGCGCGCAGTGCAGCGCCGCGTCCGGCCCGAGTCGTGCGAGCACCGGGCGGTTGTCGACGTCGAGGGCGAGGGCCGCCGTGCCGACGACGGGGCCGGCGACGCTGCTCCAACGTGCCGGTTTGCCGGAGCCGAAGGTGGCCAGGCTGGTGCCGCCGTCGTTGTTGCGGGCCGCCAGCAGGATGCCGTCGCGCAGGGCGAGCAGGGTGAGCGGGCCGAAGCCGCGGGGGGTGAGGTCGAGGGGCTCGTCCTTCCAGGTGCCGCCGGCCTCCAGGCGGTGGGCTAGGGGGCGGGCGGTCTTGGCCTCGCGGTAGGCGAGCAGCACCGTGCCGTCGGGGCGGACGACCGCGCTCGGCGGGTCGGCGGGTGCCGGCAGGTCGGTCGCCACCACGGTGAACGGCCCGTTCGGCTGTTGCTGGGCCCAGTGGTGGACGGTGTCGTGGCCGGCGCCGAAGACGTGGATCCGGCCCGAGCCGTCGGTGACGGCGGCCAGGCCCTCCTGGACGTCCGCGCCGCCCAGGTCCGTCCAGTCGCTCCAGCTGCCGTCGGCGCGCTGCTGCCGGGTGGAGACGCCCTTGGCCCAGTTGCGGACGAACAGCTGGGTGGTGCCGTCCGCGTTGCGGGCGAGGACCGGGCCGCCCACCCGGCGGCCGTGGTCGGGGTCGGACTCGGGGTTGCCGACCGAGGTCCAGGCGCCGAACGGTCCGCCCTTGGCACTCTGCACCGCCGTGACGATCTCGCGCCGGTTGTCGGCGGTCGCCGGTCCCAGCGAGGCCATCCGTTCGGCGAACAGCTGCCAGCGGCCGTCCTCGGCCAGCGAGGCGGTGATGCCCGGCAGCAGGCCGTCGCCGTCGAGCAGTTGGGGTTCGCCCCACTTGCCGCTGCCGGGAGCGCTCTCCTGCCACATGGCGGCCTGCCCGTCGAGCAGGCCGAAGGCGGTCAGCCGGTGGTCGGCGTCCAGCCGGAGCCACGGCGCGGTGGCCGGGTAGCGCACGCTGGTGCGCTGCAGCCAGCCGGTGCCGTAGGAGCGGTCCTGGCCCACGTCGTAGTCGCCGCAGCCGGCCGTGAAGGTGCAGCCGTTGTCCGGGGAGCCGCCGTAGGCGTTGAGGACGTCGGCCTTGCGGCGGGCCAGCTGCGCGGGGAGGTTCTGCGGCCAGCGCTCGTTGTAGTAGCCGCGGTAGGCGGTGACGGTGTAGTGGCGGCCGCCGGCCGCGCGGTGGCGGTCCAGGGCGGCGTAGGTGAACAGCGCGGCCGCGGTGTGGTCCGGGTGGTCGGAGTAGCCGTCCTGGTCGTGGTGCTGCTTGTGCTGGTCGTCGTGGACCTGCATGTCCGGGTCCGGGTCCAGGGTCCGCACCAGGGTCGGCTGGTACCGGTCGAGCAGGTGCGCCAGGGCGGCGACCAGGCTGTCGTGGGTGACCTGGTGGGCGCTCTTCACCGGGGAGCCGGTGCTGACCAGGGTCTGGCTGACCGCGGCGGGGTTCGCCCACAGGTCCGGCAGGCTGACGCTGTCTCCGCTCGCCGTCTTGAAGTGCTGGCTCACCCCGAGGAAGACCAGCTGGACGCCCTGGTGCCCGCCCAGGGTGTCCACCTCGACCACGGTGCCGTCCGGCAGGGTCTCGGTGGACACGTCCCAGGGGGCCAGGTGGTTCCCGGTGGCCATCAGCCCGTACGCCTGCCGCAGCCCCTGGCGCCGGGCGCCCGCGTACGCCGCCTCGTCCGGCTTGGGGGGATTCTTCGCGCCGGGGACCTTGTTCACCCCGCCGCTCTCGCCGCAGTTCAGGTAGACGCTGACCAGCCGGTCGTTGGCGTCGATGGACTGTTCCAGGTCCGGGTTCATGAAGTACAGGTCGTCGTCCGGGTGGGCGACGACCTGCACGATCGTGCTGCCACTGGTCCCGTCCTTCTCGGGTGCCAGCGAGGCGCGCGGCCGGGGCACCGGCGGGGCGGTCGGCTTGGCCGTACAGCCCGCCACCGCCAGCGCCGCGATTCCCGCGAGCACGGCACGGCGGGACACTCGGATGGGGCGGCGCACTGTCACGGAAAGCTTCCTCGAACCCGGTGGAGGACTGGCGCCCCCTGCTGTGACCTGGACATCTGTTCCCGGGACCACCAGGTCCTCGGGCCGAGGTGAACGACAGATGAACACATGGACCCACCCCGTCCCATGCACCTTACACGCCGCCCACCGGGCGGCTCAGGCCCGGAAGGGGCGGGGCGAGGTACGGGTGAGGACGACCGCGACGATCACCAGGAGGCCGCCGAGGGCGGTGTTCCAGTGCACGGGTTCGGCGAGCAGCAGCGCGCCCAGCGCGGTGGACCAGAGCGGGGTGACATAGGTGACGGTGGCCGCGACGGTGGCGCCGGCGGTGCGGACCAGGTTCAGGTTGAGGATGTAGGCGACGCCGGTGCCCAGGGCGCCGAGCGCGAGCAGGGCCAGCGCGGCGGCGGCTCCGGGCCAGTGCGGTGCGCCGGCCGCCGCCGGGGCGATGAGGGCCAACTCGGCCGTGGCGCAGCTGATCTGGAGGGTGGCCAGGCTGGTCGTGCTGTGCGGGAGGCCGGAGAGGAAGCGGCGGGTGTAGGCGAAGCCGGCGCCGTAGCAGGCCGTGGCGAGCAGACAGGCCAGGTTGCCGGCGGGCTGTCCCGAGCCGGTGCCCCGCCACACCCCGAGCACCGCCATGATCCCGGCGAAGCCGAGGGCGAGCCCGGTGGCCCGGCGCGCTCCCAGTCGTTCGCCGCTCGCGGTCAGCAACGCGAAGAGCAGGGTGAACAGGGGAGTGGTGGCGTTCCACACCCCGGCCAGCACCGAGCTGATCCGGGTCTCGCCGAAGGAGAACATGACGAACGGCGCCGCGTTCAGCAGCACCGCCACCACCGCCGAGTGCGCCCAGGCACGGGCCTCGCGCGGCACCGCCTCGCGCCGGACGGCGAGGATCGTCCACAGCGCGGCGGCGCCCAGTACGCAGCGCCACAGTGCAACCCAGACCGGTGGCATACCGGCGTCCACCGCCACCTTGATCAGTGCGAAGCTCGCACCCCAGATCGCCGACAGCGCCACGAAACCCGGCCACCACTGCCGCACCCCGTCACCGCCTTCCGTTCCAGCACCGGTCGTCCCCGCGCACCCGGGGACACGGGCCGCCGAGGGCACCGGCCGGTCCGACCCACCGGGCCCGAGCGGGCCCGTGGACACACCGTGCCGAAGCGGGTGATCATGAGTCCAACAAGTGGCAGCACGGCAGGGATGAGGGTTGCTCATGTCGGGCGGAGTGAACCTGGCGCAGCTGAGGGCGCTGGTCGCCGTCGCGGAGAGCGGCGGATTCGGTGCCGCGGCAGGGGAGTTGGGCATCAGCCAGTCCGCGGTCTCGCACGCCGTCGCGGCCCTGGAACGCGCCGTGGGCGCACCCGTGGTGCACCGCACCGGCCGGGTCAGGCCCACCCCGCTGGGCGAACAGCTGCTGCCGCACGCCCGCGCCGCCACCGCCTCCGCCGACGCCATCGCGGTCATCGCGGCCCGGCACCGGGGCGGCCCCGCCGGCACCGTGCGGTTGGCCGCGCCCGCCACCGTCTGCCAGGGGCTGCTGCCCGGGCTGCTGGGAGAGTGGCGCGCGACTCATCCGCGGGTCAAGGTCCGGATCTTCGAGGGTGAGGACGACGAACTCGCCGCGTGGCTGGCGACCGGTACGGTCGACGCCGCCGTCCTGATCGACCCGGACCCCGCCCCCGCCGGGTCGCTGCAGCTCGCCCAGGACTCCATGCACGCGCTGCTGCGCCGGGACCATCCGCTGGCCGGGCAGCCGGTGGTCGACATCCGGGACCTGGAGGACGACGCCTTCCTGCTCTCCGAGGGCGGCTGCGAGCGCCACATCCGGGAGATCTACCGCCGGATCGGCGCCCGCTTCACCCCCACCCACCGGATCCGCGACGTGGGCACCCTGATCAGCATGGTGCACGCGGGCATCGGGGTCTCGGTGATGCCCGCGCTGGCTAACGCCATGATCCCGGCGGGCTGTGTGCTGGTCCCGCTGCTCCCGCGGGTGACCCGCCGGCTCGTCCTCACCGGGCCGGCGGACCGACCCTGGCATCCGGCGGTCACCGCGCTGGTGGCGACGGCCGGCGGTGTCCCGGGCGGGTAGCGGTCAGCGGAAGCAGTACGAGTCCGAGGAGGCGTCACCGCCGCTCAGGTGGGTCTGGTGCACCCGCAGGCCCCGGAAGTCCGCGCCGTGCGGGAAGAAGCGCGGATCCACGGTGAGCCCGCCGTCGACGGTGTCCGCGTCGAGCTTGATCATCCACGGGTCGATGCCGCCGGGGTAGAACTGGTCGTCCCAGGAGCCGTAGAGGGAGTTGGTCAGGTAGACCCGCTTCCCGTCCCGGCTCAGCTCGACCATCTGCGGGCCGCCGGTCAGCGGGACGTCGGGCGCGGTGGGGTGCGGGGCCCGGCCGGTGATGCCGCCGAGCCGGACCGAGCCGGTCTTCCTGGGGTGGAACGGGTCGGTCACGTCGTACTGGAAGAGCTCGCCGGTGCCCCAGGCCGAGACGTACAGCCAGCGGTCGTCCACCGACAGGTTGATGTCGGTGACCAGCGGCGGTACCGCGCCGAAGGGCTGCAGGGCCGGCGGCAGGTCCTCGGTCCTGGCCGGCTCGGCAGGGATTTCGATCACCTTGCGGGCGGCGAAGGCGGCGCCGTCGCGGTACCAGAGCCAGACCGAGGCGGACAGGTCCTCGACGTTGGTCACCACCCCGACGAAGCCCCACTGCTGCTCCGGGTCGTGCGCCGGACGGAGTTCCAGCACCATCTGGTGCTCGTCGCCGAGGTCGATCCGCTGCAGGTGCCGGCCGGAGTCGAGCTCCCAGAAGTGCAGGGCGTGGCCGTAGCGGCGGCCCAGCAGCAGTTCGGGCACCACTCCCTCCTCCACCATCGACGGGGTGCCCCACTCGCTGGTGATCCCGACGTTGCCGGCCAGGTGCCACCAGACGTCGTAGGCGAGGTGCTGGGGGCCACGGTCGGTCTCCCAGGCGCGCAGCACCTCGAAACTGGTGTGGTCCAGCAGTGCCACGCCGCCGGGGCCGTCCGCGCCGTCCGCACCGCCCAGGCAGGAGAGGAAGACGCCGTCCGGACCGCAGTGCAGTGTGTGCGGGCGCGAGTACCCGGCCTTGGCGGCGAGCTCCTTGGCGCTCACGGTCTTCACCAGCTTCGGCCGCACCGGGTCGGGACGGGTGTCCATGACGTGCAGCCGGGAGGACCGCAGCCCGGGCAGCAGCAGGAACCGCCGCTCGGGGTTGGTGTGGCAGGCGTGGGCCAGCGCGCTGGAGCAGGCGTTCCAGCCGAAGTGGTGCAACTCGTCGCCGGTCTCCGGAAGTTCGGCGAAGTTGAGCACCCGGCCGTAGCCGGGTGAGTCGGGATCGGTGTCGACGGTGATCAGGGCGTCCGGACGGCTCGCGGACCGGTCGAACCCGGCGACGTACGCGAGCTTCTCCGGTGGTGCGGCCACCGCCTCCGCGGGGGTCCGGTACAGCGAGGGATCCGTGTGCCCTTGGGCGGCGTGCGCGTCTGCCATGACGACTCCTCAACTCGGCCGGGGACCCGGCCGGGAACAGGTACGGGGGAGTGCGATCGGAATGAGACAACTGCCCAGGCAGCCTTCCACACAACCGCGGGCGCGCCACGGGGCGCACGGGGGCGAAGGGGCGCGCGCTACGGCTGCGGCGCAACGGCGGACGGGATATCTGAATTCATCTGATTCATCATCACGTGTCCGAGTTGGAACGTGATGCACGAGCGGCTCGATGGAATGCTGTGGCCCGAGCGCACGCCCCCTGATCGGAGACGCCGGTGACCGAGACCAAGAACCCCACGCTGACGCCCGAGCTCTACGCCTACGTGCTGAGCCAGAACCCACCGCTCGATGCGGCGCAGCAGGAGCTGGTCGAGATCACCCACAGCACGTACGCCGGCAGCGCCGGCCTGCAGACCGCCCAGGAGCAGGGGCCGCTGCTGGCGTTCCTGGTCAGGCTGATCGGGGCCCGCAGGATCGTCGAGGTCGGCACCTTCACCGGGCTGTCCACGCTGTCGATGGCCCAGGCGCTGCCCGAGGACGGCAAGTTGATCACCTGCGACATCTCCGAGGAGTGGACCGGGGTCGGCCGGCGGGTGTGGGCCAAGGCGGGTGTCGCCGACCGGATCGAGCTGCGGATCGCGCCCGCGATCCAGACGCTGCGCGCGCTGCCCGAGGAGCGCTGGATCGACCTGTCCTTCATCGACGCCGACAAGGCCAACTACCCGCTGTACTGGGAGGAACTGGTCCGCCGGACGCGGCCCGGCGGGCTGATCGTCCTGGACAACACCCTCTTCCAGGGGCAGGTCGTCGACCCGGACGCCACCGGCAGCGCGGGGGCGATCCGGGACTTCAACGAGGTGGTCCGCACCGACAAGAGGGTCGAGGCGGTGCTGCTCACGGTTGCGGACGGGCTCACCCTGGCCCGCCGGCTGGACTGAGCCGGACCGCCCCCGGAGATCCGCGCTCCGAAGCGGCATGGTCATGACGGAGTATCGGTGGAGTCCGCATGGAGCGGCCGCGCCGGTGGTAGGTCCTGGAGGTTCGCGGTTGGTGCCGGCCCGAGGACGACCGGCCGCCACCGGCTCCAGCCGACCGACCAGCCGACCGGCCGGGCGACCGACCGGGCGGCCGACCTCCAGGGGATGACCGGATGCACTCTGCGCGCAGGACCAGATCCACCGGAGCCCGCGGGGCGCTGCTCCCGCTGCTCAGTGCCGTGCCGTTCGCCGGGATCCTCGGCGGCGTCTTCTTCGCCAACCGGGTGACGCCCTACGTGCTCGGGATGCCCTTCCTGCTGTTCTGGATGGTCCTCTGGCTGGTGCTGGGATCCGTGGTGACGGGGGTGGTCTACCGGCTGGATCCGAGCAACCGGGAGCCGGCCGAGGCCGAGGAGGCCGGCCCGTGACCGCACTCGCCGTCATCGCGGCCTTCCTGCTGCTCGCCGTCGGCCTGGGGCTGCGGGCACGGCGGGGCAAGGACATGGACCTGGAGCAGTGGTCGGTCGGCGGCCGGGGCTTCGGTTCGGTCTTCGTCTTCCTGCTGCTGGCCGGGGAGATCTACACCACCTTCACCTTGCTCGGGGCCTCGGGCTGGGCGTACGGGAAGGGCGGACCGGCCTTCTACGTCCTCGCCTACGCCTCGCTCGCGTATGCGATCTCGTACTGGCTGCTGCCGGTGGTCTGGCGGTTCGCCAAGGAGCACCGGCTGCTGTCCCAGTCCGACTTCTTCGCGCGGAAGTTCGACAGCCCGGCGCTCGGAGCGCTGGTCGCGCTGGTGGGCGTGGTGGCGATGGTCCCGTACCTGGTGCTGCAGCTCACCGGGCTGGGCATCATCGTCTCCACCGCCTCGTACGGGCACATCTCGCCGCACACCGCGGTGGTGATCGGCACGGTCGCGCTCACCGGGTACGTCACCATCTCCGGGATCCACGGCGCGGCCTGGACCGCGGTGGTCAAGGACGTGCTGATCCTCGGGGTCGTGGTGTTCCTCGGGATCTACCTGCCGCTGCACTACTCCGGCGGGATCGGGCGGATGTTCCACGCCATCGATGCCGCCAGGCCGGGCTTCTTGACCCTGCCGCACCAGGGGCTGAGTCCGTGGTGGTTCGTCTCCACGGTGCTGCTCTCGGCGCTCGGCTTCTACATGTGGCCGCACACCTTCAGCGCCACCTTCAGCGCCAGGGACCCGAGCGTGTTCCGGCGCAACGCGGTCGTCCTGCCGCTGTACCAGCTGATCCTGCTGTTCGTGTTCTTCGCCGGGTTCGCCGCCGTGATCGCGGTGCCCGGCCTCAAGGGCGCCGACGGGGACCTCTCGCTGCTGAAGGTCACGGTCAAATCCTTCGACCCGTGGTTCGTGGGGGTCGTCGGCGGCGCCGGGCTGCTGACCGCGCTGGTGCCCGGCTCACTGCTGCTGATGACCTCGGCCACCTGCCTGGCCAGGAACGTCCTCCTGCCGCTGCGGCCGGGTACCGACGAGCGGACCGCAGGCCGGCTCGCCAAGCTGCTGGTCCCGCTGCTCGCGGCCCTGGCCCTGGTGTTCACCTTCAACGGCGGCAGCACCATCGTGAACCTGCTGCTCATGGGGTACGCGCTGGTCACCCAGCTGTTCCCGGCACTGCTGTTCGCGCTGGCCGCCCGGCGGTCGGTCACCAAGCAGGGCGCCGCGGCCGGGATCGTCGCGGGCGTGACCACGGTCGCCGCCACCACGCTGGCCCACACCACCGTCGGCGGCCTGCTGCCCTTCCTGCCGCAGGCGGTGAAGGACGTCAACATCGGGGTGATCGCGCTGCTGGTGAACACCGTCGTGCTGCTGGCGGTCTCCGCGGTCACCCGGCCGTCGGCCGTGGCGGCGGCGGTGCCCGCGGCCGGGGACGCGGGGTGAACGGGAGTTGCACGTCCCCGAAGCCGACAGCGAACTCGGCCGCCACCTGGGTGAGTTGAGCGGAGGCGCGCCGGCTGCAGGAGTGTGGACCTTCCGGTCCCCGCCGGTCGCGGCGCACAACCGGCCGTGCCGCGTCCCGTCGAATGCCTGACGGCGGGCGCGCCCGGCGCCCGGTGAACGCGGCGGACGCTCCGCGAAATGCGGATGCGTCCGCCGCGCGGCCCGGTTAGCCTGGGCCGCATGTCCACGCCCCGAATTTCCTAGCTCAAGGACCCGCTTCCACGCCACCCGTGTGTCCTTCTGCTTGTTCGGAGCGTAATCCCATGATCACCGTCCGCGGTGTCGACGTGCGCGTCGGCGCCCGTCTGCTGCTGTCCGACATCTCCTTCCACATCGCCCCCGGCGACCGCATCGGCTTGGTCGGCCGCAACGGCGCGGGCAAGACCAGCCTGATGAGGACCCTGGCCGGCCAGGAGCGGCCCGCCGCCGGGTCCGTCACCGTCACCGGCTCGCTCGGCCACCTGCCGCAGGACTCCCGCGTGGCCGACCCGGTCACCACCGTCTGCGACCGGATCCTCTCCGCCCGCGGCCTGGACCGGGCGGTCGGAGCCCTGCGGGCCGCCGAGGAGGCGATGGCCGAGGCAGTTGGAGCGGCCGCGCAGGAGAGCGCGATGCGCCGCTACACCCGCGCCGAGGCCGAGTTCCAGGCCCGCGGCGGGTACGCCGCCGAAGCCGAGGCGGCCCAGGTCGCCGCCGGGGTCGGGCTGCCGGCCCGGCTGATGGACCAGCCGCTGGGAGCGCTCTCCGGCGGGCAGCGGCGCCGGGTCGAACTGGCCCGGATCCTGTTCGCCGACCACGGCACGCTGCTGCTGGACGAGCCGACCAACCACCTGGACGCCGACTCCCTCGCCTGGCTGCGCGGCTTCCTGGCCGGCCACCGCGGCGGCCTGGTGGTGATCAGCCACGACACCGGTCTGCTCGCCGACACCGTCAACCGGGTCTTCCACCTCGACCCCGCCCGCCGCACCATCGACGTGCACAACACCGGCTGGCACGCCTACCTCGCCCAGCGCGAGGCCGACGAGCGGCGCCGCGCCCGCGAGCGCGCCAACGCCGAACGCAAGGCGGCCGCGCTGCGCACCCAGGCCGACCGGATGCGTTCGCACGTGGCGACCGCCGTCGCCGCCAGGAACATGGTGCGCCGGGCCGACCGGATGCTCGCCGAGCTGGAACCCGTCCGGCGCGCCGAGCGGACGGCCCGGATCCGGCTGCCCGAACCCGCTCCGTGCGGGCGGATGCCGCTCGGTGCGATCAGCCTCGCCAAGGCGTACGGCGACCACCGGGTGCTCACCGGCGTCGACCTCGCCGTCGACCGGGGCAGCCGGCTGGTGGTGCTCGGGCTCAACGGCGCGGGCAAGACCACCCTGCTGCGCACCCTGGCCGGGCACGAGACACCGGACTCGGGCCGGGTGGTGCGCGGCCACGGCCTGCGGCTCGGCTACTTCGCCCAGGAGCACGACACCCTCGCCCCCGACCGCACGGTGGGCGAGAACCTGTCCGCCGCCGCGCCGCACCTCGACCACGGCGAGGTGCGCCAGGTGCTCGGAGCCTTCCTGTTCACCGGTGACGACGCGGACAAGCCGGCCCGGGTGCTCTCCGGTGGCGAGAAGACCAGGCTCGCCCTGGCAGGCCTGGTCCACTCCGGCGCCAACGTGCTGCTGCTGGACGAGCCCACCAACAACCTGGATCCGGCCTCGCGCGGCGAGGTCCTGGCGGCGGTCGGCTCGTACCCCGGCGCGATCGTCATGGTGACGCACGATGCGGGGGCGATCGAGGCGCTGCGCCCGGACCGGGTGCTGCTGCTGCCGGACGGCACCGAGGACCTTTGGAGCGAGGAGTACCTGGACCTGGTGGCACTGGCCTGACGCGGGACCGGTGCGGCCCGGGGCGCTGTGCCCCGGGCCGCACGCCGGCTCAGGCGTCCGTCCGTCCGGGCTTGCGGGCCTCGATCAGGAACCGGGTGGCGTGGGCGACGAACGGCCCCTCGCGCTGGATCAGCTCGTGCAGTTCCGCGAGGCGGTCCCGGTACTCGGCGACGGTGAAGCCCGGCACCATCCAGATCACCTTCCGCAGGAAGTAGACCACGGCGCCGATGTCGAAGAACTCCGTCCGCAGGGACTCGAACCGCAGGTCCAGGACCTCGAGGCCGGCGGCCTCGGCGGCCGCGCGGGCCTCCCCGTGGTGGCGCCCGCGCCGTACTTCCTCGGACTGCGGTCCGAGGAAGTACTCCACCAGCTCGAAGACGCTGGAGTGGCCGACGTGCTGGGCGAGGTACGTCCCGCCGGGCCGCAGGACGCGGGCGATCTCCGTCCAGTGGGCGGTCACGGGGTGCCGGGAGGTCACCAGGTCGAACGCCTCGTCGGCGAACGGCAGCGGCGGCTCGTCCCGGTCGGCGACCACCACGACCCCGCGCGGGTGCAGCAGCCTGGTCGCCTTGGCGACGTTGGGCGGCCAGCCCTCGGTCGCCACCATCAGCCGGGGGAAGTTCCCCGCGCCCGCCAGGACCTCCCCGCCACCGGTCTGGATGTCCAGCGCGGCCGAGGCGAGGGCCAGGTGCTCGCCCAGCAGTCGCTGGTAGCCCCAGGAGGGCCGCTGCTCGGTCGCCCGGCCCTCCAGCCAGGAGAAGTCCCAGCCTTCCACCGGGGCGGCTTCGGCCTCGGTCACCAGTTCGTCAAAGCTTCGCGTCATCTGTGACATACCGGGATCATTGCGGCATCTCCGAGCGCAATCCAGCGAATTGGCGTGTGCGGGGATGGTGAAGGCGGCCGCGCGAGGGTGCCCAGGCGGCTGGGGTGGCCGTTCCCCAGACGGTGCGTATGCCCTCTGAGCTGCGATGTCCCCGCTGGTTTTGCCGGGGGTTGACGCTTCGGGGATCGAAGCGTGTCTGCGCCGAGGCCGGGCCGAGATCTGACGGCTCGAAACTTGTTAGGCAAGCCTTTCCTGTCCTAGGTTGCTGTCTCGCCAGGCCGGTCCCGGCGCTTCCCGCCCGGGGCGTGCGGGGGTGCCCCCGCATCCGACTGGCCCAGCCACTCGGGGTGCCGCCGTCAGGCCGGCCCCGCTCATCGCGGAGGACCCTCACCATGTTCGGAACCAGGATCGGTGCTGTCCGGCCGGCCGCGGCGCTGTCGCTGGCGGCCGCGTGCGTGCTCGCGCTGGCCGCCTGCTCCAGCTCGGGCGGCAGCTCGTCGGACGGCCCCTCGCAGGCCGCCACCGGAGCCCAGGCGCTCGCCGGACAGACCATCACCGTCTACAGCGGCCAGCACGAGCAGACCGTCAAGGCGCTGGCCGCCGACTTCGAGAAGCGCACCGGCGTCAAGGTCGACCTGCGCTCCGGTGACGAGGCCGAACTCGCCAACCAGATCCTCCAGGAGGGCAAGGCCTCCCCGGCCGACGTCTTCTACGCCGAGAACCCGCCCGCGCTCACCGTCCTGGAAGAGCAGGGCCTGCTCGCCGCCGTCCAGTCGGACACCCTCAAGTCCGTTCCCGCCGGGGACAGTTCACCCAAGGGCGACTGGGTCGGCGTGTCCGCCCGCACCGCCGCCTTCCTGGCCGCCGAGGGCAAGCCCGCCGACACCGCGCCGCCGGCCTCGGTCCGCGACCTGGCCAAGCCCGAGTGGAAGGGCCGCCTGGGCATCGCACCCAGTGAGACCGACTTCGCGCCGATCGTCACCCGGATGATCAAGACCGACGGCGCGGACGCCACCAAGCAGTGGCTGCTCGGTCTCAAGGCCAACGCCAAGAGCTACGACAGCAACGAGAGCCTGTCGGCCGCGATCAACAGCGGTGAGGTCGAGGGCGGCGTGATCGACCACTACTACTTCTACCGCCTGCGCGACGAGAAGACCGCCGCCCAGACCCACGCCAAGCTGCACTACTTCACCAAGACCGACCCGGGCGCCCTGGTCGACGTCTCCGGTGCCGGCGTGCTCAAGGGCGGCAAGCACCAGCAGGCCGCCCAGGCCTTCCTCGCCTACCTCGACAGCGCCCCCGCGCAGACGCTGATCGCCACCTCGGAGAGCTACGAGTACCCGCTGGTCGCAGGCGTCAAGGGGAAGGCCGAACTGCCCGCGCTGGACACCGTCGGCCAGGTCGCCTCCGCCGCCGACCTCGGCGACGGCAAGGAGGCCCTCCAGCTGCTCCAGGACACCGGTCTCCTCGCGTGAGCACCCCGCACTCCGCACGGAGCGCCGACAGCCCGTCACCGCTGCCGCGGTGGCGGGCCGCCGGCCTGCTCGCACCGCTCGCCTTCGCGATCGTCGCCGTGGTCGCCTCGCCGCTGGCCTTCGTCGTGGTCCAGGCCGGGCAGGCGGGCTGGGACCAGGCGCAGCGGCTGCTCGGCCGCCCGCTGATCGCCACCCTGCTCTGGAACACCGCCACCCTCGCCGCCGCCGTGACCGCGGCCACCGCCGTGCTCGGCTTCGGTGCCGCCTACCTGGTCGAGCGCACCGACCTGCCAGGCCGCCGCTGGTGGACCGTCGCCCTCGTACTCCCGCTCGCCGTACCGGAGTTCGTCCGCGGCTACTCCTGGGTCTCGCTGTTCTCCTCGGTACGCGGCTACTGGGGCGCGGTCCTGGTGATGACCTGCTCCCTCTACCCGCTGGTCTTCCTGCCGGTCGCCGCCACCCTGCGGCGCGCCGACACCGCCGCGGAGGAGGTCTCCCGCAGCCTCGGCCGAGGCCCGCTCGCCACCCTGTGGCGGGTCACCCTGCCGCTGACCCGGCCCGCGCTGGCCGGCGGCGCGCTGCTGGTCTCGCTCTACCTGCTCGGTGAGTACGGCGCCTTCGCGATGCTGCGCTTCACCACCTTCGCCACCGCCATCTTCACCCAGTACAAGCTGGGCTTCGACGCCGCCTCGGCCGCCCAGCTCACCCTGGTCCTGGTGGCGCTCGCCCTGCTGCTGGTCCTGCTGGAGGCCGGATGCGGCCGTCGGGGACGGGTCGCCCGCAGGGGCGCTGTGGGTCGCCGGGCGGCCGCGGCCCCGCTCGGGCGCTGGAAGCTGCCGGCCCTCGCGGCGCTGGCCGCCCTGGTCGGCACCGCGGTCGGCGTACCGCTGTACGCCCTCGGCTACTGGCTGGTGGTCGGCAGCTCCACCACCCTGCCGTCCGCGTCCGTGCTCTCCGCCGCGCTCACCACCCTCGGCTACGCCGCCACCGCCGCGCTGGTGGCCACCGCGGCCGCCGTCCCCGTGGCGCTGTACGGCTGGCGGCGCGGCACCCGTCTGGCCAGGGCCGCCGAGCGCGCCGCCTACCTCACCCGCGCGCTGCCCGGGATCGCCGTCGCGCTCTCGGTGGTGCACTTCGCGATCCGCTACGCCGAGCCGGTGTACCAGCAGCCGCCGCTGCTGGTCGCCGGGTACGTGATCCTGTTCTTCCCGCTCGCGCTCACCGCCGTACGGGCCGCACTCGCCCAGGTGCCGCCCGGCGTCGAGGAGGTGGCCCGCTCGCTGGGTACGCCACCGCTCGGCGTGCTGCTGCGGGTCACCCTGCCGCTCGTGCTGCCCGGCCTCGGTGCGGCCGCCGCGATGGTCGCGCTCACCGCGGGCACCGAGCTCACCGCCACCCTGCTGCTCCGCCCGACCGGCACCCAGACCCTGGCGACCCAGTTCTGGGTCTACACCAGCGGCCTCGCGTACGGCGCGGCCGCACCCTACGCGGCACTGATGACGGCGATGTCCGTGCCGCCCGTGCTGCTGCTCACCCGCCGCACGCTCGGCACCAACTCCCGTACGGAGGATTCGCGTTGAGTGGACTCATGGTCAGTGGACTGCGCGCCGGGCACGGCCGGGCCGAGATCCTCTCCGGGGTCGACCTGGTGGTCGAGGACGGGGCGCTGGCCTGCGTCCTGGGGCCGTCCGGCTGCGGGAAGAGCACCCTGCTGCGGGTGATCGCCGGGTTCCACCCGGCCGCGGCCGGCCGGGTGTCCCTCGGGGAACGGACCCTGGACGACGGCCGGTCACGACTGCCGGCCGAACGGCGGCGGATCGGGTACGTGCCGCAGGACGGCGCGCTCTTCCCGCACCTCACCGTCGCGGGCAACATCGGCTTCGGCCTGCCGCGCGGCAGGCGCCGCGAGAAGGCCGCCGAACTCCTGGCCCTGGTCGGCCTCGACGGCCTCGGCGACCGCCACCCGCACCAGCTCTCCGGCGGTCAGCAGCAGCGCGTGGCGCTCGCCCGCGCGCTCGCCACCGAACCGGAACTCCTGCTGCTGGACGAGCCGTTCGCGGCACTGGACGCCGCGCTGCGCACCGAGCTGCGGACCGAGGTCGCGGCCACCCTGCGCAGGGCCGGTGCCACCGCGATCCTGGTCACCCACGACCAGGAGGAGGCGCTCTCCTTCGCCGACACCATCGCCGTGATGCGCACGGGCCGGATCGCCCAGCAGGCCGCCCCGCACGAGCTGTACCACGCACCCGCCGACGCCGCCGTCGCCGGCTTCCTCGGCGAGGCCAACCTGGTCCCCGCCCGGCTGGACGGGGCCAAGGCCGACACCGCCTTCGGCAGCCTCCCGCTGACCGCCGACGCGGGTACGGCCCGCCGGGGCCTGGTCCTGCTGCGCCCCCGCCAGCTCTCCCTCACGGCCGACCCCCTCCCCGGGGCCGTCCGGGCCCGGGTGACCCGCTCCCACTTCCGCGGCCACGACCACCGCGTCGAACTCCGACCGGACCCGCAGGACGGCCTGCCCGGTAGCCTGATCGCCTACACGGACGGCCCGTGGCCGCACGACGACGCCTACGTCCGGGCGCAGGGCCTCGCCCACCCGCTGGACGAGTCCGAGGACACCCCCACCGCCGTCGGCAGCTGAGACGGCCGGGGAGCCGTAGGCGGTCAGGCGGGGAGGACCAGGCGGTTCTCGTAGGCGAAGACCACGGCCTGGACGCGGTCGCGCAGGCCGAGCTTGAGCAGGATCCGGCTGACGTGGGTCTTCACGGTGGCCTCGGCGAGGTTGAGCTCGGCGGCGATCTCGGCGTTGGACAGGCCCCGGGCGAGCAGGACCAGGACGCTGCGCTCCCGGGCGGTGAGGGCCTCGACCGCCTCGTCGGCGCGGGCCCGGCTGCCACCGTCGGTGGGCAGCTGGGAGGCGAAGGTGTCGAGCAGGCGGCGGGTGATGCGGGGGGCGACCACCGCGTCCCCGGCTGCGACGGAGCGGATCGCCGCGAGCAGCTCGTCCGGCTGGGCGTTCTTGAGCAGGAAGCCGGAGGCACCGGCACGCAGCCCGGCGAAGGCGTACTCGTCCAGGTCGAAGGTGGTGAGGATGAGGACCTTGGTGTCGGGGTTGGCCGCGACGATCCGGCTGGTGGCCTCGATGCCGTCCATCCCGGGCATCCGGACGTCCATCAGCACCACGTCCACATGGCCCTCGGCGACCAGGCGGACGGCCTCGGCGCCGTCCTCGGCCTCCCCGGCCACCGCCATGTCCGGCTGGGAACCGAGCACCAGTGAGAAGGCGACCCGCATCAGGGGTTGGTCATCGACCAGCAGGACTCGGATGGTCATCGGGTGTTCAGCTCCTGTCGTCGGGGGCGGTGTCCGGCCCGGGGCCGTCGAAGTCCGGTGCGCCGTCGCCGGAGTCCAGTCCGGTGTCGTCCAGCACCAGGGTGGTGGCCACCCGCCAGCCGCCGCCGGGCAGCGGGCCGGCGACGAGCTCGCCGCCGTACGAGGCCGCGCGCGAACGCATACCGGTGAGCCCCTGGCCGGTGTGGCCGATCGGACTGGTGTGGCCCTGGTGGGGTTCGGGGAACCCGTTGTCGCAGACCTCGACCATGACGGTGGACGGGCCGCAGGCCACCCGGACCCGGGCGGTGGCGCCGGGGGCGGTGTGCTTGAGGGTGTTGGTCAGTGACTCCTGGACCAGCCGGTAGACGGTGAGCTGGGCGCCGGCCGAGACGGTGGAGTGGTCGCCCTCCAGGTGGAGTCCGGTGCGCAGCCCGGCCGCCCTGACCTGCTCGACCAGCGCGGTGAGCTGGGCGATGCCGGGCTGCGGATGCCGCAGCGCGTCGGGTTCGTCGGAGCGCAGCACACCGAGGAAGCGCCGCATGTCGGTGAGGGCGCGGCGGCCGGTCTCGGCGGACTGCCGCATCGCGGCGGTGGCCTTCTCGGGCGCGTGGGCGTTGGCGTAGACCGCGCCGTCGGCCAGGGCGACCATCACGGACAGGTTGTGGGTGACGATGTCGTGCATCTCCCGGGCGATCCGGGAGCGCTCCTCGGCCACCGCGAGCGCCGCCTGCTGGTCGCGCTGCCGCTCCAGGTCGTGGGCGCGCTGCCGCAGGGCGGCCAGCTGGGCGCGCCGGGCCCGGAGGTTGAGGCCGAGCACCGCTGCCGCGGTGACGGTGCCGGAGAGCATGACGAAGACCTTGACCGAGGTGGCGAGCGGGCTGCCGCCGTGTTCGGTGATCGGTGTCCAGCGCAGTACGGCCAGCACCACGCCGAGCTCGGCGACCAGGTACGCGATCATGGTGCGCCGGCGCCTGCAGTGGGCGCCGACGGTGTAGAGCGCGAACAGCACGGCGATGTCGGCGGGCATGCCCCAGGCGGTGAGCCACTGCACGAAGGCGACGGCCGCGGTGACCCCGAAGACCGCGAACGGCACCCGGCGGCGGAAGGTCAGCGGCAGGATCAGGCCGATCTGCAGGGCCCACAGCCACGAGTGCGCGGAGAGGTAGCGGTGCTGGGGCGCCGAGGTGACCAGCAGCAGGGCGAGGGCACAGCCGAAGTCGACCAGGGTGGGGTAGCGCTCGGTGAGGATCCGTACCCGCAGCTGACCGAGCTGCCCCCGCAGCCGGGCGACGAGCTCCCCGAGCCCCCCGAACCCGGCGAGCCCCCGGGGCGCGCCGGTGCGGCGCGCCCCGGGGGCTGCGGAGGTCTGGTCGAGGCCGGTCACCGGGCCATTCTCTCCCAGCCGGCGGCGCGGGCCGTCACGCGTCGCGCCGCTTGAGCACGACGGCGGCGCCGACCAGGGACGCCAGGACGTAGAGGCACATCACCCCGAAGCCCGTCCACGGAGCCAGGTCGTGCGGGCCCTGGT
Organism: Kitasatospora sp. NPDC001175; assembly: GCF_053598215.1. Taxonomy (NCBI): domain Bacteria; kingdom Bacillati; phylum Actinomycetota; class Actinomycetes; order Kitasatosporales; family Streptomycetaceae; genus Kitasatospora; species Kitasatospora sp. NPDC001175. The sequence continues at coordinate 97,361 of NZ_JBSFJU010000022.1, read as the reverse complement.
GCAGGGTGGCGAGGGCCTGGCCGGCGTTGCCGGGCAGGTACGGGACGATGTCGTCCTGCCAGGAGCTGGGCAGGGCCTCGGCCAGCAGCGGCAGGACCAGCAGGGTGCCGAAGACGGCGGCGATGCCACCGGCCGTGTTGCGGATCAGGGTGCCGATCCCGATGGCGAGCAGGCCGACCGCCGTCAGGTAGAGGCCCATGCCGAGGACGACCCGGGTGACGCCGGGCGCGGAGAGCGTGGTGTCCAGGTGCTTGCCGGCCAGGATGGCCTGGCCGACGAAGAACGCGATCAGGCAGGAGACGGTGGCGACCACCCAGGTGATCGCGCCGAACACGGCGGTCTTGGCCCACAGCACCGGCAGCCGCTTGGGCACGGCGGCCAGCGAGGCGCGGATCATGCCGGTGGAGTACTCGCCGGTGACCACCAGGACACCGAGCACGCCGATCGCCATCTGGGCCATGAAGTAGCCGCGCAGGCTGTGCTCGACCGGGGTGAAGTGGGCCCGCTCCTCGGCCGGGAGGTGGTCCCAGCGGCTCATGGTGGCCCAGCAGAACAGTGCACCGAAACCGACGGTGAGCGCCACGCTCACCGCGAGGGTGATGTAACTGGAGCGCAGCGAACGGAACTTGATCCACTCGGAGTTGATCACCCGGGGCAGGGTGACCCGGCCGTCGCCGGCCCTGGTCGAGGTCACGGTGGCGGTGCTCATGCTGCGACCTCCTGGGCCGGCGCGGTGGTGGTGACGGTGGCCTCGTACTCGACGGCGTCCCTGGTCAGTTCCATGAACGCCTCCTCCAGCGAGGCCTGCTGCGGGGTCAGCTCGAACAGGACCAGTCCGTGCTCGGCGGCCAGCCGGCCGATCCGCTCGCCGTCGGCACCGGAGACCTCCAGCACCTCCGTGCCCTGCTCGGCCGCCACCTCGACGCCCGGGAGGTCGCGCAGCAGCTTGCCCAGGCGCTCCGCGTCCGGGGTGCGGACGTGCACCTTGCCGCTGGACGCCTGGCGGGTGAACTCCTCGACCGAGGTGTCGGCGATCAGCCGGCCCCGGCCGATCACGATCAGGTGCTCGGCGGTGAGCGCCATCTCGCTCATCAGGTGCGAGGAGACGAGCACCGTACGGCCTTCGGCGGCAAGGGACTTGAGCAGGTTGCGGATCCACAGGATGCCCTCGGGGTCGAGTCCGTTGACCGGCTCGTCGAGGATCAGCGTGGCCGGGTCGCCGAGCAGCGCGGAGGCGATGCCCAGGCGCTGCCCCATGCCCAGCGAGAAGCCGCCGGCCCGCTTGCGGGCGACCTGGCGCAGACCGACCAGGTCAACCACCTCCTCCACCCGGCGGCGCGGGATGCCGTGGGTGGCGGCGAGGGCGAGCAGGTGGTTGAAGGCGCTGCGGCCGGTGTGCACCGCGCGGGCCTCCAGCATCGCGCCGACCTCGTGCAGCGGGGCGGCGTGGTCGGCGTACCGCCGGCCGTTCAGCGTGGCGTGGCCGGAGCTCGGCGTGTCCAGGCCGACCAGCATCCGCATGGTGGTGGACTTCCCGGCGCCGTTGGGGCCGAGGAATCCGGTGACGGCACCGGGGCGGACGGTGAAGCTCAGGTCGTGGACGGCGGTTTTGGGGCCGTAGCGCTTGCTCAGGCCGACGGCTTCGATCATGGCGTGGTCCTCGGGGGAGGGACTGTCGGGGCAGTCCAACGCTATTTTCCGAGATCGGCCGGGACGAGCGGCGCCAGGACGATTCACCCCGCGCGCCGGTGCGACGCGCGATGCAGCCCGACTACATCTCAAGACGGATGGCCGCCCGAACGGACGCGCCCACCCGTGGGCGGCCGGGCTACCGGAGGCCCCGGTCCAGCACCAGCCGGAAGGCCACCCGGGCCTGGCCGGGGCCGGCCCGGGGGCGCGGTCAGCCGGCCGCCCGTCCGAGCACGGCGGAGAGTTCGCCTGCCCGGACGGCCCGGGCGCGGACCCGCAGTTCGGGGCTGCGGCGGAAGCGGAGCGTGAACTCCGCCCACTGCCCGGCGCGCAGCGCGGGTGGGTCGGATATCAGGATGTCCGCGCCGTCCGGTGACATCGCCAGCTCGCCCCTGGCCGGGACGGTGACGGTCGGCGCGTAGGACCAGCTGCCGGTGGCGCCGAGCATCCGGTGCTCCTTCAGCGCGAGCCGGCCGGACCGGTCCCAGCTGACGCCGGTCAGTTCGTCGGGCACGTCACCGGGGTTGCGGACGGTGAGGAAGGCGGAGGCCGGTCCCGCGCCGGCCGGGAGCAGGATCCAGCCCGTTCCCTCCGCCCGGACCGGCCGAGCCCGGCCGGCGCCGCCGAACGCCGTCCAGCCGGACAGCAGGACCAGGCACGCGGCGGCCGCCGCCAGCGGTGGGAGCGCGGCCCGCTTCATCGCGGCCTCCGGGCGGCGGTGCCGGTGCGGCCGGGGGCAGGCCGCCAGGTGCGCAGCCGCAGGCTGTTGCCGACCACCAGGAGCGAGCTGGCCGACATCGCGAGGGCGGCGAGCATCGGGTTGAGCAGGCCGACCGCCGCCAGCGGCAGCAGGGCGGCGTTGTAGCCGAAGGCCCAGAGCAGGTTGACCCGGATGGTGGCCAGGGTGCGCCGGGCCAGGCGCACCGCGTCGACCACCGCCTCGATGTCGCCGCGCATCAGGGTCAGCCCTGCCGCGCCGATCGCCGCGTCGGTGCCGGAGTCGAGCGCGATGCCGAGGTCCGCCGAGGCCAGCGCGACCGCGTCGTTGACGCCGTCGCCGACCACCGCCACCACCCGGCCCGCCGCGCGCAGTCCGGCCACCACCTCGGCCTTGCGCTCCGGCGAGGCGTCGGCGTGCACCTCGGTGATCCCCAGCTGCCCGGCGACGGCGCGGGCCGCGCCCGGCCGGTCGCCGGTCAGCAGTACGGTCTCCAGACCCAGCCCGCGCAGCCGGTGCACCGCCCGGTAGCTGCCGGGCCGCAGCCGGTCGCCGACCAGCAGGACCGCCGCCGCGCGGCCGTCCAGCTCCACCACCACCGCGGTCCGGCCGTCGGACTCGGCCCGGTTCAGGGCGTCCCTCAGGGCCGGCGGCAGGGCCGTGGGGTCGCCGGGCCGCTGGATCCGTACGCTCCGGCCGCAGACCGTGCCGTGGACGCCGTCACCCGGGGTGGCCGCGAAGCCGGTGGTCCTCGGCAGCTCGGGCCCGCACCGCCGGCGGGCCGCCGCCGCGACGGCGCGGCCGATCGGATGCTCGGAGTGGTGTTCGACGGCGCCGGCCAGCAGCAGCACCTCGTCGGCCGACTCGCCCGGGGCGGTGACCGTTTCGGTGAGCTCCATGTGCCCGCTGGTCAGGGTGCCGGTCTTGTCCAGCACCACGGTGTCGATCCGGCGCAGGCTCTCCAGCACCTCGGGACCCCGGACCAGGACGCCGAGTTCGGCGCCGCGTCCGGTGGCCGCGAGCAGCGCGGTCGGGGTGGCGAGGCCGAGCGCGCACGGGCAGGCGACCACCAGCACCGCCACCGCCGCGGTGACCGCCGCCTGCGGATCGGCGCCCGCCCCCAGCCAGAAGCCCAGCACGCACACGGCGACCGCCAGCACACAGGGGACGAACACCCCGGCGACGGCGTCCGCCAGCCGCTGGGCGCGCGCCTTGCCGCTCTGGGCGTCGGCCACCAGCGCGGTTATCCGGGCGAGCCGGGTGTCCGCGCCGACCGCGGTGGCGCGTACCCGCAGCGAGCCGCCGGCGTTCACGGTGCCGCCGGCCACCCGGTCGCCCGGGCCGACCTCCACCGGGACGCTCTCCCCGGTCAGCAGGCTCAGATCGAGCGCCGAGGTGCCCTCCACCACCACCCCGTCGGTGGCCACCTTCTCGCCCGGCCGGACCACGAACTCCTGTCCCGGCAGCAGCTGTTCGACCGGGATCAGCCGCTCGGCCCCCGCCTGGCGGACGCAGACCTCCTTCGCCCCCAGCTCGGCGAGCGCCCGGAGCGCCGAGGCGCTGCGCCGCCGTACCCGGCCCTCCAGCATCCGTCCGCACAGCACGAACGCCGGGACGCCGACCGCGGCCTCCAGATAGACGTGTGCCGCACCGCCGGCGGCGGTCAGCGAGAGGGGCATCCGCATGCCGGGCTCGCCCGCCCCGCCCAGGAACAGCGCGTACGCGGACCAGCCGAAGGCGGCCAGAACGCCCAGGCTCACCAGGGTGTCCATGGTCGCGGTGGCGTGCCGCAGCCCCTGCCAGGCGCGGCGGTGGAAGCCGTACGAGCCCCAGCCGACCACCGGCAGCGCCAGCGCGAAGCAGACCCACTGCCAGGCCCGGAACTGGAGCGGGGGCACCATCGACAGCACGATGACCACGCTCGCCAGGACGGCCGTCACCACCAGCCTCGGTCGGTCCTCGGCGGGTTCGGCCCAGGCGGCGGCGTGGCCTGGGACCGGTTCGGCGGTGTAACCGGCGCGCTCGACCGCCGCGACCAACTCGGCCGCGCCGACCTCGACCGGGTGCACCACCCTGGCCCGGCCGGTGGCCAGGTTGACGCCCGCACTCACGCCCGCGATGCGGGCCAGCCGCTTCTCCACCCGGGAGACGCACGCCGCGCAGGTCATACCGCCGACGGCCAGGTCCGTGGTGGTGACCTCACCGGCCTTGGCGGGGGCGCTCATCGGTCCGCCCCCATGCCATGCCCGCCCATGCCGGGCATCGGGTCACCCGGGTCGGCCGGGCCGCTGCTGCCCGGTGCCAGGCCGGGGGCGACCGGGCCGGCCGCCCGGCCCGCCGCGAAGGCGCCCAGGAAGACGACGAGGAGGAGCAGGGCGAAGCCCAGCAGGACGACGGATGGGCGGGTGCCCGGTTCGGTTGCTTCCACACCACACCAGTCGGACCGCCGGGCGCGCGAGTTCCCGGGTGGTACGGCCGGGGCACAAGGGCCGGGAACGGCGGCAGGGCCGCGGCGGTGGGGGTGCCGCGCTCAAGGACCGGACGTGGTGGTGCCCGGAACGGCACGGCCGTGACGTGCGGTCATATGACCTGTGCGGCGGCCGCGCGGCCATTAGAAGGATTCTGGCCACACGGAAAATGACGGCGAGTCATGTGCCGCTGCTTGCTGGCATCTTGAGGGGAAAAGTCGCAGTTCCCGGAAGGCGCAGCCATGCAGGCACCCCCCACCGACGGCATCACGTCGGTACCGCAGCAAACGACTCGCGAGCAACGGCCCGTACCGGACCCGTCCGCCGAGAACCGCACCCAACTCACCTGGTGGATCTGGACCCTGGCCGCGGCGCTGTTCGTCGTCTACATGCTGCTGTCCCTGCGCATCCATCAGCGGATCCTCTCCAACAGCTACGACCTGGGAGTCTTCGAACAGGCCGTCCGCTCCTACGCGGAGGGCCATCTGCCCGTCTCCGAGCTGAAGGCACCGGGCTTCCCCGTCCTCGGGGACCACTTCTCCCCGGTGCTGGCCCTGCTGGCACCCCTGTACCGGCTGTGGCCGTCGGCGATGGCCCTGCTGGTGGCGCAGGCGGCGCTGGTCGCTTCCAGTGTCCTCCCGCTGACCTGCTGGGCCCGGCGGACGCTCGGCTCGCCGGCCGCCGCGGTCATCGGTGTCTGCTACGGGCTCTCCTGGGGGCTCGCGAGCGGGGTCGGCTACGACTTCCACGAGGTGGCCTTCGCCGTCCCGCTCCTCGCCTGCTCGCTGTCCGCGCTCGGCAGCGGCCGGCTGCGCGCCGCGGTGTGGTGGGCGCTGCCGCTGCTGCTGGTGAAGGAGGACCTCGGGGTCACGGTGGCGGTGATCGGCGTGCTGGTCGCCCGCCGCGGCGGGGGCCGGCTCGGGTTCGGCACCGTCATGGCCGGTCTGACCGGCACGGTGCTGGGGCTGGCCGTGCTGTCCGCCCTCAGCCCGGACGGGGTGATGGCCCACTGGTTCCTGCCGGACGGCTCGGGCGGAGGCAGAGGCGGACCGGCGGGTCTGCTGTTCCAGGGCACGATCGGAATGATCACCCCGGACACCAAGGTCATGACCCTGCTGCTGGTGCTGGCCCCGACCCTGTTCCTGGCGCTGCGCTCGTCGCTGCTGTGGACCGCCGTGCCGACCCTGCTCTGGCGGTTCGCCTCGGGTCTGTCCCCGCACTGGGGCACCGGCTTCCACTACTCGCTGGTGCTGATGCCGATCGTCTTCGCGGCCTTCGTCGACGCGCTGAACCTGCGCAGCTCGCACCCGGCCAGTGTGCGCCGCTACCTCGCGGGCTCCGCCGCGATCACCTGCCTGCTCCTGCCGCAGTTCCCGTTCTGGCAGCTGGTCCAGTCGGCCACCTGGCGGTCCGATCCCCGGGTCGCCGTGGCGCACAGCCTGATGAACCGCATCCCCGACGGGGCCACGGTGCAGGCATCCACCTTCCTGGTGCCCCAGCTCACCAACCGCACCAGCGTCAGCCTCTTCGGCTGGGCCGCGAGCCGTCCCGACCCCCAGTGGATCATGGTGGACACCCGGATGCCGATGAACAAGCGGTGGCCGCTGAGCATCCCGGACGAGCAGGCCGCCCTGGGCCGGGCCCTCTCGCACGGCTACCGCACCGTCGCCGCGGAGGACGGTTTCGTCCTGCTCAACCGCCCGGGCTGAGCGGAGGGCGGAGCAGACGAGTGGGGTGCCGGTCGAGCCCGACCGGCACCCCACTCGTCCGTTCGCCCGGCGTACCGCTAACGGCCGTCGGCCCGCTGTTGCACCGTCACCGACTGGATGACGACGGGGTCCTTCGGCTTTCCGTCACTCGAGCCGTCCGCCGTCCCGTTCCCGGCGATCTTCTTCAGGACGTCCAGGCCGCTCGTGACCTTTCCGAACGGGGTCCACTCGGGCGGCATCCGGAGCTCGGGGTCGGCGTAACTGATGAAGAACTGGCTGCCGTTCCGGCCCGGGACGACCTTGGACATCGCCACCGTGCCGGCCGGGTACGAGGCGCCGGCCAGGTTCTCGTCGCGGAAGAAGTACCCCGGATCGGCCTTGCCGTCCCCGGTGGGATCCCCGCAGTCCAGGACGAAGATCCCCTTGGTGGTCAGCCGATGGCACCTGCTGCCGTCGAAGTAGCCCTTCCGGGCGAGGAAGGCGAAGGAGTTGGTGGCGCACGGCGCGCGCCCGGTCAGGGCCTCGATGGTGACGGTGCCCAGATTGGTGACCAGCGTCGCCGTGTACGGCCGGGCCGCGGCCGCGGAGTCGAAGGAGGGGAGCGCGGACTTTCCGGTCCCGGTGGGGGTGTAGGCGCAGTCGGGCGGCGGCGGGGCCGGCGGCTTGGCGCCGGCGCTCTCGCCGGTCAGCAGGACGGCGCCCCAGGCGAGCGAGGTGCAGGCGGTGACGGCGGCGAGCGCCGTCGCCGCCGCTCTGGCCACCCGTCGCCGTCCCTTGGTGGCGGTTCGCGGATTCTGTTGCCGATCGCTGTCGGACATTCGGGCCCCGATGGTGGTGAGTGGCGGTGGATCACGCGACAACGGGAGCGTATCCAGGCACTCGTGAATCAGCGGGCCGACGGGCCGTCCGCCGAAATGGTGTGCAAATCGGCCCGGTTGGGCGGGGCTTCGAGGTCGCTCCGGGGCAGCCGGGTGCCCTGGGCCGGCGGACTCCTCCGGCCCGGGGCACGGGGGAGTCCGCCGCGATCCGGTGTCAGCCGTGCGTCACGCACTTGCCGGCGCTGTTGGACCACAGGCCCTGGAGGTCGAAGGTGCCGGTGCTCAGGGGGACGTAGGCGTCGAGCTGCACGCAGGCGTCACCGATCTCACCGCCGCCGCCGTTCCAGCCGATGCTGGGCCAGAAGTCGGTGACGGTCTCGGCGTACTCGTGGGTCTCGGTCGACTCGATGCCGGAGAGCGGACGGCCGTCGGTGAAGGTGGTGCAGGCGCCGGCGCCGCTGTCCGGGATGTACGGCAGGTTGGTGTAGGCGAGCTTGCCGTAGCTGGTGGTGGTGTAGTCGTGCCAGGCGCAGAAGCCGGAGTTGGGGAAGCCGTCCGGGTGGGTGCCGGTGGGGGAGAGCACCACGTACTGGGCGTTGAGGTTGGGTGTCTGGGTGGTGTTGCCGAAGTGCGCGGCGGCCTTGCCGGCCTCGGCGGCGATCTGCGCGGTGGTCGCACTGCCCGGCGCCGCGGCCGAGTTGTCGAACCAGACCCCGCCCAGCGGCGAGGAGCCCGGGTGGTTGACGTGGATCCCCTTGCTGCCGCAGGTGACGGTGCCCTTGGCGACACCCTCGCAGTACTGGTCGAGGATGGTGCCCCAGGTGTCCTGGGCGCCGTAGAGGCCTTTGAACAGGTTCTGCATGTCGGTGGCCACCCCGGCCGGGTCCGAGGACCACTGCGCGCCCCAGAAGACCAGGTAGACCTTGGGGGTGGGGGAGACCACGCCCTGGCTGGCGCTGGAGCCGACCTTCAGGGTGTCGGTGGAGGCGCGCTGCTGCTGCGCGGCGCCGTGGACCAGCGGCTTGACGCCGTGGTGGGCGGCGGCCGGGGCGGGTTGCGCCTCGGCGGTGGCGGCGGTGAGCGAGGTGGTGCCGAGGGCGGCCAGGGCCACTGCGGCCAGGATGCGGGTGGCGGCCTTGAGCGGGCTGATGCGCATGCGTCTGCTCCCGGGTGTGAGGGTGGGGGAGGGGCGAACTGCGTGCGTTCCGAGCGCCGACACCCAATCAGCTGGGTCCCCCACCGTCCATAGGTTGGGATGACACTGCGCGGAGATTTTGCTGCTTCTATGCCAAAGGCCGTTCTTCGTACCGCTGTTGAGTACTGTGCGGGTGATGTGCGGGTGATGTGCGGAGCCGGCCGGTGGAGCGGCGTCGGCGAGGTGGGCCCGGGCGGCGAACAGGTGCAGGTGCGGGGACCGGACCCCCGTACCGGTCCTCGCACGCCGCAACCGCCGGGCCGCCGCCGGCCGTCGCGCTCCGCGCACCCGTGGCCGGGCCGGGGCGGATCAGCCGGTCGCCCCGGGCGCGGGGCGCAGCAGGCGGGCCGTGCCGGCCGCCGTGACGCAGAAGGCGACCGGGAGGAAGAAGGTGAGGTTGAGCGGGACGAAGTGGGTCAGCGGTCCGATGACGGCCGGGCCGGCGAGCATGCCGAGGTAGCCGAGGCCGGCCACTCGGGAGACATTGGCGCCCGCGGCGTCCTGGTCGAAGTGACCTGCAGCACTGAAGAGTTGGGGGATGCAGCCGGAGAGTCCGAGGCCGAAGAGGGTCCAGCCGAGCAGGGCCGGCGCGATCCACGCGGAGAGGGCGGCCGTGGTCAGCCCGAGTGCGGCCAGTGCCGCGCCGTGGCGGACCACGGCGGCGGGGCCGAAGCGCTCGGAGGCCCGGTCGGTGAGCAGGCGTCCGACGGTCATGGCGGTGGCGAAGGAGCCGTACGCGAGGGCCGCGGTGGCGGGGGAGGCGTCCAGGACGTCGCGCAGGTGGAGCGCGCTCCAATCGCCGGCCACCCCCTCGCAGAGCATGAGCATCAGCGCCAGTGCGGCCAGGGCCCAGATCCGGGCCGGCGTCCTGCGCCGGGCGGCGGTGGACGGCTGGTCCGCGGCGGGCCTCTCGGTGGGCCCCGGGGGAGGCAGCAGTGCGGGGGTGGCCAGCGCCGCGAGGAGGAGGCCGAGGGCGCTCACCCCGGTGAGGGTCGTCGTCGCGCTCCAGCCCCAGCTCAGGGTGCGGGCGCCGACCAGGGCCGCGAGCACCCCGCCGATCGAGAACACCGCGTGGAAGGCGGACATGACCGGCCGCCGGTAGCCGCGCTCGACCTGGACGGCGTGGGTGTTCATGCTGACGTCCAGGCAGCCGTTGCCGAAACCGAGCAGCAGCAGGGCCGCGCCCAGGGTCCAGGCCCGCCCGGCCAGCGCCGGCAGGACCAGCGTCGCGCTGCACAGGGCCGCGCTCACCGGCACCACCCGGCGGGCGCCGAAACGGTCGGTGAGCGGCCCGGTCAGCTGCATGCCCGCGAAGGAGCCGCCGCCGAGCAGCAGCAGGAGCCAGCCGAGTACGGCGTGGCTGATGCCGACCCGGTGTTCGACGGCGGGGATGTGCACGATCCACATCCCCATCACGAAGCCGTTGAGCGCGAAGAAGGCGAAGGTGGCAAGCCGGCCGGCGCGAAGTGTTTTCTCCATGCCTGCGAACATATCGAACATGGTCTGTGTTCGTAAGCTTGATATCAGAACAGAGCATGTGTTCAATTGGCGGCATGGCGAGCACAGATCGACTGCGGCAGATCACCGAGGCCGTGCGCGGGCACGGACAGCTGAGCGTGGCGGAACTGGCCGACCTCACCGGCGCCTCGGAGATGACCATCCGGCGCGACCTGGAGGTCCTGGCCGACCAGGGGGTGCTGGAGCGCTACCGGGGCGGGGCCAGAAGCCTGCTGCTGCGCGGCGAGGAACCCCCGTTCGCGCTGCGGGCGCAGGAGGGGGTGGAGGTCAAGCGGCGGATAGCCGCCGAGGTCGCGAGGCTGATCGCCGACGGTGAGTCGGTGGTCCTGGACAGCGGCACCACCTGCCTGGAGGTGGCCCGCGCTCTGCGCGAGCGTCGGCTGACCGTCATGCCGCTGTCCGTGCACGCCGTCAACGCGCTGGTCGGCGCACCCCGGCTGAAGCTGCTGCTGCCCGGCGGGGAGCCGCGCCCGGGCGAGCTCGGCCTGACCGGTCCGCTGGCCGAGGCCTCGCTGGCCGCGCTGCGCTTCGACACCGCCGTCATCGGCTGCTGCGGGCTGAGCACGGCGAACGGCCTGACCGCCTACGACCTGGCCGACGCCGCGGTCAAGCGGGCCGCGATCGCCTCGGCCCGCCGGGTCGTCGTCGTCGCGGACGCCGCCAAGTTCTCCCGCACCGCGCTCGCCCACGTCACCCCGGCCGCCGCCCTGCACGCCGTGATCACCGACGAGGCGGCCCCGGAGGAGGAGACGGCCGCCCTCCGCGCGTCAGGTGTGACGGTGCGAGCGGTGTGAGCCGCGGGCCTACGAGGCCGTCCGCGGGATCCGCTGCTCCCAGTCGCGTTCGAAGACGACCGAGCCGCCCTCCAGTGCACTCAGATGGCTGTGCGTGGTGAAGTGGGTCGCGTCGCAGGTGATCTGCGAGCGGGCGCGGACGGTGACGTCCCACCCGAGGTCGGGGCGCTCCAGACGGATCGTCCAGTCCGTGCGGGTCTCGGCGCTGAGCGGGTCGTCGCTCAGGATCCGGTACGCCTCCACCGCGTGCTCGTCGTAGACCAGCCCGTCCGGATAGGTGCGCGAGCCGCCGTAGCCGGGGTCGACCTCCAGTCGCCACTCCCCGGTGGCGACGTCGTGGACCACCTGGCGCTCGGGCCGGGCGACCAGCGGTTCGGTGATGTGAACCGCCAGGCCGCCCGCCTGCTCGGGCGACTCGAAGGCGATCGGCGCCTTGCCGGTGTCGGCGGCCGTCCGGCGCACCGGCAGTGCCAGCACACTGTGCCCGGGGTCCAGTTCGAAGCCGCCGGCCCACGGCTGCGGCCACATCCAGGGCCAGTACGCGGAGGACAGCGCCAGCCTGATCCGGTGCCCGGCCGGGAACGCGTGCGCGATCCCGGCCAGCTCGAACTCCACGTCCTCGACGGCACCCGGGGTCCACTCCACCACGCGGTCGGGGCCGTGGCGGGCCGTCAGGTTGAGCGCTCCCCGGGTGACCAGCGTGGACGACCCGTCCGGAGCCACGTCGCAGAGCCGGGCGATCACCTGCCCGCGCCGCCCCTCGCTCCGAACCCGCAGCCGCAGTCCGGCCCGGCCGAGGATCTCGACCGGTTCCGGCAGCGGCGGCGAGTCGAAGCAGACCGAGCGCCCGTCCTCGGCGCGCTGGTCGGGCGGCAGGTCGGCGGCGTGCCCGAACGGGACGAACCGCCCGGCGTCGACCCCGGCGTGCTGCGGCGAGCGGACATGGACGAAGCGGTCGTCGGACGGTGTCCCGGCCGTCCGCAGCACCTCGTCCAGGTCGTAGTGCATCTCCCGCACGTCCGGCGAGGGCCAGGACTCCTCGCCCACCCACCGCCCGGGGCGGTTGGCGTAGCGAGTGGCCGGCGGCACGGACTCGTTCATCCAGCCGCGCAGCGCCGGCTCCTTCAAGGCATTGGTGTCGACGTCCTTCAGCCAGTGGTCCCACCAGCGCAGGGTCTCCTGGAGGAAACCGATCGCCGGTCCGGGCGGCAGGCCGCGGTCGGGGTACTGGTGCGGCCACGGGCCGATGATCCCGCGGACGGGCGCGTCCAGGTGCTCGACCAGCCGCAGCACGGTGTCCCGGTACGGGTCGGCCCAGCCGCCTACGGCCAGCACCGCGGCCCTGATCGCGCCGTAGTCCTCCCGGACGCTGCCGCGCCGCCACTGCTCGTCGCGGGTCTGGTGGCCCAGCCAGCGGTGGACGGGCGGTTCCACCGCCGCCAGCCGCTCCAGCCACATCCGGCGCCAGTCGTCCCCGACGTACCGGGGGTCCGGCGGGCGCGCGGTGAAGGCCAGCATCGCGGCCGACCGGGAGTGCATGTCCACCGCCAGCAGCGAGCCGCCGAGGTAGTGGACGTCGTTGTCATAGCGGTCGTCGGTGGAGCAGACGGTCACCACGGCCCTGAGCGCCTCGGGGGCCCGTGCCGCGATCTGCAGGCTGTTGCTGCCGCCCCAGCCGATCCCGAACAGGCCCACCCGGCCGCTGCACCAGGGCTGCGTGGCCAGCCACTCGACCACGGCGACGCCGTCGGCGGTCTCCTGCTCGCAGTACTGGTCGCCGGGGACCCCGCCCGAGTTGCCGTGTCCCCGGATGTCGACCCGGACGCTCGCGTAGCCGTGCCCGGCGTACCACGGGTGGCGCTGGGCGTCGCGCGGCGCGGTCCGGTCGCTGAGCCGGTACGGCAGGTACTCCAGCAGTGCGGGCACCGGCTCGTCGGTCACCGGCCGCCAGATCCGGGCGAACAGTTCCACGCCGTCCGCGAGCGGGATGCGCCGGTCCTCGCGGACGGTGGGGTACGGATACGAGGCGGGGTGCTGCATGGCGGGGCTCCCGAGCGGTCAGTGTCCACGGTGCCTGATCGACGACCGAATCAGACAATAATGGACACTTCGCCCCAATTGAGACGGGAATGGCCGATCGTCAGCTCGCCTTGCCCGGCCGGGCGATGGCGTTCGGAGCGACTGTTCGCGGACGGGAATCCATGCACGAGTGGCCGCCCGGGGAATTTGCGGGAGCCGTGTGCGGGCGTCCTGTAGTTGCACATAGCTTGCAAATACGCATCGGTAGGGGGAAGGATGTCCCAGCTCAGCCGTGCCGTTATTCGGAGAGGACCCCTTCATGTCTGCGCCAAGCCGTCTCCGTGACCGGCTCACCCGGGACGAGTGGATCCGCCTCGCCGGTATGGGAGGCTTCGTCCTCGCGCTCCATGTCATCGGGTGGTTCACCCTGCTCGCGGTCATCGCGCCCAAGCACTACGACGTCGGCGGACAGGTCTTCGGCGCCGGGATGGGCCTGACCGCCTACACCTTGGGCATGCGCCACGCCTTCGACGCCGACCACATCGCCGCCATCGACAACACCACCCGCAAGCTGATGGGTCAGGGCAAGCGGCCGCTCTCGGTCGGCTTCTGGTTCTCGCTCGGGCACTCCTCGATCGTCTTCGGCCTCTGCGCCCTGCTCGCCTTCGGCATCCGCTCACTGGCCGGCCAGGTCGAGTCCGACGACTCCAACCTGCACAAGGTCACCGGCCTGATCGGCACTGGCGTCTCCGGCACCTTCCTGCTGCTGATCGGCCTGATCAACCTCGGCGCGTTCAACGGCATCCTCAAGGTCTTCCGCAGGATGCGGCACGGCGAGTTCGACGAGGCCGAGTTGGAGAAGCAACTCGACAAGCGCGGCTTCCTGAACCGCATCCTCGGCCGGGTCACCAGGGCCGTCACCAAGCCCTGGCACATGTACCCGGTCGGCTTGCTCTTCGGTCTCGGCTTCGACACCGCGACCGAGGTCTCGCTGCTGGTCCTGGCCGGCGGTGCGGCGGCCTTCTCGCTGCCCTGGTACGCGCTGCTGGTGCTGCCGGTCCTGTTCGCGGCCGGTATGAGCCTGCTCGACACCATCGACGGCTCGTTCATGAACTTCGCCTACGAGTGGGCCTTCTCCAAGCCGGTCCGCAAGATCTACTACAACCTCACCGTCACCGGGCTGTCCGTTCTGGTCGCCTTGGTGATCGGCCTGATCGAACTGATCGGCCTGCTCGGTGAGAAGTTCGACATCGCCACCGGCCCGATCGGCTGGATCGCCTCCCTCGACCTCAACCTGGTCGGCTACGCGATCGTCGGTCTCTTCGTGGTCACCTGGGCCGGGGCGCTCGCCTTCTGGAAGCTCGGCAAGGTCGAGCAGAAGTGGTCCGCAGGCATGCGCGAGGCCGTTCCGGTGGCCGGCGACGGCGAGTAGGAGCCGAAGCCGCACACCGCAGGGCCGCGACCGGGGTTGCCCCGATCGCGGCCCTGCGGTGCGTCTGCGGCTGTGCGTCGGCGGAGCCCGGGGCGGGCCGGCCGTCCGGTCAGCGGCCCAGCGCCGCCAGTACCGCCTTGGCCATCGCCCGCTCGCCGGTCGCGTTCGGGTGGAACGGCACGGCGGGGGAGCCGGGGAGGGCGCCCTCGATCCAGCGGTCCGTGGAACAGGCGTCGTGGCCCCTGGTGGCGGTGAGGGTGTCGACGTAGGTGGCGCCGCCCGCAGCGGCGGTGGTGGCGAGCATGGTGTTGAGCCGGCCGAGGATGGAGCGCAGGTAGGCGACGTCGCCGGTGGTGACGGGTTGGCGGCCGAAGCAGTCGTGCTCGTCGTCGGGGAGGACGGCCGGGTAACCGACCAGCAGGACCTTGGCGCCCGGGGCCTTGGCGTGGATCCGCTGGAGGGTGTCCGCGAGTTGCGGGGCGGCGGCGTTGATGCGGTCCACCAGGGTGTCCTCGCCGTACTGCCAGGACCAGGTGCTGAAGTCCCAGTGGCCGTGGGCGTAGTGGTCGTGGCAGGGGGTGCCGAGCGGGTTGACCACGGCACCGGCGATGCAGGTGGCGATGACATCGCCGATGCCGATGTCCGAGGTGCCGAGATCGTTGCCGCCGATGCCGAGGGTGACCAGGTCGGTGTCGGCCTTCACCGCGTCCAGCTGCGGGTCGTTGACCCGGATGAAGGCGTCGTACTGGGGTGAGGTCATCGCCTTTATCTTGGCGGCCGCACAGGTCACATCGGTGTAGCTGGTGGTGCCGAGGGCGGCCGCGACCAGATGTCCGTAGTTGTGGTCGGAGCGCAGGCAGAGCCCGGCCGACTGGCCGGGCACGCCGGCCCCGGCGGCGTAGGAGTCGCCGAGTGCGACGTAGTTGCGGCCCGTGGAGGCGTGGGCGGCCGGCGCACCGAACGCGGTGAGCGCGGCGGCCGCGAGAACGCCGCTGACCAGGGCGGTTGTGCGCTTCAGGGCATGGCGGAGCACGGGTTCCTCCTGGGGGAGAGAAACAGGCGGTCGGGTGGGGGCGGCCTTGTCATGGACGTTTCCGGCTACCGCTTAGTAAGTTACTGATGCGTTAACAGCTTGTCCAGATATTCGGTCGTGGAAATCCGGGAATCACCGCGGGGCATTCGCGGAATTACGCTCCTCGGTGGAGCGAATTGGCAATTCGGATACGCCGTGGAGCGAAATGCGCCGAGCGCTTGTTACCGGCCGGTTGACCGGCGGCGGCCCGAGGCGCAGGATCGGACCACCCCGCCCACCAGTTCAGCCCGGCCGACCTCCGGAGGATCCCGCATGGCACTGGACGCCGACGTCATCGTCATCGGAGCCGGCCTGGCCGGCCTGGTGGCCACCGCCGAACTCGCTGACGCCGGGCGGAAGGTGATCCTGCTGGACCAGGAGCCGCGGGCCTCGCTCGGCGGTCAGGCGCACTGGTCCTTCGGCGGCCTGTTCCTGGTCGACTCGCCCGAGCAGCGCCGGATGCGGATCCGCGACTCGCACCAACTCGCCTGGCAGGACTGGCTCGGAACGGCGGGCTTCGACCGGGCCGAGGACCACTGGCCGCGCCGCTGGGCCGAGGCGTACGTCGACTTCGCGGCCGGCGAGAAGCGCAACTGGCTGCGCGCACAGGGGATCCGGTTCTTCCCGGTGGTCGGCTGGGCCGAGCGCGGCGGGCTGCTGGCCAGCGGCCCGGGCAACTCGGTGCCCCGCTTCCACATCACCTGGGGGACCGGCCCCGGCGTCGTGGAGCCGTTCGCCAGGAGGGTGTCGGCGGCCGCCGCCCGCGGGCGGGTGGAACTGCGCTTCCGCCACCGGGTCACCGGCCTGTCGGCGAGCGCCGGGGTGACGGACACCGTCAGCGGGGAGGTGCTGGCGCCGAGCAACGTCCCGCGCGGCCGGGCCAGTTCACGCGAGGTCACGGGGAGCTTCGAGCTGCGCGCGCAGGCGGTGATCGTCGCCTCGGGCGGTATCGGCGGCAACCACGACCTGGTCCGCAAGGCGTGGCCCGCCCGGCTCGGCACACCGCCGGAGCGGATGCTCTCGGGCGTGCCCGCGCACGTGGACGGTCTGATGCTGGAGATCGCGGGCGAGGCCGGCGGCCATCTGATCAACGGCGACCGGATGTGGCACTACACCGAAGGCATCCGGAACTGGAACCCGATCTGGCCGAGCCACGGCATCCGGATCCTGCCCGGACCCTCCTCGCTCTGGCTGGACGCGCGCGGACGGCGCCTTCCCGTACCGCTGTTCCCGGGCTTCGACACCCTCGGCACGCTCGAACACATCATGACCACCGGCCATGACCACACCTGGTTCGTGCTCACCCAGAAGATCATCGAGAAGGAGTTCGCCCTCTCCGGCTCCGAGCAGAACCCCGACCTGACCGGCCGCAGCATCAAGGACGTCCTGGGTCGGGCGCGGTCGGGCGCACCGGGACCGGTCGAGGCGTTCAAGCGCAACGGTGCGGACTTCGTGGTCGCCCCTACACTGCCGGAGCTGGTCCGGGGGATGAACGCGAAGACGGACCAGCCGCTCATCGACGAGGCCGAGCTGCGCCGCGAGATCGAGGCGCGCGACCGCGAGATGGCCAACCCGTTCAGCAAGGATCTCCAGGTGACCGCGATCCACGGCGCCCGCCGCTATCTGGGTGACCGGCTGACCCGTACCGCCGCCCCGCACCGGCTGCTCGACCCCGGGGCGGGCCCGCTGATCGCGGTACGGCTCAACATCCTCACCCGAAAGTCGCTCGGCGGACTGGAGACCGACCTCTTGGCCCGGGTGCTGCGGGCGGACGGATCGCCGCTGGAGGGCGTGTACGCGGCCGGGGAGGCGGCCGGCTTCGGCGGCGGCGGGGTGCACGGTTACCGCTCCCTGGAGGGGACCTTCCTCGGCGGCTGCCTGTTCTCCGGCCGGATCGCGGGCCGGGCGGCGGCCCGCGCCACGGCGTGAGACCCGCACCCGCTCGCCTGCGGCCCCTCACCGAACGCCGTCCCGGGGCGCGAGCAGGCGCTGGTGCGCTCCCTCCGTACCCCGAGACGCCCAGGCGGGCGTCCGGGGCGGTGCGCCGGCGCGACAAGCGGCGAAGGAGCGCCACCCGACGCGGCCGAACGGGCCGCGGGGTGACGCTCCCGGCGAGCGGTGGCGTCAGCGGTTGACGTAGACGCTGTCCATGAAGTCCATGAGCTGCTTGTCCGTGAGGCGCTGCCCCTCACGGTGGCCCATGGCCAGGTCGGCCTCGCTGATCATGCCGACCAGTCGCTCGTTCTCGATCACCGGGATGCGGCGGATCTGGTGCTGCTCCATCTTCTTCAGCACTGTCTCCATGTCGTCGTCGGCGCGGACGCAGTGCAGATGGCCGGCCAGGTCCATGGCCTTCATGTCGGCCGGGTCCTTGCCCTCGGCGATACATCGGACGACGATGTCCCGGTCGGTGATGATGCCCTTGAGCTTCTGGTCGGTACCGCAGATGGGCAGGGCGCCGACGCCCTTGTCCCGCATGATCTTCGCGGCCTTGTCCAGGGTCTCGTCGGCGTTGATGCACTGGGCGCCGGCGTGCATGACGTCACGTGCTGTGATCACGGTTTAATCCTCCTCGGTCGCTCCGCTCCGGCGGCAGCGCCGTTCGCAACCGCTCGAGACGCGGGCGGAGAGTGGCGATGTGGTCACCATAAGCACCGGCGCGCCGGCGCGCGCGGCGGAGCGGGTGGAGGAGGGGCGAGGGCAGCTGTCCCTCCGTCGTGGCGGGCGGTCCGCTCAGGCGCTGCCCACTGGCCGCCGCCCGCACCACCGGTTCGGCCCCGGCGGTCGGTGGTGCAGAATCTTGTGATCACGGGGGTGTTCATCGCCGCCCCGGCGACCCGGGACCTGGTCGGCGCTTCAGCTGCCGCCCGGTGTCGCGGGAGCACGGGGCCCACCGTGATCGTCGGTCTCAACGGCCTGCGGCTGCCGCGCGATCGGGTGCGGCGGCGGGCCCTGACGGAAGGAAACCGATGGCTCGTCGTGCCGCCGGTAAGCAGCAGCCCACCGACCCGGCTGCGGCCAACGCGTCCAAGCAGGCCCGGCGTTCGAAGGCGTCCGGTGCCGACGCGGGCTGCACGGTGACGGTCTGCCGGGGTTGCTGCTGCGGCACCACGGCCAAGCACCCCGAGGTGGACCACGCGGCACAGCTGGTACGGCTGCGCGAGGGCGTCGGCGAGGCGGGCCGGGTGCGGGCGGTGCCCTGCCTGGACGCCTGCGACCACTCCAACGTGGTCGTGGTCAGCCCCTCGGCGGCCGGACGGCTGGCGGGCGGCCGCCCGGTCTGGCTCGGCTGGGTGCTGGCCGACGACATGCTGGACGAGATAACCGAGTGGGTACGGGCGGGCGGCCCCGGCGTCGCCGAACCGCCGGGCACCCTGGACCTCCAGGAGTTCGCGGTCTCCCGTCGCGTCCGCGAGGGCCTGCGCGACTGACGGTGCGGTGCGCCCCGGTACGGGTCCCGGGGGCCGGTTCCCGTGCCGTACCCGGGGGCACGGCGAGTCGCGCGAGCCCGCCGCAGGGCCCGCACCCGAGCGCCTCGGCCGCACGGGCTCCGCGACGAGCTGCCATGATGGGCCGCATGGAGGACCAGCGCGCACCCGGCACGGCGGAGCTGAACGGAAGGCCGGTGAGCCCGGCGGAGCTCCAGGCGCTGGCGCTCACCGGGTACGGGCACTTCACCACCATGCTGGTGGAGGACGGCAGGGTGCGCGGCCTGCCGCTGCACCTGGAGCGGCTGGCCCGGGACTGCCGCACGGTCTTCGGGACCGAACTGGACCTCGGCCGGGTACGGGAGTTCGCGCGCCGGGCGGTACCGGTCCGGGGAGCGGTGGTGGTCCGGGTGACCGTCTTCGACCCGGCGCTGGACCTCGGCACGATCGGCTCGCCCGCCGAGCCGCAGCTGCTGGTGACCTCCCGCCCGGCGGGCGGGGCGGGGCCGCTCCCGCCGCTGCGGGTCCGTTCGGTGGCGTACCGCAGGGACCTGCCCGCGGTGAAGAGCGTGGGCCTGTTCGGCTCGCTCTGGCACCGCCGCCAGGCGCAGCGGGCGGGCTTCGACGACGTGCTGTTCGTGGACGGTGAGCGGGGGATCTCCGAGGGCAGCACCTGGAACATCGGGTTCGTCCGCGGCCGGCAGGTGGTCTGGCCCGAGGCCGAGCACCTGGTGGGGACCACGATGGAGCTGCTACGGGGGCTCTACCGCTGCGACTTCGAGCGGGTGGGCCTGGCGGAGGCGGCGGGTTTCGATGCCGCGTTCGCGACCAATGCCGCCATCGGCGTCCGGGTCGTCGGCAGGCTGGACGGCCTCACCCTGCGGGCCGAGCACCCGGTGATCGAGGAACTGCGCGCACAGTACACGGCGCTGCCCGGTGATCAGCTCTGAGCGGATCCGGTTCGCTCACAACGAAGTCGGGTCCCGATCGGGCGGGCCGTGATGAAGGATCGGCGGCATGGAGACGTTGGAGATCCTTCCGGAACGGCTGTACCTGTTGGGCTGCGAGATCGGGCACGTCTATCTGTGGTGTGACCCTGGGGAGTTGACGCTGGTCGACACGGGAGTGGCCGGCTCCGGGGAGGTGATCGCGGAGGCGATCCGGGGGATCGGACGCGACCCCGGCGAGCTGCGCCGAGTGCTGCTGACCCACTGTCACGAGGACCACACGGGTTCGGCAGCCGAGATCGGCGCGTGGAACGGCGGTTCGGTCCAGGTGCTGGCGCACCGGCTGGACGCCCCGGTGATCCGGGGCGAACGGCCCGTGCTGCCACCGGTGTTCGACGACGCCCCGACATGGGAGCGTGAACTCTGGATGGCCAAGCCCGAGTTGCCGGCGGCACCGCCCGCTCGGGTGGACGTCGAGCTGACGGACGGCGACACCGTCGAGTTCGGCGGTGGAGCGAGGGTGGTGGCGGTGCCGGGGCACACGGACGGGAGCGTCGCGTTCCACCTGCCCGGCCCGGGCGTGCTGTTCACGGGGGACGCGGTGGCCAACGTCGCCGGACAGACCATGCTCGGGGTCTTCAACCTGGACCGGGCGCGGGCGATCGAGTCCTTCCGCCGGCTGGCGGAACTGGACGTGCGGGTGGCGGTCTTCGGTCACGGCGAGCCGATCACCAGCGGCGCCGCCGCCGCACTGAAGGCCGCGGCGGCGACCGCCGTCTGAGGGTGGAGCCGAGCGGTCAGGCGGTGTTCTCGGCCTGGGCCATCCAGGAGTACTTCTCCAGATCGGCGGTGAGCCCGATCAGGATGTCCTGACTGACCGGGTCGGGGTCGGCGGTGGCGGCGATCCGCTCGCGCATCCGGACGATCACCGCGCCCAGCGCCGCGACCAGGGTGCCCACCGTGGCGGAGTCGGTGACGGCGCCCTCGGGAGCGGTGGCGATGCCGCTGCTCCCGGACACCGTCTTCGCCCGGCCGTCCGGGGAGACGCCGATGGCCGCCGCCCGCTCGGCCACGGTGTCGGCGTGCTGCCGGGCGATGCCGACCACCTCGTCCAGCTGGAGGTGCACCGAGCGGAAGCGCGGCCCGACCACGTTCCAGTGCAACTGCTTCGCCACCAGGGACAGATCGATCAGATCGACCAGTGCGCCCTGCAGTGCCTCCCCGACCACCTTGCGGTCGGCCTCCGGCAGGGGGCTCTTGACTCCGTACATCGGTTCGGCTCCTTCTGGTGCGACTTCGGTGACTGGTGTGCAACTCCGGCGGCTGGTGCGACTTCAGCGACTGCGGCGGCTGTTGTGGTGACCATGGCCCGGTTTCGCGGGTCAGCCTCTCACAGCACCACTACAAAACGGTCATATCGCCCAATGTGCCGGGGTGTCCCCTTCGTCGTCCGGCTTCGCGCCGAGCCCGGTGAGGGTTCTTCGGTCAAACCAGCGTCAAATGACCGCCAGTCAAGAGGTCTGCCATCACAGGTGAATCACCGATTCTTTGCGAACGCATGGGCGAAACTTGCGGTCTGGCACATCGACACGACAACGGTTGTTCACCGAATGTCCGTGTGCGGGCAATCCACCGCTGCGAATCTCCACGCCATGGATATCCCACGCATGGGCGTGCCCGAGAAGCTCGCCGACCGGATGAGCATGGCCGAGCAGCACGAGTACCTGCGCAGCAGGTTCTCCCGTCGCAAGGCGCTGCGGATCGGCGCCATCTCGGTCGGCGCGGTGGCCGTCGGCGGCGCATTGGGCAGTGGCACCGCTTTCGCGGCCCCCGCCACTCCGGGCCTGCCCACGGCGAGCGCCACGGAGGGCATCAACGGTTCGCTGGTCGCCCCGATCGGCCGCCACCTGGCCTTCGGCGCCGAGCCGGACACCCGGTTCCGGATCTCCTGGCAGGTCCCGGCCCCGGTCAAGCGGCCGTTCCTGCGCTTCGGCAAGCACCCCTGGTCGCTCAGTCACAAGATCCAGGCCGAGGTGCGCGCCCTGCACACCCCTGCGCTGACCCCGACCGGCACCCCGGTCGACCAGTACTACCTGCATGTCTCGCTGGACGACCTCGACCCGGACTCCACCTACTACTACGGTGTCGGCCACGACGGCTTCGACCCGGCCTCGCAGCAGGCCATCTCCACCCTCAGCACCTTCCGCACCGCGCCGTCCCGGGACTGGCGCTGGGGCAAGCCGTACGCGCCGTTCACCTTCACCGCCTTCGGTGACCAGGGCGTCAGCTCGCACGCCGCCGGGAACGACCACGTCATCCTGGCCCAGAAGCCGTCCTTCCACCTGCACGCCGGCGACATCTGCTACGCCGACCCGATGGGCCAGGGCCAGGACTCGGACAGGACCGCGTACAACGCCAAGACCTGGGACGACTTCCTGGTCCAGACCGAGACCGTCGCCTCGAAGATCCCGTGGATGGTCTCCTACGGCAACCACGACATGGAGGCCTGGTACTCGCACAACGGGTACGGCGGCGAGGACGCCCGCTTCTACCTGCCCGACAACGGCCCGGACCCGCGCAAGGCCCCCGGTGTCTACGCCTTCAAGTACGGCAACGTCGGCGTCATCTCGCTGGACGCCAACGACGTCTCGTACGAGATCCCGGCCAACCTCGGCCTCACCGCGGGCAAGCAGACCAAGTGGCTGGACCGCAAGCTGTGCGAGCTGCGCTCGGACGACAGCATCGACTTCATCGTGGTCTTCTTCCACCACTGCGCCTTCTCCACCACCCACCAGCACGCCTCCGAGGGCGGTGTCCGCGAGGCCTGGGTGCCGCTCTTCGAGAAGTACCGCGTGGACCTGGTGATCAACGGCCACAACCACGTCTACGAGCGCACCGACGCGATCCTCGGAAACAAGGTCTCCAAGGCCGTGCCGAGCGGTGAGAGCATCGAACCGGCCAAGGACGGCGTCGTCTACGTCACCGCCGGTGCGGCCGGCCGAAGCCTGTACAGCTTCGACTACCCCGACACCTACGAGGGCCACGAGCACCGGGTGGACGAGGTCAAGACCTTCCACTTCGGCAAGGGCGGCGCGAAGGTCGAGGAGACCGTCGAGTGGTCCCGGGTCCGCTACACCGGCTACTCCTTCATCAAGGTGGACGTCACCCCGGCCCACCCCGGCCGTAAGTCCTCGATGAAGGTCACCGCCCTGGCGGAGGACGGCACCCAGATCGACCACTACACCATCCTGCGCAAGGCCGGTGAGAGCTGGGACGACGACGGCGACGACTGGTCGTGGCTGAGCCGCTGACCCTCTCCGCCTGACCCCGATCCGAAGGTGGCGCCACTGGACCGCACCCGGTGGCGCCGCCTTCGCCGTGCACGTGGTCAGGCCTTCAGCGCCGCCAACTGCTCGGCGAGGGTGTCGCTGTGCTGGAAGGTCAGTCCGGCCAGCGCCACGTGCTTCCAGCGCACCGCCCCGTCCTCGTCCAGGACGAACACCGAGCGGCGCAGGCCGAGCCCGGGCACCGCGATCCCGTACGCCCGGGCCACCGCCCGGTCCGGATCGGCCAGCAGCGGGAAACCCAGGCCGTGCTTGCGCGCGAACCGCTCATGGCTGTCCAGATCCTGCGGGCTGATCCCCCAGAGCTGTGCGCCCAGCCCCTTGAACCGCTCCAAGTCCGAGGTGTACGAGCACAGTTGCCTGGTGCACACCGGGGTGTCGTCGCCCGGGTAGAACACCAGCACCAGCGGCCGGCCGTTGGCCTCCGCCAGCCGGTAGGAGCGCCGCTCCACCTCCCCGTCGGTGAGCAGTACACCGTCCAGTACGAACACGGGAGCCTTGCTTCCGATTCCGGGCGACTTGGCCATCGAACTCACTCCAGGGCAGGCGGTCGTTGTGGTAGTACGGTGGCACAGGAGTGGTGTCTGCCCTGGCAGAGCCGTGCACGAGCCCGCCACCCAGTCGATCGCCGAGGAGCCCATGATGACCGCGATGGCCACCGACCGGCCGCAGATGAGGGTCGAGGAGTTCGAGCAGATCGCAGCTTCGGCACCGGAGACGGTGAGGCTGGAGTTCATCAACGGAAAGCTGGGGGTCAAGGCGGTGCCCGACGGTGACCACGGTGCCATCGTCGTGTGGCTGACGCGGCGGTGCATGCAGCACCGGCCCGATCTCGATCTGTACAGCGAGCAGGGCCTCCGAGTGGAGCGGTACCGCAACGGCTGCGCCAGGCCGGATGCCTCGCTTGTGCCGATCGACTACTTCGTCGGCCAGGGCGAATGGGCGGATCCATCCGGAGTCCTGATGGCGGTGGATGTCACCTCCTACGATCGGGATACCGACCGACGCGACCGGGTGGAGAAGCCGTCGGCGTATGCCGAGACCGGTATCCCGGTGTACCTGCTCGTCGATCGGGAGAGCTGCGAGGTCACCGTGTACAGCCGGCCGGAAGGCGGGAAGTACCGGACCTGCGTGACCACGGCACTCGGCGATGACGTGGAGCTGCCGAGCCCGGTGGGATTCGTGCTGGAGACCGAAACCCTCAAGAGCTACGTGCGCTGAGGACACCCCGGTCGCACCGCTAGGCTCGCTGGTCATGACCGTCGTACGCTCCGCCCTGCTGTTCGTCCTCGCCGCGATCCTGGAGATCGGGGGTGCGTGGATGGTGTGGCAGGGGGTCCGCGAGCACCGGGGGCCGGCCTGGGTCGGGGCGGGCGTGGTCACCCTCGGGGCGTACGGGTTCGTGGCGACGCTGCAGGCGGACAGCCACTTCGGGCGGGTGCTGGCCGCCTACGGCGGGGTGTTCGTGGCGGGCTCGCTGCTGTGGGGCGTGCTGATGGACGGCTACCGGCCGGACCGGGCGGACGTCATCGGTGCGCTGATCTGCCTGGCCGGTGTCGCCGTCATCATGTACGGACCGCGGGGGCGTTGAGCCCCGGCGCCGCCTACTGCCGGTAGGTGGCCAGGAACCGGCCGATGCGGCTGATCGCGGTCTCCAGGTCGTCGGTGCGCGGGAGGGTGACGAAGCGGAAGTGGTCCGGGCGGGGCCAGTTGAAGCCGGTGCCCTGGACGATGTGGATCTTCTCGCGGAGCAGCAGGTCCAGCACGAACTGCTCGTCGTCCACGATCTTGTGCACCGCCGGGTCCAGCTTGGCGAAGGCGTACAGCGCGCCCTTGGGCTTGACGCAGCTGACGCCGGGCAGCTCGTTGAGCGCCCGCCAGGCGACGTCGCGCTGCTCGGTGAGCCGGCCGTTCGGCAGGGTGAGGTCGTGGATGGACTGGTGGCCGCCGAGTGCCGCCTGCACCGCGTACTGGGCCGGGACGTTGGGGCACAGCCGCATCCCGGCGAGCATGGTGAGGCCCTCCAGGTAGTCCTGGGCGTGCTGCTTGGGGCCGGAGACCGTCAGCCAGCCGCTGCGGAAACCCGCTACCCGGTACGCCTTGGAGAGGCCGTTGAAGGTGAGCGTGAGGACGTCGTCGGAGAGCGCGGCCAGGCAGTGGTGCTCGATGCCGTCGTAGAGGATCTTGTCGTAGATCTCGTCGGCGAAGACCATCAGCCCGTGGCGGCGGGCGAGTTCGAGGATGCCCTCCAGCAGCTCCTTCGAGTAGACCGCGCCGGTCGGGTTGTTGGGGTTGATCACGACGATGGCCTTGGTGCGGCTGGTGATCTTGGCGGCGATGTCGTCGAGGTCGGGGAACCAGTCCGCCTCCTCGTCGCACATGTAGTGCACCGCCTTCCCGCCGGCGAACCGCACCACCGCCGTCCAGAGCGGGTAGTCCGGCATCGGGACCAGTACCTCGTCGCCGTCGTCCACCAGCGCCTGCACGCTCATCTGGATCAGCTCGGAGGCTCCGTTGCCGAGGAAGACGTCGTCGACCGTGACGCCCTTGACGCCGCGCTGCTGGTAGTACTGCACCACGGCCCGGCGTGCCGGCAGGATGCCGCGCGAGTCGCTGTAGCCGTGCGCGTTCGGGAGGTTGCGGATGATGTCCTGGAGGATCTCCGCCGGCGCCTCGAAGCCGAACGGTGCCGGGTTGCCGGTGTTCAGTCGCAGGACGGTGTGGCCGGCCTCCTCCAGCGCGTTGGCCTGGTCGACCACCGGGCCACGGATCTCGTAGCACACGTCCTTCAGCTTGCTGGACTGCCGAAACTCCATCAGTGGTCTCCCGAGGCGTCCGTCATCGCAGGGTCAGTCTGGTCGCTTTGTTCTACCAAGTATCCACTTGGAAAGTCCAACCTATTGGCTATGCTGATCCACATGCCACGCCGAAGCTACGACCAGTACTGCGCCGTCGCCCGGGCCCTGGACGCGGTGGGGGAGCGCTGGAGCCTCCTGATCGTCCGTGAACTCCTCGGCGGCCCACGCCGCTACACCGACCTGCACGCGGATCTGCCCGGTGTCTCCACCGACATCCTGGCCGCGCGCCTCAAGCAGCTGGAGAGCGAGGGCCTGGCGGTCCGTCGCAAGCTGGAACGCCCGGCCAGCGGAACGGTCTATCAGCTGACCGAACGCGGCCTGGCGCTCCGCCAGGTCATCGATGCCCTCGGAAGCTGGGGCCTGGAGGCCCTCGGCGAACCCCGGCCCACCGACGCCGTCCGCTCGCACTGGGTGACGGGAGCCTAGGCCTGCGGGCCTTCGCACGACGACGACAACCCGGCGCCCCACCGGCCCTGACGGTCCGGACGGGGCGCCGGGTTCTCTGCTTCCGATCCGGAGTGATGCGCGTCACTTCGGGCTGATCGGTGCAGCAGGACGCGGTGAGCGGCCGTCATGGGTGCAGGAACGCTCAAGGAGGAGAGCATGAGTGCATCGGCGGGCGCCTGGTGAGGATACGCAGGCGCGGCAGGGACACCGGACGGATCGACTTCGTCGAGTTCGTCCGGCAGCGCTCCGCGGCGCTGTTCCGGACCGCCTACGTCCTGACCGGAAGCCAGGACACCGCGGAGGACCTGCTGCAGGAGGCACTGGAGAAGGCATGCCGGCACTGGAACCGGGTCGCCGTCGCGGACTCGCCGGAGGCCTATGTGCGCCGGATCGTGGTGAACCTGGCCAACGACCGGTGGCGCAGACTCCGCCGGGCCGGTGAGCGTTCGGATCCCGTGGACCACGCGGACCTCCGTGACCCGTACCGGCTGGTGGACCTTCGCGACGAACTGGTCCAGGCGCTGCACGCCCTGCCGATCGGGATGCGCACCGTCGTGGTGCTGCACTTCCTGCACGACATGGGGGACCAGGAGATCGCCGAAACCCTCCGGATCTCGCCCTCCGCCGTGCGCTCGCAACTCGCCCGCGGGCTGGCCAAACTGCGCACCGCGGTGCCCCGGTCCGAACCGCCTCCGCGCGCACCGGACGACGGCCGGCCCACTCCTCTGCCCCAGTTCGAAGGTGCGTGATGACCTCGTTCCCGCCCGACGACCACCTCGGCTCCACCCCGGACCACGACTTCAGAGAGGCACTGATCCAGGCGATGGACAGCTTCGCAACCGACGCGCACGCCCCCGCGATCGACGGCACCGCCATTCTGCGCCGCACCCGCCGCCGGCGCGGAGTGCTCGCGGTCACCGCGTCGGCGGCCGCCATCGTCCTGGCGGCGGGTACCGCCTTCGCCCTGAACGGCTCCGGCGAGCCACCCGCCCGGCCGAGCGCCGCAGCGCCCGGCGGCAGCGCGACACCCGCTCCCGCGACACCCTCCCCCGCGGTCCCGGAGCCGACCGCGAGCGGCTCCACCGCCACAGCGTCCCCCGGACCGCCGACAGGGACCGGTACGCCGATGGGAACCGGTACACCCTCGCCCGGCGCCGACACCAGGCCGGGGCCGGGCGAAGCCTCCGTCACCGTGCCGTCGGTGATCGGCATGTCCCAGGCCCAGGCCGAGAAGCTCCTCACCGAGGCCGGACTGAAGATCGATCGCGTCCAGCAGTTCACCGACTGGAAGACCTCGGTCGGCGCCGTGATCAGCACCGAGCCCCGGCCCGGCGCTGTCGTCGCCCCCAGCACCGCCGTCGTCGTCTTCGTCTCCAAGGGAAAGCCCTGAAGCCGCCCGCCCCGGGCCCTGACAGGGCTTGGGCCTGACGGGCCGGCGGCCGGGAGCGTCAGGCGGGTTCGGCGATCAGGGCGGTGCCGACCGGACGGAAACCGACGGCGGCGTAGACCCGGGCGACGTCCTCGTCCCCGGCGGAGAGGAAGACGGTGCGGACGCCGCGGGCACGGGCGTCGGCCACCAGGGCGGCCGTGACCGCGCGGGCGAGCCCCCGGCGGCGGGCGGTGGGCAGGGTGCCGACGCCGACGATCTCGCTGACCCCGTCCACCGGCTGGTGCATGCCCGAGCACAGCACGACGCCGTCCTCGCTCGCGGCCGCGACCCGGGTGAGACCCGCGCGGATCCGGCCGGCGACGCGGTCGAGCGAGCCGTCCCTGGCGGCGGTCAGCGTCGCCGTGGCGAGCTCGGCCGGGCCCGCGGTGCCGAGCCGGGTGCCGGGTTCGGCGAAGGCCAGCTGAGGCACCGCCACCGCGGCGGCCAGCGCCGGGTCACCGGCGTCGAGCAGCCGGACGGTCACGCCGGCGCCTGCCGCGGGCCGGGCCGCCGGCTCGTCCGGGCCGAGCACCATCAGCGGGTGCGCGTGCACCCGCAGCCCGGCGGCCTCGGCGGCGGCGCGCAGCGACGGGGTCGTCTCGGCGACCCACTCGAAGGCCTCCGGCTGGCCCAGCTCCCGCTGCCGGGACCGGACCCGCTCGACGTCCTCGGCCCCCACCGACCCGGCGAAGCCCAGCGTCGGCCGGGCGTAGAACGGCCAGCCCGCACCCTCGCGGACGAACAGCGAGAGCGGGCCGAAGTCCTCGACCCGGGCGCTGCTCCTCGGCACGCCGTCGTAGTACTGCTCAAGGGCGTCCAGCACGGGTGTGGACTCGGAATCGTGGCGATCGGTTGAAGTCACGCGCCGCATCAAAGCAGGGGGAGCCGGTGTTGTCACGGGATTTCACCGGCCGGCGGAGCCGGACCCGCCGGCCTCGGGCGGCCCCGGCACGGTCCAGCCCCACAGCCGTACCACCGCACCGTCCCACCGCCGGACCGCGAGCACCGGGGCTCCGGTCCCGGCCGGCAAATGCCGCGCGTACGATCCAGTACCGATGAATCCTGTACCGATGAACGAGACCACCTCCACCACCCCGGTCCCGCACGGCAGTTGCGACGGTCGGGCGCTGGCGCCCGGGAGCGCCGCGTACTCCCGCTACGTCGCCGTGGGCGACTCCTTCACCGAGGGGATGTGCGACGAGCTGTTGCCCGGCGGCCAGTTCCGGGGCTGGGCCGACCGGGTCGCCGCCGTGCTGGCGGCCGAGCGGCCCGGGGAGGAGTTCCGCTACGCCAACCTCGCCGTGCGCGGCAAGCTCATCGGCCAGATCCACGCGGAACAGGTGGGCCGGGCCGCCGCGATGAACACCGAACTGGTCACCCTGGCGGGCGGACTGAACGACGTGCTGCGGCCCGGCTGCGACATCGCCGAGGTCAAACGGCTGCTCGGCGCGGCGGCCACCGGACTGCTGGCCGGCGACGGCACCGGACCGGCCCCGACCGTGGTGATGTTCACCAGCACCGATCCGACCCGCAGGCTGGCCCAAAGCGCCCGGCTGCTCCCGGCGATCCTGGAGATGAAGGCCTTCGTCGAGTCGCTGGCCAGGCAGCACCCGAACGTCCTGGTGGTGGACTTGTTCTCGGCGCCCTGCTTCGACGACCGGCGGCTGTGGGCGGAGGACCGGCTTCACCTCTCCCCGGAGGGGCACCGCCGGGTCGCGGCCGCCGTGCTGGAGGTGCTCGGCCGTCCGGTCGGCTTCGACTGGCGTGCGCCGCTGCCGCCGGCCGCCCCGCGCGGTCGGACCGAACGGCTCCGGTCCGACCTGCGCTGGCTGCGGATCCACCTGGGCCCGTGGATCGGCCGCCGCCTCACCGGCCGCTCCTCCGGCGACAACCTCCCGCCCAAGCGTGCCGAACTCCTCCGCTACGAAGGCTGATCCGGCGGTCAGCTCGCCCAGGGCGGGCTGATCACCGAACCGTCGGACAGGACGGCCTGCAGCCCGGAGCCGGTGGTGACCCAGGCGTGGGCGGGCTGCTCGCCGGGGTTGTCGACCTTCAGCCGGACCCCGGCCGGGGCGATCACGGTGTCGCCCGGGGCGAGCACCGTCCGCTCACCGTCGAGGGCGATCGCCGGCGTGCCGGAGAGCACGTGGAGGACCTCCTCACGGGTGATGGTGTGCTCGACCCCCGGCGTCCCGCCGGCGATCTCCAGCCGCCAGGCGCACAGTTCGGTGCTGCCGGTGGCCGAGGACGCGTACGAGACGAACCGGGCGCCGTGGATCTCGTGGACGGTGGCCTGGCCGGCACTGATGACGGGCATGGGATTCCCCTTCGTGATCGTTCGAGATGGGCAAGGAGCTTGACTATATAGTCAAGCTGCTTGCCCATATAGTCAAGCTCCTTGCCCTTCAGGAGTGGTGGCCTGGCAGAATTCCGGCATGACCGAAGCTGAGACCGGACCCGAGGCCGCGCCCGAGACCGTCGCCCTGAGTCTCCCGCCGCTGCTGCTCAGTCTGGCCGCCGACCTGGTCCGGGCGATCGACGACGGTGTCCGCGAGCGCGGCTTCGACGACGTCCGCCCGGCGCACGGCTTCGCCTTCGCGCGGCTCGCCCCCGACGGGGCCAGTGTGGGCGAACTGGCAGAGCATCTCGGGGTGACCAAGCAGGCGGCGAGCCAGCTGGTCGAGGAGCTGGTCCGCAAGGGGTACGTGGAGCGGCGGCCGCATCCCGGTGACGCCCGTGCCCGGCTCGTGGTGCTCACCGAGCGCGGCTGGGCCTGTACCCGGGCGGCGGACCGGGCGGCGGCCGAGGCCGTCCGGCCGTGGGCGGCGGTGCTGGGCGAGGAGCGGCTGCGCGGGCTGCGGGACGACCTGGCCCGGCTGGCGCCCAGCGGCCGGCTGCGACCGATCTGGTGACGGTCATCCAGGACAACTGAAAGCGCCCGGCTCGGACACCGTCCGAGTCGGGCTTCTTGCTGCGGTGGCACCCCATCCACTTGGCCTGCCGCTGGCGTTACGTTCGAATGATTGCGATTCCGTGCGAACGGATCGTTCGACGGCGCCTTCGACCCGCTCGACGAACTCGGCGACCTGGCCCGCGAGAAGGACATCTGGCTGCACGTCGACGGCGCACACGGGGCGAGCCTGCTGGTGTCGGACCAGCTCCGCGGGAGGCTGAAGGGGATCGAGAAGGCCGACTCCCTGGCCTGGGACGCGCACAAGATGATGTTCGTTCCGGCGCCGTGCACCCTGCTGTTCTACCGGAACCGGCAGGACAGCCTCGGCGCGTTCCAGCAGCGCGCCAGCTACGTCTTCGACGAGGAGCCGGACCGCTACACCGAGCTCGACAGCGGCGGTGTGAACTTCGAGTGCACCAAGCGTCCGATGATCATGCCGCTGTGGACGCTGTGGTCGGTCTACGGCCGGGCCCTTTTCGCCGAGAAGATCGAGTATCTCTGCGAGCTGACGGAGGAAATCCACCGGATCGTCCTCGACGAGCCGGATTTCGAGGCGGTGCACCGCCCGGAGGCCAATATCATGTGCTTCCGCTACCGCCCCGCCGATCTCAGGGACGAGGACGTTCACCGCTTCCAGGTGGCGATCCGGAACCGGATCAAAATCCAGGGAAATTTCTTCATCTCCAAGGTGAACATCGACGGTGTCGCCGCGCTGCGCGTGGTCATGATGAACCACCAGATCAACGCCGAACACTTCCGGATGCTGCTGGGCGAGATCAGGCGGCTCGGCCGCGACCTGCTCGACAGCGGCAAGTGACCCGGGAATTCCCACAAGCCGGTTCACGCGGCGAATTCGTGCTGCCCGGATCCGGGCCGCGAAGTCAATCGAAGTCAACGATGAGCAGGGAAGTGACAATGAGTGCAGTGAGTGCTGCGCAGGCCCGCCCGGCGCCCGGCGGCGTCGCCGAGCTGGCGAGCCGGCTGATCCCGGACTGGGAGCTGAAGCCGGACTCCGTCGACACCGTCGTGAAGCTCCCGTCGTTCGCGAGCAAGCTCCAGGAGTGCGAGCGGATCTGCCGGACGCCGTACAGCGAGATCCCGCACGAGATCCAGGACGCGCTGGTGCTAAAACGCGCTGCCCCGCTCGCTCTCACTGTTCAACCAGGGCGAGGCGAACCCCGCCTCGATCGAGAAGACCGGTTACCGGTTCCAGATCAGGTTCGTGCACCGGTCGTCCGCCGAGATCGAGCGGACGGATGTCGGCAAGGTCCCGCTGGTGCGGGACCGGGGCTAGCAACTGCCGGTCCGGCAGTCACGCATGAGGAATGGAGTTGGGTATGAAGCCGCAAGTGAACATCGCCGTCGTCGTGGATGTCATCGGGGCGCTCTCGGACAGGGCGCTTCAGGGCGGAAACCTCTGCCTGATCGATGACGGTGCGTTCGACAGCAAGGGCCAGGGGACGCCGGGGCTGTGCACCGTCGTGACCCCGGGCCAGGTGGTCCAGTGGTCCGCCCTGGCGGTGGATCTGCAGACGCCGGTCGAGATCAGGAGCATCACCTTCCTCGGGGCCGACGAGGGCGCGAGCGTGACCGAGTACGCCGGCGAGGGCGAGGGCGAGGGCGAGGGCGAGGGTGCGGCGCCGGCCGGCGGGCGGGCGGAGGGTGGGCAGCTGGACCTGAACGTCTGGTCCGGCGTGGTGCCGTACTTCATGACGCCCGGGGTGCCGTACCGGTACCGGCTGGAGCTGCAGATGTACGAGGGCGAGCACAGCGTGCTGCACATCGACTCGCCCGCGCTGATGTGCCTGTAGGCGACAACCAACAAGGAGGGGTGGGCTCATGGCCCAACAGCTAGCGATCATCGTGCTCGTGGACGTCGGCAGCGCGCTGGAGTCCAGGACGCTGACCGGCAACACCTACCTGTTCGACAACATGAAGCTGCAGGGCTCGGTGAACCAGGGCACCGGCGAGCTGGTGACCGCGGTCAACGGCGCCTACTGGAGCGACGGTTCACAGGCCGGCGAGCAGGTGCTCAACTGGCTGCCGTACAGCCTCGGTTCGATCCCGCCGACGGTGCCCCGCGGTTACCACACCACCCGGGCGCGGCAGGCCGACCAGGAGGCGCTGGCCGAGCTGGCGGCGCTGGCGAACCGGCCGTCGGCCAACGGTGACACCGACGCCGCGCTCGCCAGGATCCAGAAGAGCGTCGGCACCCGGGTCAGGACCACGGCCCGCACCCGCGCGCTGTCCGGGCAGAAGGTCCTGGACGTCACCGGTCAGGTGGTCTCCGACCACGGCCAGGGTGCGCACAGCTACCCGGCTCCGGTCATCACCGACATCTTCGGCGAGGCGGTGGACGAGAAGATCATCTACCCGGCCGAGTACGGCTCCCCGGACCTGGTGACCGACGGCTGGTACTGGTCCGCGACGGTCGACACCTCCAGGCCCGGGACGTACGTCTACAAGATGCGGATCCAGCTGCACGAGCTGATCCAGCGGGCCGGTGACTGGACCTGGGAGCCGGTCAACCTCACCTGCGAGTCGAAGCTCCGGATCACCTCGCAGCCCCGGCGGAACGGCTTCACCGGAGCCGGTGTGGGCTACCTGCCCATCGCCCCGGCCACGTTCGCCTAAGCCCTGATCCAGCAAGGACGAGGAGGAGCAGATGACCACCAAGCCAAGGCAGAAGACCGCACCGAAGCGCCCGATCTCGATCACCGCGGTGGTGGACTGCGTCGGGATGCTGGCGGCCCGGAGCACCAGCGGCCACCTGTACCTGTACGACACCAACAAGGCCGGCGGTTCGGTCGGCTTCGGCACCGAGGAGTTGAAGACCAAGGTCAGGACCGGCGACCAGCTGCTGTGGAACGTGCTGGCGCTCGAGTGCGAGGCCTTCGTCGCGATCGACGACATCGTGATCGACCCGGAGGTGTGCGAGCCGGTCCGCAAGGTCTTCCCGGGCACCGATGTCGCGTACTGGACCGGGACGGTGAAGAAGGACGGCCTGTCCGCCGTCCCGTACCAGATCAAGTTCAGGCTGGGCACGCAGGCCGAGCCGATCACCACCACCCTGTCGCCCGCCCTGGTCGGCTAGCGCCCCGGACGACTCCGGGCGGCGCGCCCGAAGGAGGAACCTTGACCACCAGTACGCGCAACACCGTGGAGCAGAAGCAGAACCCCGGTCAGCTGAACTCGGTACAGCTCAACATCGTCACCTTCGTGAACATGGAACGGGCGACGGCGACGGGCTCGCTGAGCGACGCGATGCACATGATGGACAACAGCGTCGGCGGCTCCGGCCAGGGCACCCGGCAGCTGGAGACGGTCTGCAAGCAGGGCCAGGTCCTGAACTGGATCATCCGCCCGATCGACATGGAACGGCGGCCGGACGGCACCTGGCCGCCCATGCCCAAGATCAACAACATCGTGGTCCTCGACACCGAGCTGGGTGACGAGGAGGACGTCGCCGAGCGGAAGCTCTTCACCGAGCTCAAGATCTACGGGATGCCCGACCGGATGCGGTCCCCGCTGACCCCGGTCTACTACTACTGGGCCGGCACCGTGCTGAGCACCGCGAAGCCCGGCCTGTACCGGTACCGGCTGGTGGTCGAGCTGGAGCAGGAGGGCACCAAGGAGAAGCTGTACCTCAACACGGTCGACCACCCGGCGCTGCGGGTGATCGCGGTCTGACGTCCGATGACGCACCGGAGCGGTGCCGCCCGGCCGTTGCGGTCCAGGCGGCACCGCTCCTGCGTGCCGTACGGGTCACTCCGTGCGCAGGCCCTCGGCGCGCATCATCCGCCACAGGGACGGCAGGCTGGCCGCCGTGACCAGCAGGACCACCGAGGCGCCGATCAGGCCGAGACCGAGGACCGAGCCCCAGTCCGGGCTCACCGGGTGGTCGACCATGCTCAGCAGGGCCGTGCCCAGGCCGATCCCGGTGAGGACCGCCAGCGCGATGCCGAGCACCACGGGCACGGCCGTCTGCCAGAGCACCGAGGCGCAGAGCGTGCCGCGCCGGGTACCGAAGGCGATCAGCACCGCCAGCAGCCTGCGCCGCTCGCGCAGCTGCTCGACCGTGCCGACCAGCATGCTCGCGCCGATCAGCAGCAGGGTGGCGGTGACCCCGGCGAACAGTGCGCGCCTGATCTCGGCGAACCGGCGGTTCTCGTCGACCGACTTGAACTGGAACACTGTGCCGGTCGGGTCCACCGCGGCGACGGAGTTGCGCAGCCGGTCGTAGGCGTCCGGGTCGCCCTCGTCCACCTTGACGTAGCCGGAGATCCGGGCTCTGAGCAGTGGTATGTCCTTGGCGGCGCCGGGCGTGAGCAGGAACCCGGAGCGCATCCCGAGCACCGAATCCAGTCGCGGAGTGATCGGGCGGATCGAGGCCGGCAGGGTCCAGTTCGGGCGGGGTGCGTGCGGCTCGGAGCCGAAGTCGTAGCCCACCTCGACCCGTCGGCCCGGCGCGAACCCGGTCGCCTTGGCGGACTGCTCGTCGGTGCTGTCGACCGAGAAGGCGTCGCCGTCGCGGCAGTCACCGACCTCGGCGAGGCTCTGCAGCGCCTCGCACGAGCCGACGGAGAACGACCGGGTGGTGAGTTGCTCGGGGGCGTCGCCGCCGGTGGCGACGTTGAGCTCCAGCAGGGAGTGGGCGCCGGTGACCCCCGGGGTGGCGCGCAGCCGCCGGTCGAACTCGGTCGGGACGAGCCGGCCCTGGCCGGCCGAGACCGTCACAAAGGCCTGGGCCTTGCTCAGATCGCGGCCGGTGCTCCGGCGGAAGTCGCCCTCGACCCCGCTGAACAGCATCTGCAGCGAGATCGCCCCGGCCGCCGCGACGGCGATGCCGCTGACCACCCGGGCCGAGGTGCCGCTGTCCAGCTGGAGCCGGCGGACCGCCAGCTGCCAGGCAACCGGTCCGCCGTGCAGCCGGGCCACCACGGACTCGATCAGCCACGGCAGCAGCGCGGCGACGCCGACCAGGACCAGCACCACGCCGCCGGCCACCTGGTACTCGTTGAAGCCCTGTCGGGTGCCCGAGCCGCTGAACAGCGGGGTCAGCAGGGCGACACCGGCGACCGGCGGCAGCAGCCGCCACCAGACCCGCCGGCGCGGCGCCTGGGCCTGCCGGAACACGCCGAGCGGCTCCACCACCACGCCGCGCATGGCGAGCAGGGTGACCGCGATGGCGGCCGCCGGGACGGCCAGTACGGTGAGCGCGGCCAGCAGCGGGCTGGGCCGGAGGTCGGCCGGGAACAGGCTGATGTCGAACAGTGCGATGCCGCGCACGAGTTGACGGCCGAAGAGGAACATCACCGCACCGGCCAGCACACCGATCAGCGCCCCGAACGCGGCCTCCCCGGCGGCGATCCGCCGGATCATCCGGGTGTCCGCGCCGACCAGCCGCAGTGCCGCCAGCCGGCGGTCGCGGCGCTCGCTGCCGAACCGGACGGCCGCGGCCACGAACACGGCGACCGGCAGCAGCAGCACCACGAAGCTGATGATCACCAGTAGCACCAGGATCGGACTCATCGGCTCGGTCTCGGGCCGGCTCCCGAAGGAGCTGATCCGGTGGCCCACCCCGCCCGCGGGATCGAGCCGGTCGGTGCCCGCGTAGTAGTAGTACTCGGCCGGGCCGATCAGTCCCGCGTCGCCGATGGTGCCGATGATCCGCTGTGGGAGGCGTTCGCGCAGCAGTGCGCTGCCGGGGGCCTCCAGCAGCCCGCGCAGCGCGGGTGAGACGACCATCTCACCGGGCCGCGGGATGGTGCCGAGGCCGGGCGGCAGCGGGGCCCCGGGGCCGTCGGGCTGGAGCAGGCGGCCGGTGATGTCCTCGCCGCGGAACTTGGTGGAGACGGTGTAGAGGACCAGGGTGTCCGCGGCGGGCTTGTCCGCCCGGTCGAAGTCGAGCCGGGCGTAGCTCCGGTCGTGGCGGGCCTGGAGGGCGTCCGGGATCGAGGTCGCGACCAGCAGCAGGGCGACGCCGAGACCGACCCCGAAGGCGGTCATCGCGGTGCGAAGCCAGCCCTGGCGGCCGCCGCTCAGCGCCAGCCGGCCGCCGAAAAGCAGGTCGGCGGCCCAGACCCGGAGCGGCCCGCGGGCCGGGACCGGGGTGCGGGCCGAAGTCCCCTTCCGGTCGGGTGCGTTGGGGTCGGTGCTCCCGGTCGGACCGGGGCCGCCGGTCAGGTCGGCGGTGGTCGGGCTCATCCGATCCGCTCCGCGTTCAGCGCCCGGCCGTCCCGGACGATCACCTCGCGGTCCGAGTAGGCCGCGACCCGGGGCTCGTGCGTCACCAGCACCACGGCCGCGCCGGACTCCTTGGCGGCGGCGGTGAACAGCTGCATCACCCGCTCGCCGTTGAGCGAGTCCAGGGCGCCGGTCGGCTCGTCGGCGAAGATCACCCGAGGGCCGGTGACCAGCGAGCGCGCGACCGCCACCCGCTGGCCCTGCCCGCCGGAGACCTCGCCGGGACGCTTGCGGCTCAGGTCGTCGACCTCCAGACGGGCCATCCACTCGGCGGCCCGCCGTTCGGCCTCGCCGCGCCGCATGCCGGCCAGCCGCAGCGGCAGGGCGACGTTCTCCAGGCAGCTCAACTCCGGTACCAGCTGGCCGAACTGGAAGACGAAGCCGAACTCGCCGCGGCGCAGCGCACTGCGCTCGGCGTCGCTCATCCCGGTCAGCAGCCGCCCGTCGTAGCGGACCTCACCGGAGTCCGGCGGGACGATCCCGGCCAGGCAGTGCAGCATGGTGGACTTGCCGGAGCCGGAGGGGCCCATCACGGCGACCATCTCACCGGCCCGGACGTGCATCTCGGCGCCGACCAGGGCCTTGGTGGGGCCGAAGGACTTGTGCAGGTCGAGGGCGGAGAGCAGCGGCGGGGGCGTGGAAAGGTCGGAGGTTCCGTTCGTCGGTATGCCGGTCATCGGCGGACCTCCTCGGCCAGCTGGTCGAGCCGCGCGGCGGTGAGCTCCAGCCAGCGCAGGTCGGCCTCCAGGTGGAACAGGGCGTGGTCGCAGACCAGTTGGTCGGCGAGGTCGCCGCCGACCTTGCGGCGGGTGAGTTCGCGCATCAGCCGCAGGTGCTCGGCGCGCTGGACGTCCAGGATCTCGGCGGCCGGGCGGCCGGTGAGCAGCGCGAGCACCACCTTGGTGTAGAGGGCGCTCTGCAGGTACGGCTCGGGCTTCTCGGGGCGGCCGAGCCACTCGGCCATGTCGGTCACCCCGGCGGCGGTGATCGCGTACCGCTTGCGCTCGGGGCCGTCGCCCGGCTCGGTGCCGTCGACCTCGACCAGCCCGTTCTTCAGCAGTCGCGAGAGGGTCGCGTACACCTGCCCGTA
Source organism: Kitasatospora sp. NPDC001175 (assembly GCF_053598215.1). NCBI lineage: Bacteria > Bacillati > Actinomycetota > Actinomycetes > Kitasatosporales > Streptomycetaceae > Kitasatospora > Kitasatospora sp. NPDC001175. The sequence goes on along the minus strand of NZ_JBSFJU010000022.1, from coordinate 59,187 downwards.
CGCGAGCGGGCGGCCCTGGCCGAAGCGCTGGTCGTAGGCGCGCTTGAGGTCGTAACCGTGTCTGGGCCCGGCTTCCAGGAGCCCGAGAAATGCCTGTCCGATTGCCATGGCAGGACCATACACCAGGTGTATACGCGTGGTGTATACACCTGGGTGATTACGGGATCGGGCAGGCGGAGAGCGAAGGCGGGGCAGCGCGGCGCGGGCGGGGAAACCCCGGTCGCCCAGGGGCACGGGAAGCCGTACGGGCTTCCCGAACCCCTGGGCGTTCCTCGGTCAGGCCACCCGGATGGGCCCGCGGCGCAGCTGCGGAGCCGGCTGCCGCGCGGCCGCCGGGGAGACGGTGGCACGCCAGAGGCGGGCGGCGGACGAGAGCGAGGCGGCCAGCAGCAGACCGTTGCGCACCATGATGACCACGGTGCCCTTCCAACCGCCGCTGATCAGCGCGTCGAAGAAGAGCGGGTAGTCGACGGTGGTGACCGCGGTCGCGAGCAGGACCAGCAGCGCGACCGGCCGCTGGCTGGAGCCGCGCTGGGTGAGGCAGACCGCCGCGAGCCCGATCAGCCAGATCAGGTACTGCGGGCTGATCACCCGGCTGGTCACGGTGAACAGCAGCACCGCGGTGAGCGCCGCGTCGTACGGCGTGGCGGCACTCCAGCGCTGCGCGCGGAAGCGCCAGAGCAGCAGCCAGCCGAAGGCGAGCGCGGTGAGCAGCAGCGAGGCCCGGGCAACGGTGTGGACGTACGGGCCGAGGAACTCCAGCGAGCCGTAGTGCTGGTCGACGTCACCGGGCCAGCCGAGGACACGGGCCACCTGGAGCAGGCTGCCGCCCAGCGACTCGATCTCCACGCCGCGCCCCTTCTGGGCGGTGAGGAAGTCGAACGCGCCGTGGAAGAGCGTGGCCAGCACCAGCAGCAGCGCGGCGGCCGAGGCGCACATCGCCGCCCAGGCCTGTCGGCTGCCGCGGCCGCGCGGCGCACCGAGCACCACCAGCGCGGGCCAGACCTTGACCATGGTGGCGATCCCGGCGAGCGCTCCGCCCATCCTCGGGCGGCTGGGCAGCAGCAGCAGTGCGGCCATCGCGAGGGCGGTGACCGGCAGGTCGTACCGGCCGTAGGGCAGGCCGAGCATCAGCGGCAGCGCCATCGCCCACATCCACGCCCCGGCGGTGGAACGGCCGCGGTGCACACCGCCGTTGCGGCGCAGCGAGACCCGGACCAGGGCGGCCTGGGTGACCGCGTCGGTGGCGAGCATCAGCAGCGCGAACGCCTGGAGGTAGGTCAGGAAGGGCAGCAGGCCGGGGGCGAGCATCGCCAGCGCGGCACCGGGCGGGTACTGCCAGGTGACGTCTCCGACGGGGAAGGTGCCGGTCTGGAGGACCTGGAACCAGCCGTGGTAGGTCCGGTGGACCTCGATGGCCTGTTCGGCCTTGCCCGACTTGAGCATCCCGATCATGACCATGCGGCTGGCGAGCCAGTAGCCGGCCAGGGCGAGCGCCTCGCGCGGCCAGGTTTCCGGTCTGGTCCAGCGGAACGGACCCGCCTGGGGCATGCCCCACTGGGTGACCGGTGTCGGGGCCTGAGCCACCATCGCCTCCACGAGAAGGTGCTGTGTGATCTATCTCATATCAGAAGGATCAGGTCGGATGATCACCGTTCGGTTGCGTGTCACCGACCGTCAGCACAACGCGCCACGCCGCTCGAAGGACACGCCCGCACCGCCCTCCGGGCGGGGGTACCTGCCAGAATGCAGGGCGAACCGCAGGACGTCCGCACGCCGTGTGAGACCACCGGTGCGGAACGCTCAACTCTGAACCAGGAGAAGGTGGCCGGCTTCGTGACCATGCCAGTCGAACGCAAGATCGCCGAAGAACTGGGCGTCCGCGAAGGGCAGGTGAAGGCGGCCGTCGACCTGCTCGACGGCGGAGCCACCGTCCCCTTCGTCGCCCGCTACCGCAAGGAAGCCACCGGTTCGCTCGACGACGCCCAGCTGCGCACCCTGGAGGAGCGGCTGCGCTACCTGCGCGAGTTGGAGGAGCGGCGCACCGCCGTCCTGGACTCCATCGAGGCCCAGGGCAAGCTGGACGACACCCTGCGCGCCCGGATCCTCGCGGCCGATTCCAAGGCACGGCTGGAGGACATCTACCTGCCGTACAAGCCCAAGCGGCGGACCAAGGCGCAGATCGCCCGCGAGGCCGGGCTCGAACCGCTCGCCGAGACCCTGCTCGCCGACCCCGGCCAGGACCCCCAGGCGGTGGCCGCCGGCTACCTGTGCGAGTCCGTCGCCGACCATGCCGCCGCGCTGGAGGGCGCCCGCGCCATCCTGGTGGAGCGCTTCGGCGAGGACGCCGACCTGGTGGGCGGCCTGCGCGAGCGGATGTGGACCCGCGGCCGGCTGGTCGCCACCGTCCGCGAGGGCAAGGAGCAGGAAGGCGCCAAGTTCGCCGACTACTTCGACTTCGCCGAGCCCTACACCAAGCTCCCCTCGCACCGCATCCTGGCCATGCTGCGCGGTGAGAAGGAGGAGATCCTCGACCTCGAACTCTCGCCCCTGGACGGCGAGGAGAGCACCGACCTGCCCGGGATGAGCGACTACGAGCAGCGGATCGCCGCCCGCTTCGGCATCGCCGACCGGGGCCGCCCCGCCGACAAGTGGCTCACCGACACCGTCCGCTGGGCCTGGCGCACCCGCATCCTGGTCCGGCTCGGCATCGACCTGCGCACCCGGCTGCGCCAGGAGGCCGAGGACGAGGCGGTCCGGGTCTTCGCCGCCAACCTGCGCGACCTGCTGCTCGCCGCCCCCGCCGGCACCCGCGCCACGATGGGCCTGGACCCCGGCTTCCGCACCGGTGTGAAGGTCGCCGTGGTGGACGCCACCGGCAAGGTCGTCGCGCACAGCACCATCTACCCGCACCAGCCCGCCAACAAGTGGGACGCCGCCCTGGCCACCCTCGCCGAGCTGGCGAAGAAGCACTCGGTGGATCTGGTCGCCATCGGCAACGGCACCGCCTCCCGGGAGACCGACAAGCTCGCCGACGACCTGATCAAGCGCCATCCCGAGCTGAACCTCACCAAGGCGATGGTCTCCGAGGCCGGCGCCTCGGTGTACTCGGCCTCCGCGTTCGCCTCCCAGGAACTGCCCGACCTGGACGTCTCCATCCGGGGCGCGGTCTCCATCGCCCGCCGGCTCCAGGACCCGCTGGCCGAACTGGTCAAGATCGACCCCAAGTCGATCGGCGTCGGCCAGTACCAGCACGACCTCAGCGAGGTGAAGCTCTCCCGCTCGCTGGACGCCGTGGTCGAGGACTGCGTCAACGCCGTCGGCGTGGACGTCAACACCGCCTCCGCCCCGCTGCTCACCCGGGTCTCGGGCGTCACCGCCACCCTCGCCGACAACATCGTCGCCCACCGCGACGCCAACGGCCCGTTCCGCACCCGCAAGGACCTCAAGGGCGTGGCCAGGCTCGGGCCGAAGGCCTTCGAGCAGTGCGCCGGCTTCCTGCGCATCCCCGGCGGCGACGACCCGCTGGACGCCTCCAGCGTGCACCCCGAGGCGTACCCGGTGGTCCGCCGGATCCTCGCCCAGGCCGGCGGGGCGCTGGGCGAGCTGATCGGCAACAGCGAACGGCTGCGCACCCTGCGCCCGGCCGACTTCGCCGACGAGACCTTCGGTGTGCCGACCGTCACCGACATCCTCGCCGAGCTGGACAAGCCGGGTCGCGACCCGCGCCCGGCCTTCCGCACCGCCGTCTTCAAGGAGGGCGTCGACAAGATCGGCGACCTGGAGGTCGGCATGGTGCTGGAGGGTGTGGTCACCAACGTCGCCGCGTTCGGCGCGTTCGTGGACGTGGGCGTGCACCAGGACGGCCTGGTCCATGTCTCGGCGCTGTCACGGAACTTCGTCAAGGACCCGCGCGAGGTGGTCAAGCCCGGCGACATCGTCCGGGTCCGGGTCACCTCGGTGGACGTCCAGCGCAAGCGGATCGGCCTCACCCTCCGGCTGGACGACGAGGTCGGCCCGGGCGCCGGCGGCTCCGGCGGGGAGGGGCGGCGCGACCGCGGCCCGCGTCCGCCGCGCCAGGAGCGGCGCGGAGTGAGTGACCGGCGTGAGGGCGAGCGCCGCGGCGGCGACCGCCGAGGCGGGGGACCGGCCCCGATCGCCAACAGCGCGATGGCCGACGCACTGCGCCGGGCCGGTCTGACCGGCGGCGACTCCGGCAGGCGCTGACCCTTCCGCGGTAGCCCGGTGACAGCTGACCGGCTGTCACCGGGCTACCGCCGCAGGATGGTTACGAATCCTCCTGCGGTCTCATCGGGGCGCCGGATACCGCACCTACAGTGGCGACATGTTCGTCTATGCGGTGCCCGGTCTGTTCCTGCTGCTCTTCGTCGTCGGTGTACTGCGGGACCGCCGCCGGTTCGGCAACGCCGTCCACCTCGGCCTGCTCGTCATCTCACTCTCCGTCGCGGTGATCGGCGCGCACGACCGGCTCCCGCCGGTGGCGGTCGCGCTGCTGGCCGCGGCGATCCTGCTGGTCCCCACGCTGGGCACCCTGGTGCTCGCCGTCCTGCTGATCCTCAACGGCCGGACGATGCTGCGCAAGGAGGGCCGGAGCCTGCCCAACCTGCTGTCGCTGCTGGTGGGTCTGGGCATCCTCGGCCTCGTCGGGCTGATGGTGCAGGCCGCGTTCACCCACTCCCGCACGCTGGCGGTACTGGTCGGCACCCTGCTGCTGGTGACCGGCTACGTCGCGTTCCTGTTCGTCTGCTTCGTCGGCTACGCCTTCCTCTACGGCCGCTACGGCCGGCTGACGGCGGCCGGGAAGGCGGACTTCGTGGTGGTGCTCGGCTCCGGGCTGATCGGCGGCTCCCGTGTCTCGCCGCTGCTGGCCAGCCGGCTGGAGCACGGCCGCGCCGTGTACGAGCGGCAGGTCGCGCGCGGGCAGGTGCCGATACTGATCACCTCGGGCGGCCAGGGGCCCGACGAGCACCTGTCCGAGGCCGAGGCGATGGCCGACTACCTGACGGAGCGCGGCTTCCCGGCCGACCGGATAGTCCGCGAGGACCGCTCCCGGACCACCGAGGAGAACCTGACGTACAGCAGGGCGATCATGGAGCAGGCCAGGCCCGGCTACCGGTGCGTCATCGTGACCAACAACTTCCACGCCTTCCGGGCCGCGCTGCTGGCCCGCAGCACCGGGGTCAACGGCCACGTCGTGGGCTCGCACACCGCCGCGTACTACTGGCCCAGCGCGACCATCCGCGAGTTCGCCGCCGTCTTCCTCGCCCACCGGGTGGTCAACTTCGGCGTGTGCCTGCTGATCGGCCTGCTCGGGCTGGCCGCCTGGTGGCGGCTGTGACCGGCCGGGGCCGGCCGGCCGACTGCCTTCTGCGGTAAGCCGGCCGGCCGGGGCGGGACTCGGCGTGGCGGCCGGGGCCGGCCGGCCGACTGCTCCGCGCGGCAGGTCAGTCGGCCCGCGCGCGGGACTCGACCGCGAGATCGACGAGCTCACCCCACCAAGCCTCCCGGCCCTGGGTGAGCAGCCGGCGGGCCTCCTCCGGCGCCACCGCGCGGACCTCGACGACCTGTTCACCGTCCTCCGGGTTGGTCGGGGCGGAGTCCACCGTCACCTCGGCCCAGCCCCAGAGCCAGGCCTTCTCCGGGTGCGGCTGCCACGGCCGGTACGGCACCGGCCGGTCCGTCACACACCGGTGCGCACCGATCCACACCGGCGCTCCGGCCAGCCGCGCCCCGGCCTCCTCGCGCAACTCCCTTGCCAGGCACGACTCGATGCTCTCCGCCTCCTCCCGGGTGCCACCCGGCAGGAACCAGTGCCCGCGCGCGTCGCGGCAGAGCACCACCCCGTCGCCCGAGAATCCCACCAGATGGATGTTGGTGATCAGCGCGTCCGGTGGCAGCTCGGCGGAGAACCGGGCGTCGATGCCGCCCCAGGCCCAGCGCTGCGGCGCGTGCAGTCGAGGGAAGCGGGCTGCCAGGTCGGCGAGTTCTGCTGCTCTGTCAGTGGTGTCCGTCATTGAAAGATCGTAGTCCTGGCGGACGGTGTGCGCTGCTGTCCGGTCGCGGTGAAATGCCTCGCCCGGCGCCGGTCACGTGTCAGGGGCTGAAGGCGAGGACCGGGGGACCGCTCACCGGCCCGGCAACGGGATTCCGGCCGGGCCCGCCGCCCCCGGAGGTCACCCGGGAGCGGGAGCCGGGGGTGCGTCAGCCGGCGTACTGGGCGAAGGTCTTCGAGAACTCGTACGGCGACTGCGGGATGTTGGTGCACTTGAAGAGCGGGCCGGTGCAGGCGGCGGCGTCCCGGGTCATCTCCCAGAAGGCCAGCACTCCGAGGTGGTGCTGCTGGGCGAAGGCGACCAGCCGGCCGGCGGCGGCCTGGTTGAAGACGCCGTGGTCGTCGTTCTCGCCGAGCATCGGGGTGACCCCGGTCATCGCCCAGAGCCGGGCGTCGGTGCTGGCCGGGTAGAGCGCCGCGAGCTGGTCGTGGGTGGACTGCGCGGCCTGGACGGCGTCGGCGCCGTAGTCGGTGCTCGGCCGGTTGTAGTCCATCGCCATCACGTTCACCAGGTCCAGGTCGACCCCGGCGTCGCGGGCGGACCTGACCACGGCGAGGCCGTCGGCGGTCAGCCCCTCCGGCAGCACCGGCAGGGTGAGCGAGACCTTCAGGCCGGGGTGGGCGTGCTGGAGCCTGGCCAGCGCGGCCGAACGGCGGTCGTTGGCGGCCGTGTCGACCACGGCGGTGCCCTCGATGTCGAAGTCCACGTACCTCAGGCTGTAGGCGTTCACCACGGCGTCGTACTCGGTGAAGAGCGAGTCCACCGTCGAGCAGGCCTGGGCTAGTTCGGTGCCGGAGGCGCCGCCGAAGGAGACCTTGACGTCACCGCCGGCCGCGCGGACGGCGTCGATCTGGTCCTTGGCCCAACCGCTGCGCGGATCATAGGCGTTGAACCAGGACGCCTTGCAGCCGGCCGGCGCGGTGATGAACGCCAGGGTGAAGGACTTGAGGTCGCCCTTGGCCGCCATGTCCCCCAGCGAGGGGGTCGGCCAGGCGCCCATGTCCACGTACGGGGCCACCGGGACCGCGACGTTCGGCGGCGGGGGTGCGGTCCGGCTGGAGCTCGGCGAGGGCGAGGGCGAGGTGCTGCTCGGCGGCGGGGAGGTGGGCGGTGGCGTGCCGCCCGGTCCGGCGAGCACCACGTCGTCGGCGAAGTAGGCGTCCTGGCCGTACCAGCCGTGCAGGTAGACGGTGACGCTGGTGGTGCTAGGGCCGGTGGTGAAGCTGGTGCTCAGCTGCTGCCAGGAGCTGCCGCCGGGCGTCCAGACGGCCGGGTCGGTGACGCCGGATCCGGTCGCGCCGAGGTAGACGTACTGGCCCCGGACCCAGGTGCTCAGCGAGTACGTGGTGTTCGGCCGGACGCTGACGCTCTGCCCGCACTGGGCGGTGTCGCTGCCGCTCGCGGCGCCCTGGAGGGCGTACGAGCCGCCGTGTGTGCCGGAGTTGACCACCGACCCGGTGCCGGCGGAACAGCTCCACGGGCCGAGCGAACCGCTCTCGAAACCGGGGTCGGCGAGCAGGTTCCCGTCCGCCGCGCTGGCGTTGACGCCCAGTGCGGTCAGCGCGCCGGCGGCGAGCGCGGCGGCGCAGCCGATCGGCAGGGGCTTGGCTGCCCGTCCGGTGCGCCGGGAGGGCGTGCTGGTGGGGCGGTTGAGAGCGCGTGGCATGCGGGGCTGCCTTTCGGGACACGCCGAGGACGCCGGGCGCGGGGGCATGGGGGAGCGGCCGGCGGTCGGCTGTTGGGGTGGTCCTGAAGACGGCGGGTGGGCCCGCCCTGCCCATCAAAATGGACTAGACCAACTGTGTGCGTCAAGCGTTCCGCCGGGTTTTGCGGCGTACTTGGGGTCCGCGGCGGGGCCTGCGCGGTGGGCGAGAACGCGGTCCGCAGTCGGTAGTGCGCTCCGGCGCCGGCCGACCCGGACTGCTGGACGCTGTCGCGTGAGGAATGAACCGCCCGCCGGCTGAGCCCGGTTGTCGATGAGGGTGCGCAGGCCGGTGGCCTCGCAGCCGCGGGCGCGGGCTTCGGTGGCGATCCGGAGCCCCGCGCCCGCGGCATGCGGCTCCCCGTCGATCATGCGATGGTCAACGGGCACCGACGATCCGACGACCGGTCGGAAGTCCTGCCCGGCCGAGGTTCTCGTTCCATCGGCCCGGAGTGCGGCGGCCCGGTACGTGGGGTCGGGTGTGGAGGCTTGACCTGGAGTGCGCTCCAAGGGGCAGAGTCGGTCAGGTACTTCCGGAGACCACGTACTCCCGGAACGGTCTGGAGGAGAGAGACATGCGCAACACGACGCTGGGAAGCACCGGACCCGAGGTCGGCGTGATCGGGCTCGGCTGCATGGGCATGACCTGGGCGTACGACCCGAGCGGGCGGGACGACGAGGTGTCGCTCGGGGTGGTGCGGGAGGCACTGGACCTCGGGGTCACGCTGATCGACACCTCGGACATCTACGGTCCCTACACCAACGAAGGACTGGTCGGCCGGGCGCTGGCCGGCCCCTACCGGGAGCGGGCGGTGCTGGCCACCAAGGTCGGCCTGGTGCCCGGGACGGGCGACGTCCGGACGGCGAACGACGGGCGTCCCGAGCACGTGCGCAAGGCGATCGACGACAGCCTGCGCCGGCTCGGCACCGACCACGTCGACCTGTACCAGCTGCACCGGGTGGACCCGGCGGTCCCGATCGAGGAGACCTGGGGCGCGCTCGCCGAGGTGGTCGCGGCGGGCAAGGCCCGGTGGATCGGCCTGTCCGAGGTGACGCTCGAGCAGATCAAGCGGGCGCAGGCGGTGCACCCGGTGGCCTCGGTGCAGAACGAACTCTCGCTCTGGACCAGGGACTCGCTCGCCGAGGTGCTCCCGTACACCGAGGAGCAGGGGATCGCCTTCCTGCCGTTCTCGCCGCTCGGCCGGGGCTTCCTGACCGGCCGGATCACCTCGGCGAGCGACCTGGCGGCCGACGACTGGCGCTCGACCCTGCCGCGCTTCCAGGCCGAGGCGCTGCAGGCCAACCTGGCTCTGGTGGAGAAGGTCAAGGAGATCGCCGCCAGGGTCGGTGCCACCCCGGCACAGGTGGCGCTCGCCTGGGTGCTGGCGCAGGGGCGGTACGTGATCCCGATCCCGGGTACCAAGACGCCCAAGTACCTGGCGGACAACGCCGCCGCGGCGGACGTGCGGCTCGGTGCGGCCGACCTGGCCGAGCTCGACGCGATGGCGGCGCCGGTCGGCGGCAGGTACTGAACAGCCCGGTCCGGATGTGCCGTTGTGGGCCGCGGGAAGCCGTGGAGCTCCCTGCGGCCCACGGCGCACCGGTGAGCGTTCAGGCGGTGGGCCGCTCCGTGATCCAGATCAGCCTGCGCCCGGTCTCGGCGGGTGCGGTGGGCGCGAAGTCGTCCACCCGGTCCAGCCGGTAGCCGAGCTTGCGCGGGACGGCGGCGCTGGCCAGGTTGCCCTCGTCGCAGTGGATCTCCACCCGGCCGACGCCCGGCAGGGCGAGCGCGGCCTCGGTCAGCGCGCGGGCCGCGGCGGTCGCCAGGCCGTGGCCGACGTGGTCGACGGCGACCCAGTAGCCGATCTCCAGCGCGCCCGGGCCGATCCGCCCGTGCAGGCCGAAGGCGCCGACCACGCTGCCCGGTCGGTCGTCCGCGCCGAGCAGGTACATGAAGTCGCTGCCCGCCTGCCAGGCGTCCACCCCGGCCCGGGTCATCTCCCGGGTGTGGTCCAGGCTCGGCGTCTCCCCTGCCCATTCCATCCACGGCCGCAGGTGGTCGAGGCTGGCTGTCACGGCGGCGTTCAGCTCGGGGGCGTCCGCCACCGTACGGCGGCGCAGTGAGAACCCGCCCGGCAGCGGGATCAGCTCGGGCGGGCGCCCCTCGGTGACGGCGGCGAGCTCGTTGGTGCTTTGACTCATGACCGGATTATTTCCCTCCGGTATCGGCGCCGAACAGCGGTTTTCTGGGGGCATGTCAGCTCTCGGGGGCGCGTGGGCGACCGGTGCGGGCCGGTTGCGGACCGTTGCGGCGGCAGCGCGGCGGCGCGGAGGGTGCGAGCGGCACTCGCGGCGCGGGCGGTGGTGGGCTGCGACGGGCGGCGGCCGGCCGGGTCAGAGGCGGATCAGGACCTGGTCGAGGTCCTTCCGGCGCAGGTCCGGCACCCGTGCGCCGTCCGCCGGGTAGCCGACCGGGATGACGTACGCGGCACGCTCCTCGGCCGGGCGTTCGCACACCTCGTTGAGGAAGCGCATCGGGCTGGGCGTGTGGGTGAGGGTGGCGAGGCCGGCCTGGTGCAGGGCGGTGAGCAGCAGGCCGACGGCGATGCCGACCGACTCCTTGGTGTAGTACGGGCGCGGCGACTGCGGGCCCTTGTGCACCTCGAAGACCACGATCACGGCGGGGGCGTCCTCCAGGAACGGCTTGCGCCAGTCCGTTCCGATCGGCCGGAGGGCTTCGAGCCACTCCTCGGAGGCGCGGTGCCCGTAGAACTCGCGCTCCTCCGCCTCGGCGGCCTCGCGCAGGCGCCGCTTGCGCTCCGGGTCGGTGATCACCACGAACCGCCAGGGCTGGACGTGCGCACCGCTGGGTGCGGTGGCGGCGGTACGGACCGCCCACTCGATCACGTCGTCGGGGATCGGGCGGGTGGAGTAGTCGCGGACGGTCCGGCGCTGCGACATCACGTCGTGGAAGGCCCTGCAGCGGGCTGCGGCCTCGTCGGCGGGCACCGTCGTGGGGCGGAGCGGAACCGTCGGATGTCCGGCTGCTGTCGATGCACTGTCAACCATGTCGCCCAGCACAGCACATGACGCGGCCCGGCGGAAGGGCGGGCCGCAGGGCGGCGGCAGCACGAGCAGCCGCCGCACGCGCGGCCCGGCCCTTCCGGCGCGGCGCCGCGGTCTCAGTGCTCCCGGACCCGGCCCGCGGTGACCTCGATGCGGCGGTTGACCGAAACGGTGTCGAGCATCCGCCGGTCGTGGGTCACCAGCAGCAGGGTGCCGGTGTACGAGGCGAGGGCGGACTCCAACTGCTCGATGGCAGGGAGGTCCAGGTGGTTGGTGGGCTCGTCCAGGACCAGCAGGTTGACCCCGCGGGCCTGGAGCAGGGCGAGCGCCGCCCGGGTCCGCTCGCCGGGGGAGAGGGTGTCGGCCGGGCGCAGCACATGGGCCGCCTTCAGACCGAACTTGGCCAGCAGGGTGCGGACCTCCTCCGGCGAGAGCTCGGGCACCGCCGCCGCGAACGCCTCCGCCAGCGGGTGCGCGCCGAGGAACAGGCCGCGCGCCTGGTCCACCTCGCCGACCACCACGCCCGAGCCCAACGAGGCGCTGCCGCCGTCCAGTTCGAGTCGCCCGAGCAGCGCGGCCAGCAGCGTGGACTTGCCCGCGCCGTTGGCGCCGGTGATCGCGACCCGGTCGGCCCAGTCGATCTGCAGGTCCACCGGCCCGAAGACGAAGTCCCCGCGCTCGACCGAAGCCGCGCGCAGGGTGGCGACCACCGAGCCGGAGCGCGGCGCGGTGGCGATCTCCATCCGCAGCTCCCACTCCTTGCGCGGCTCCTCGACCACCTCCAGGCGCTCGATCATGCGCTGGGTCTGCCGGGCCTTGGCGGCCTGCTTCTCGGTCGACTCCTGCCGCATCGCGCGGCCCATCTTGTCGTTGTCGCCGCCCTTGCGGCGGGCGTTGCGGACGCCGTGCTCCATCCAGTTCCGCTGCATCCGGGCCCGCGCCTCCAGGCCCGCCCTGGTGTCCGCGTAGTCCTCGAACTGCTCGCGGGCGTGGCGGCGGGCCACCTCGCGCTCCTCCAGGTAGGCCTCGTAGCCGCCGCCGTAGAGGTTGACCTGCTGCTGGTGCAGGTCCAGCTCCAGCACCCGGGTGACCGTGCGGGCCAGGAACTCGCGGTCGTGGCTGACCAGCAGGGTGCCCGCGCGCAGGCCCTTGACGAAGGACTCCAGGCGCTCCAGGCCGTCCAGGTCCAGGTCGTTGGTGGGCTCGTCCAGCAGGAACACGTCGTAGCGGGAGAGCAGCAGCGAAGCCAGGCCCGCGCGGGCGGCCTGGCCGCCGGAGAGTCCGGTCATCGGCGCGTCCAGGCTCACCTTCAGGCCCAGCGAGCCGGCGATCTCCTCCGAGCGCTCCTCCAGGTCGGCGCCGCCCAGGTCCAGCCAGCGGTCCAGACCGGCCGCGTACGCGTCGTCCGCGCCCGGACGGCCCTCGACCAGGCCCTCGGTGGCCTCGTCCAGTGCGGCCTGCGCCGCGGCCACGCCGGTACGGCGGGCCAGGAAGTCGCGGACCGACTCACCAGCGCGGCGCTCCGGCTCCTGCGGCAGGTGGCCGACGTTGGCGGTCGGCGGGCTCAGCCTGACGGTGCCGCGCTCGGGGGTGGAGAGACCGGCCAGCGTCCGCAGCAGGGTGGACTTGCCCGCGCCGTTGACCCCGACCAGGCCGACCACGTCGCCGGGGGCGACGACCAGGTCCAGGCCGGAGAACAGGGTGCGGTCGCCGTGGCCGGCGGAGAGGTCGTTGACTACGAGAGTGGCGCTCATGATGCCCCCGATCCTATCGGCGGCGGCGAAGGACCCTCTTCGGCAGCGGAAAAACCCTTTGCGGGCTCGGGACGGGCTCCCTACCGTTGATCCCGTTGCCGCCAGACGAGGAGAAGGCCGTTGCTCTACTGAGGTTGCGAGACATCGCCCCCACGCACTCAGATGTGTGCGTGGCGTGAGCGTGCGACCTCGGCGGCGGGCACCTTTCCTGCGCCTCCTCGCGATCTCCTTCCCTTCGCGACCGCACCGCGCGGTGTCTCCCGTGTAGCTCCCCACCCGTAGCGAACACACCGGAGGCCTCCATGGCACATCCCACCACCGCCGTCCTCTGCACCGACCTGGGCTTCGAGTGGGCCGACGGCACCGTCGTCCTGGACGGATTCCACCTCGCCGTCGGCCCCGGCCGCACCGGCCTGATCGGGCTCAACGGAGCGGGCAAGTCCACCCTGCTGCGCCTGATCGCCGGCGAACTCACCCCCGCCACCGGCACCGTCCACATCAGCGGCGAGTTCGGCTATCTGCCCCAGGACCTCACCCTGGACACCGCGCAGCGCGTGGACGAGGCGCTCGGCATCCGGGCCGCCCGCGAGGCACTGCACGCCATCGAGTCCGGCGACACCGACGAGCGGCACTTCACCGCGATCGGCGAGGACTGGGACGTCGAGGAGCGTGCCCGCGCCACCCTCGACAAGCTCGGCCTCGGACGCCTTGACCTCGACCGCACCACCGGCGAACTCTCCGGCGGCGAGGCGGTGCTGCTGCAGCTGGCCGCGCTGCTGCTGCGCCGCCCGGACGTACTGCTGCTGGACGAGCCGACCAACAACCTTGACCGGCACGCCCGTTCACTGCTCTACCAGGCCGTCGAGAGCTGGCCCGGGGTCATGGTCATCGTCAGCCACGACCGCGAACTGCTCCATCACGTCGACCAGATCGCCGAGCTGCGCGACGGCACGGTCACCTGGTACGGGGGCAACTTCGCCGCCTACGAGCGCACCGTGGCCGCCCAGCAGGAGACCGCCGAGCGGCTGGTACGGGTCGCCGAGGCCGACGTCCAGCGGCAGCAGCGCGACCTGATCGAGGCCCGTACCAAGCTCGCCCGCAGCGCCAGTTACGGCAAGAAGCGCTCGGTGCAGCGCAACGACCCGAAGATCTTCGCCGGCAAGTTCAAACGACAGGCCGAGGAGACGGCCGGGCGGGTGAAGGGCATGCACACCGACCGCCTCGCCGAGGCCAAGGAGCGGCTCACCGCAGCGGAGGAAGCCGTCCGGGACGACGCCGAGATCCGGATCGACCTCCCGCGCACCTTCGTCCCGCCGGGCCGCACCGTGCTGCACCTCGACCGGGTCCGGCTGCCGTACGGCGCCTACGCCGACCTGGAGCTGCGCGGGCCCGAGCGGATCGCGCTGGTCGGCCGGAACGGCGCGGGCAAGACCACCCTGCTGCGCACCATCGCGGGTGAACTCGCCCCGTCAGCCGGGGAGATCGGCGTGCCGGTGCCCGTGCGCTACCTGCCGCAGCGCCTCGACCTGCTGGACGACGGCCGCTCGGTGGCCGAGAACGTCAAGGCGTACGCGCCCGGGGCGGGCGACAACGCGATCCGGGCCCGACTGGCCCGTTTCCAGTTCCGGGGCGCGCGGGCCGAACAGCTCGCGGGCACCCTCTCCGGCGGCGAGCGCTTCCGGGCCGCACTGGCCGCCCTGCTGCTCGCCGACCCGCCGCCGCAACTGCTGCTGCTGGACGAGCCGACCAACAGCCTCGACCTGGCCAGCGTCCGCCAGCTCACCCAGGCGCTGGCCGGCTACCAGGGCGCGCTGATCGTGGCCAGCCACGACGTGCCGTTCCTGCGCGGGATCGGGATCACCCGATGGCTGGAGCTGGACGGCGAGTTGCGGACCGTCGACACTCCCTGACGGTTGCTCGCCCACTCACCTCCGGGCCGAAGGAACCGGCACCGACGGGCCGCCCCCAGCCTTCGGCCGGGGGTACCCCCCTCGGCCCGGGGCGGGACGCTGAGGGGTGACCGGGAGGGGTGCCGCGAGCCGGCGCCCCTCCGGTACCATCCCCGCATGCCAGCGCTCAGTATTGAGTACACGGAGCTCGAACTCGCGGCGATCCGCGAGGCCGCCGCCGCGGACGGCAAGAGTGTCAAGGCGTACGTGCACGACCTGAGCGTCCGTGAGCAGAAGCGGCGCACCTTCGTCAGCCACGCGGTGGCCTTCTGGAACGCCCACGTCGAGGAGTTCGACGCGGCCTTCCCCGAGGACGCCCCCGACGCCGAACACCGCGACGGTGCGCGCCCCGATCCGGCCGCCGCCTGACGATGCTCCAGGTCGACATCCGCTGGCTGCTCGACGTCCAGGAGCTGGCCTCACCCGAGGACCTCAGCGTGCGCGACTACTCCGCCCTGCAGGCCGCCGTCGCCCGCCACCGGGTCAACACCGTGCAGCTCGGCCATGACGCCGATCCGGCCTGGTGCGCGGCCGCCCTGATGCACACCATCGTGCTGCTGCGGCCGCTGCCCGTCCGCAACAACCTCTACGCCTGCATGGCCACCGCCGCCTACATGCACGCCGCCGACGAGGGCATCGACCCGCCGTACGGCGCCCTTGTCGAACTGGCCCGCGACGTGGCAGAGGGCACCGCGGACGTCTTCACCGCCGCCCGGCGCATCCGCTCCTGGCGGATCTGAACCGCTGCGCCCTCCGGGCCGTCGCCTCCGGTCGGTGACCGTCCGGACACGCGCGGGCGGACATCGGTGCGATCCCTTGACAGCCGGATCACCTGCTGGATTACTGGCTTTCACACCGCCGATGACCGAATGTTCGGTCGGCATGCCGGGCCCGCGGCAGGGTCGACGGCAGCCGATCGGAGAGGACGCGCCGTTGAGCCACACCCCGACCGAAAGCACCGGAGGCGGCCGGCGCCTCGGCGAGCCGACCCCGGTGGAACTCCTCGACGCCGGGGAGCGGATGAGCCGCGAGGAGCTCAGGTCCCACCAACTCGTCCAGCTGCGCGCCACGCTGCGCCACGCGTACGACCATGTCGAGCTCTACCGGCGGAAGTTCGACGCGGCCGGGGTCAAGCCCGAGGACTGCCGCACGCTGGAGGACATCGCCCGGTTCCCCTTCACCACCAAGGCGGACCTGCGGGACTCCTACCCGTTCGGGATGTTCGCCGTCCCGATGGCCGAGGTCCGCCGGCTGCACGCCTCCAGCGGGACCACCGGGCGGCCCACCGTGGTCGGCTACACCGAGCACGACCTCTCGCTCTGGGCCGACCTGGTGGCCCGCTGCATCCGCGCCGCCGGCGGCCGGTCCGGGCACCGGGTGCACATCGCCTACGGGTACGGGCTGTTCACCGGGGGACTGGGCGCGCACTACGGGGCGGAGCGGCTCGGCTGCACCGTCATCCCCGCCTCCGGCGGCATGACCGCCCGGCAGGTCCAGCTGATCCAGGACCTCCGACCCGAGATCATCATGGTCACGCCGTCGTATCTGCTCACCCTGCTGGACGAGTTCGAGCGCCAGGGCATCGACCCGCGCGGCACCTCGCTGCGGACCGGCATCTTCGGCGCCGAGCCGTGGACCGAGGAGATGCGCCGCGAGATCGAGCAGCGGATGGGCATCCACGCGGTGGACATCTACGGGCTGTCCGAGGCGCTCGGTCCCGGTGTGGCACAGGAGTGCGTGGAGACCAAGGACGGGCTGCACCTGTGGGAGGACCACTTCCTGCCCGAGATCGTGGACCCGCTCACCGACCGGGTGCTGCCCGACGGAACGGGCGGCGAGCTGATCCTCACCTCGCTCACCAAGGAGGCGCTGCCGGTCATCCGCTACCGAACCCGCGATCTGACCCGGCT
This sequence comes from Kitasatospora sp. NPDC001175, assembly GCF_053598215.1. Classification (NCBI taxonomy): domain Bacteria; kingdom Bacillati; phylum Actinomycetota; class Actinomycetes; order Kitasatosporales; family Streptomycetaceae; genus Kitasatospora; species Kitasatospora sp. NPDC001175. Next base: position 42,732 of record NZ_JBSFJU010000022.1, on the reverse strand, counting down.
GCTGCCCGGCACCGCACGTCCGGCCTTCCGCCGGATCGAGAAGATCACCGCGCGCTGCGACGACATGATCATCCTGCGCGGGGTCAACGTGTTCCCGAGCCAGATCGAGGAGATCGCGCTGCGAACGCCCGGCGTGGCACCGCACTTCCAGCTGCGGCTGTCCCGGCGCGGCCGGCTGGACCACATGACGGTCCGGGTCGAGGCGCGGCCGGACACCGGGCCCGAGCGGCGCGCGGCAGCCGCCGAGGAGATCGTCAGGAGCGTCAAGGACGGAGTGGGCGTCACGGTCGAGGTGGAGGTCGTCGACCCGGAGACGCTGGAGCGCTCGGTCGGCAAGATCCGCCGGGTGGTGGACCTCCGGGAGCGGTGAGGCCCTGCGGAGGGATCGACTTCGATGCCCCGGTGCCGTTGTGACGCAGCGCCAGGGGCTGGGGATCCGGTGCTACTCCGGAAGGTCGCTACGCAGAAGCCACAACCCGGCCGGCCGTGACCTGAGGGGCGTTGGGGAGCAGCGACGCGAGGTTGTCCCGTACGAAGTCCGCTGCCCTCTTGATCGATTCTTCGGCCCCGGTCTGGTCCTCGAAGACGCTGGTCGACACCATCACCCCATCCCCGGCGTCGAGCCAGTAGTAGGCCACGAACCCGGGGACCTGCCGGAGGAGAGGCACGAATCCCTGGCTCACCCGGCGTCCCACCTCGGCAGGATCGACCACCCCTTCGTACCGCCGAACCGCTGCGTACATAGCTGTTCTCCTCACGGATCCCGAGGTCATCTCGTGGGGAACGGCATACCCCTACCGGGCGTCTCCCGCTCACGAACCGTCCGGCAGGCACCCGGAAAGCCGCAGTGGTGATCCACATGGAGCATCTGCCGTCGGGACCGGGCTGGGGTGAACCGTCGACCTTCGCCTTTCGGGCAAGTTCGGCGCCCAGCGCCCAGTGACAGCAGACGTGTCTTCGTCGATCTCTCAGCCGGCGGCCGGGCGGAGCTTGCGACGGATGGTGGTGCCCAGGCGGTCGAGGGCGACCACGGTGGCGCCGAGGGCGATGAACTCGACGGTCAGCTGGGCGATCTGGCCGCCGACCCAGGCGTAGCCGTTCTGGGTGGGGTCCAGGAAGAAGTACGGGTACTTGTTGTCGAAGTGCGGGAAGAGCGCGGCGCGCAACTCGGTGATCGCGGCGTAGCCGAGCGGGAAGGAGAGCCAGAGCGGCAGGTCGCGCCAGTGCGAGACGTTGCGGGGCTTCAGGCAGAGCCAGTCCAGCATGACCATCACCGGTGACACGTAGTGCAGGAAGAAGCTGGACCAGTTCTGCAGGCGATCGGGGCCGGATACAAGGCCCGGCAGCGGGTTCGCGCCGTGGTTGAGGATGATGTGGGCGACCAGGCCGGTGATGGTGATGTAGAGCACGGCGGCGCCGCGCAGCCGGGGCGCCGGGGCATCGGTGGTGTCGCGTCTGACCATCCAGTACACCGCGCCCGTGAAGTAGCCGAGCACTACGACGTTGCTCTGGACGGTGAAGTAGACGAGGGAGCTGGTACCGAGGATCAGCCCGAGTCCGGCCGAGAGCACGATGGCCAGGCGCCACCAGAGGGCAGGGCGGGTCCAGACAGACATGCGCTCACCGGTTCTTCTCGTACGGTCCGTGGGATCGTGGCACTCTACCCACGGGTACCGACTGGGCGAAACCCGCCAAAGCCGACTTCCGGGACGGGCGCTGCCCGGCCGGCGTCCGCACCGGGACGACAGCCGACGGCTCAGCGGGGGCGGACGAAGCCGGACTCGTAGGCGGCGATCACGGCCTGGGTGCGGTCCCGGACGCCCAGCTTGCCGAGGACGCTGGCGACGTGGGTCTTGACCGTCTCCGGGCTCACCACCAGCCGTTCGGCGATCTCGCCGTTGGTCAGGCCGGCGGACATCAGCCGCAGGATCTCGCCCTCCCGCTCGGTCAGCCGGGGGAGCGGGGCGGGGGTGCGCCCGCGCCGGGCGGCGTGGTGCACGGCCAGCTCGCGGACGGCGGCCGGGAACAGCAGCGAGTCGCCGTGCGCCACCAGCCGGACGGCCTGCACCATCTCCTCGGCGCGGGCCCGCTTCAGCAGGAAGCCGGCGGCGCCGGCGCGCAGCGCCTCGTACACGTGGTCGTCGTTCTCGAAGGTGGTGACCACCAGGATCTTCGGCGGCGGCTGGAGCGCGTCCAGGACCAGTTCGGTGGCCCGGATGCCGTCCAGGCCGGGCATCCGGATGTCCATCAGGATGACGTCCGGCTGCAGTTCGCGGGCCAGCGGGAGGACTTCGGCGCCGTCCGCCGCCTCGCCCACCACAGTGATTCCGGGCTCGGCGTCGAGCACCACCCGCAGGCCGGTACGTACCAGCCGTTCGTCATCGGCGATCACCACGCGGATCACGGCCGTCCCCCTCTGCTGTACTCGGTACCGCCGTATGCGGTGGTCGTGCGGTCAGTGTGGTTGCGCGGTCAGTGAGGCTGTGCGGCATTCGCCGGCGGTGCCGGCGGTGCGGAGACGGGGAGCCGGACGGAGAGCCGCCAGCTGCCGTCCGGCTGCGGCCCGGCCCGGTAGTCGCCGCGCCGGGACTCGGCGCGCTCGGCTATCCCGCGCAGTCCCCGGCCGCCGCCGGGGCGGCTGGGGCGGTCGGCGCCGAGCGGGTTCTCCAGGTCCACCTCCAGCCTTCCGCCGGAGAGCCGGAGCCGCAGCCGGGCGGGGACCGGGCCGGCGTGCCGGAGCACGTTGGTGAGGCCCTCCTGGACCACCCGGTAGGCCTCGCGGGAGAGTTCGGGCGGAAGGTCGCCGAGCCCGGGGCCGGTGTGGGTCTCCACGCGCACTCCGGCCAGGCCCATCTGCCGTACCAGGGTGTCGAGTCCGGCGAGTGTCGGGCCGCAGTCGGCGCGGCGGCCGTCGGCGGTGTCCTCGCGCAACAGGCCGAGGACGGTGTCGAGTTCGGCGACCGCCGCGCGGGCGGTCTCCTCGATGGCCTGCAGCGCCTCCGCGGCGAACTCCGGGTCCGAGCGCAGGACCCTGCCCGCCGCTGCCGCCTGGATGGTCACCGCGCTGAGCGCATGGCCAACCGAGTCGTGCAACTCCCGTGCCAGCCGGTTGCGGTGGGCCAGTTCGGCGGCGCGCTGTTCTGCGGCGGCCAGCCGCTCGTCGGGGGTCGGGCCGAGCAGTGCGGGTGCGCAGCGGGCCAGCAGGGCGCCGGAGAGGGCGTTGGTCGTCAGCAGTAGGAACAGCAGGGCCGGTGCGATCAGCAGCTCCGGCGGCGCGTACTCGCCGAAGGCGCGGTGGAGCGTGTCCCGTCCGGTGTGCCCGAGCGCACCGGAGGAGGAGGCCAGAAGGAACAGCACGGTGGGCGGCACCGTGAGCGACATCCCGCTGACGATGCCGCCGAGCAGGACGTGCAGTACGAACCACGCCGACGTCCGCCGGCGTGCCGCCCAGCTGCGGGCGGGGGAACTCGCCAACTCCCGTACCGGACCGCCGCGTCGGGGTGCGAGCGCGCCCGCGCACAGCGCCCGGGCCGCCGCGCCTTCGAGCGGTCGGACCATCGGGACCAGCGCCGTGACCGCTGCCATCGGCAGCGAGAGCGGGAGCGCGATCAGTTGGGCCAGGAGCTGCTGTCCGGGGTCCGTGTTCCCCCTCGGGAGGGCCGGGGTCAGCAGCACGGTGGACAGCAGCCAGTACGGCATCAGCAGCGCGCCGCCGAGCACCAGGTGCACCCAGCGCAGCGCGGCGCGCCGTCCGACCAGGGCACCCAGCACCGTACTCACCGTGCTGACCCTACGTCAGCTGCGGGCCGTGCGGGGGTGCAGCGGGAGACGGCCGCTGTCATCAGCGGTCCGCATCCGTGATCCCGCCGTTCGGCCGGAGCGGTTCGAGTGCCGAAGGCGGGACGGTGGCGGCGGTCACGGCGCCGCTGCTGCGCAGGTCGGCGCTGAGCGTGCCGCGCACGCCGCCGTGGTGGGAGAGGTCGATGAGGCCCATGGCCACCACTCTCCCGCCGCTGGCCCGGTGCGGTCATCGCCCCCGGCTACGATCGGCCTCCCTCCGGCGGGGGAGGCCGACCTCCTCCCGGAGGCCGGTCGGTCCGGGCGCGGTCAGCCGGCCGGGCCGGAGGAAACGGGCGAGTGGCCGGGGTCAGGGGAGACCCGGGTCAGAAGATCAGGTGGGCACGCTCGTGGGTGCGGACCTCGATTCCGGTGGCGGCCTTGTTGATCAGTTCGTGCGCCAGGTTGGAGCAGGCGCGGGCGGCGGCCAGCTCCTCGCCGACCGTGGCGTCCGGGGTGTCGTCCGGATTGCGGCGGGCCACACCGAGGCCCTGGACACCGGGAGCGCTGAACCCGCTCAGCGAGGCGGTGCAGGTGGTGCGGTCCTCGTCCTCTTCGAAGTTGAGGTCGACGATCCAGTGGTTGTGCATGGCGGCTCATCTCCTCGGATGGAGAGATCGTAAGCATCAGAATCCGCCGGGCCGCGGGCGTTGGCAAGGCGTGGCCGGGGTCCGGGCGCTCTCCGCCTCCGGCCGTTGACCCTCGGTGACGCGGAGCCGCGGGATGGGTGACAGTGGCCTGACACTGCCGACTCACGACACGGAGGCGCGGCGGCGTGCCCGGTACACCGTCACCGCAGCGGCACCGAGGGCTGCCAGCGCGAGCACCAGGCTGCCCACCAGCACCGGGTTGACCCAGGACGGCACCAGTTCACCGTCCGGCCCGCACCGCACGCTCACCGGAAACGTCCGGGTGACGACCCCGTCCGCGGGGAAGCCCCGAGCGTTGCAGTACTTGCGGGCGGACGTCCACATCGGCCCCGACATCAGACCGGTACTGAACGCCCAGTACGCCGCGCAGACACCCAGGAGGGACAGCCGGACGAGCGCGCCGGCGTCGAGGGGGGAGCACCGCTCACGCCGGGCGAGCACCACCCGGCGCACCACCACGACCGCACCGATCAGGAACAGGACCGGTGCGATGTACGGGCCGAAGAAGGCGAGGCCGACGAGAACCATCGAGGCGTCGCCGGCCCCGGAGGCCGTCTCGATCACAGAAAGCGCTTGGGGCACGCACCGTTGGACTCGCTGCGCCACCGTACGGTTCCCCAGCCTCCCGGGTGAGTTCGTGGCGGCGTTCCGGCGGTGGGGCTGGTCCCGCGGATGATGGCCGGTGCCGCCCGCCGCGACCCGAACCGATCGCGCGGCTTCCCGGGAGGCGGCCGCCGCGTGGTGCCCCCGGCCCGGACGGTGCAGGTCGCAGGCAATGAGCCGGAGGTGGGCCGGCCGTGCGGTTCCCCGCGCCCCGGGGCGCCGCGCCCCTTGTTACCGGTGAGTCAGATCCCTATCATCACGACTGTGACAGCCAAACTGTCAAACACATCGGACAGGGGAGAGCCGCCGGTGCCGGAGCGCAGCAGTGGGCCGCTCGCAGGGGTGCGCGTGGTGGAGCTGGCGGGGATCGGCCCCGGCCCGTTCGCCGCGATGCTGCTGGCCGATCTCGGCGCGGACGTGGTCCGGGTGGACCGCCCCGGCCCGCCGGCGATCGGGCCGGATCCCGGCCACGACGTCACCAACCGCAACAAGCGCTCCGTGGTGATCGACCTCAAGTCGCCCGAGGGGCCCGGCCTGGTGCTCGAACTCGTCGAACGCGCCGACCTGTTGATCGAGGGCTACCGCCCCGGGGTGGCCGAACGGCTCGGCGTCGGACCCGAGGCGTGCCTGGCCCGCAACCCCGCGCTGGTCTACGGCCGGATCACCGGCTGGGGGCAGGACGGGCCGCTCGCCGCGAGCGCCGGCCATGACATCGGGTACGCCGCCACGGCGGGGGTGCTCGGGCTGATCGGCGCGCCCGGCCAGGCCCCGGCCATCCCCGTGAACCTGCTCGGCGACTACGCGGGCGGCTCGCTCTACCTGGTCGTGGGCCTGCTGGCCGCGCTGCACCACGCCCGCGCCACCGGCACCGGCCAGGTCGTGGACGCGGCCATCGTGGACGGCGCCGCGCATCTCACCGCGATCCTCTGGGGCCTGCTCGCCGCCGGGCAGTGGCAGGACCGGCGCGGCGTCAACCTGCTCGACGGCGGCGCCCCCTGCTACTCGGTCTACCGCACCGCCGACGGCGAGTACATGGCGGTCGGCGCGCTGGAGCCGCAGTTCTACGCCGAGTTCACCAGACTGCTGGAGCTGGAGGCCGACGCTCCGGGCCAGTTCGAGTCGGCCCGCTGGCCCGAGCTGCGCGAGCGGATCGCGGCCCGTTTCGCCACCCGCACCCAGGCCGAGTGGACAGCGGTGTTCGAGGGCACCGACGCCTGCACCGCACCCGTTCTGACGCTCGGTCAGGCCGCGGGTCACCCGCACCTCACGGCACGCGGCACCTACACCGCACACCAGGGCATCACCCAGCCGGCGCCCGCGCCGCGCTTCTCGGCCACCCCGGGTGGGCTGCGCCGCCCGCCCGCCCAGCCGGGCGCGCACACCGAGGAGGTGGCCCGCGACTGGGGCGTGGCCGGACTGCTGCCCGGCTCCGACCCGACAACCGATCGCTGACCTGGAGGAGAGCGCAGTGCAGCGCGAGATCTACACCGAGGAGCACGAGGCGTTCCGCGAGAGCGTCCGGGCGTTCCTGGTCCGTGAGGTGCTCCCGCACAACGACCGCTGGGAGCAGGCGGGCATCGTCGACCGCTCGGCCTGGCTGGCGGCGGGCAAGCAGGGGCTGCTCGGCCTCGCCGTCCCGGAGGAGTACGGGGGCGGCGGCACCCCGGACTTCCGCTATCCGGCCGTGCTGGCCGAGGAGTTCGCCAGGGCCGGGGTCAGCGGGCTGGCCCTCGGGCTGCACAACGACATCATCGGTCCCTACCTGACCTCGCTCGCCACCGAGGAGCAGCAGCGGCGCTGGCTGCCCGGGTTCTGCAGCGGCGAGATCGTCACCGCGATCGCGATGACCGAGCCGGGCGCCGGGTCCGACCTCCAGGGCATCCGCACCACCGCGGTCGACCAGGGCGACCACTACCTGCTCAACGGCGCCAAGACCTTCATCTCCAACGGCATCCTCGCCGACCTGGTGGTGGTCGTCGCCAAGACCACCCCCGATGGCGGTGCGCACGGCCTCAGCCTGCTGGTGGTGGAGCGCGGGATGGCGGGCTTCGAGCGGGGCCGCAACCTCGACAAGATCGGCCAGAAGGCCCAGGACACCGCCGAGCTGTTCTTCGACGACGTGCGCGTCCCGAAGGAGAACCTGCTCGGCGAGGAGAACCAGGGCTTCGTGTACCTGATGCGCAACCTCGCCCAGGAGCGCCTGGCGATCGCGGTCTCCGCGATCGCGGGGGCCGAGCACCTGGTCGAGCTCACCACCGCGTACGTCAAGGACCGCACCGCCTTCGGCCGGCCGCTCGCCAAGCTGCAGCACGTCCGGTTCGAGATGGCCGAGCTGGCGACCGAGTGCGCGGTCACCCGGACGTTCATCGACCGCTGCATCACCGAGCACAACCGGTCCGCGCTCACCCCGGTGGACGCCTCGATGGCCAAGTGGTGGGCCACCGAACTCCAGAAGCGCACCGCCGACCGCTGCCTCCAACTCCACGGCGGATACGGCTACATGGCGGAGTATCCGGTCGCCAAGGCGTTCACCGACGGCCGGATCCAGACCATCTACGGCGGTACCACCGAGATCATGAAAGAGATCATCGGCCGCTCCCTGCTCGGCTGAACCTAAGGCTCCGACCTCCCGAAAGGCATCCCACCGTGACCACCGAAGCGTACGTCTACGACGCGATCCGCACCCCGCGCGGGCGGGGCAAGGCCACCGGCTCGCTGCACGGCACCAAGCCGATCGACCTGGTGGTCGGCCTGATCCACGAGATCCGCGCCCGCTTCCCGGACCTCGACCCCGCTGCGATCGACGACATCGTGCTCGGTGTGGTCAGCCCGCTCGGTGACCAGGGCTCCGACATCGCCCGGATCGCCGCCGTCGCCGCCGGACTGCCGGACTCGGTGGCGGGCGTCCAGGAGAACCGCTTCTGCGCCTCCGGCCTGGAAGCCGTCAACCTGGCCGCGGCGAAGGTCCGTTCGGGGTGGGAGGACCTGATCCTGGCCGGCGGCGTGGAGTCGATGTCCCGGGTGCCGATGGGCTCGGACGGCGGCGCCTGGGCGATGGACCCGATGACCAGCTTCCAGGTCGGGTTCGTCCCGCAGGGCGTCGGCGCCGACCTGATCGCCACCATCGAGGGCTTCTCCCGCACCGACGTGGACACCTTCGCAGCCGAGTCCCAAGCCCGCGCCGCGAAGGCCTGGGCGGACGGCAAGTTCGACCGCTCGGTGGTACCGGTCAAGGACCGCAACGGACTCGTGGTGCTGGAGCGCGACGAGTTCTTCCGCCCCGGCACCACCGTGGAGACGCTGGCCGGCCTCAAGCCCTCCTTCGCCGCCATCGGCGAGCAGGGCGGATTCGACGCGGTCGCGCTGCAGAAGTACCACTGGGTCGAGTCGATCGACCACGTGCACACCGCGGGCAACTCCTCCGGGATCGTGGACGGCGCCGCCCTGGTCGCCATCGGCTCGCGCGAGATCGGCGAGCGGTACGGGCTGCGCCCGCGGGCCCGGATCGTCTCGGCCGCCGTCTCCGGCTCCGAGCCGACCATCATGCTCACCGGCCCCGCCCCGGCCACCCGCAAGGCGCTCGCCAAGGCGGACCTGCGGCCCGAGGACATCGACCTGGTCGAGATCAACGAGGCCTTCGCCGCCGTCGCGCTGCGCTTCATGCGCGAACTCGGCTTCAGCCACGACCAGGTGAACGTCAACGGCGGCGCCATCGCGCTCGGCCACCCGCTCGGCGCGACCGGCGCGATGCTGATCGGCACCCTGATCGACGAGCTGGAGCGCCGCGACCTGCGCTACGGCCTGGCCACCCTCTGCGTCGGCGGCGGCATGGGCATCGCCACCGTCATCGAGCGCGTCTGACCACCTCCTGACTCCCGCATCCCCAAGGACTCATCCCATGACCGAAGCAACCGTCATCCGCTGGGAGCAGGACGAGGAGGGCGTGGTCACCCTCGTCCTCGACGACCCCGCCCAGTCCGTCAACACCATGAACGCCGCCTTCACCGAGGCGTTCATCGCCGTGGTCGAGCGCCTCAAGGCGACCGGGAACCTGCGCGGCGTCATCATCACCTCCGCCAAGAAGACCTTCTTCGCCGGCGGAGACCTGCACCTGCTGCGCGCCGTGGAGCCCGAGCAGGCGGGCGAGTTCCTGGAGAACACGCTGCGCCTCAAGCGAGCCATGCGCGAGCTGGAGACGCTGGGCAGGCCGGTGGTCGCCGCGATCAACGGCGCCGCCCTCGGCGGCGGCCTGGAGCTCGCGCTCGCCTGCCACCACCGGATCGCGCTGGACGTACCCGGAAGCAGGATCGGCCTGCCCGAGGTCACCCTCGGCCTGCTCCCCGGCGGCGGTGGCGTGGTCCGTACGGTACGGATGCTCGGCATCACCGACGCCCTGCTCAAGGTGCTGCTGCAGGGCCGGCAGTACCGGCCGGCGCAGGCGCTGGAGATCGGCCTGGTGGACGAACTCGCCCAGGACACCGAGGAGATGACCGCCAAGGCGCGCGCCTTCATCGACGCCAACCCCGCAGCGGTGCAGCGCTGGGACGTCAAGGGGTACAGGATCCCGGGCGGCACCCCGGCCACTCCCGCCTTCGCGGCCAACCTCCCGGCGTTCCCGGCCAACCTGAGCAAGCAGCTGAACGGCGCGCCCTACCCCGCCCCGCGGAACATCCTGGCAGCCGCGGTGGAGGGCGCCCAGGTGGACGTGGACACCGCGCTGGTGATCGAGTCCCGGTACTTCACCGAGCTGGCCTGCGGACAGACCGCCAAGAACATGATCCAGGCGTTCTTCTTCGACATGCAGGCCGTCAACTCCGGTGCCGGCCGGCCGAAGGACGTGCCGGCCCGCAAGGTGGGCAAGGTCGCCGTGCTCGGCGCCGGGATGATGGGCGCGGGCATCGCGTACTCCTGTGCCAAGGCCGGGATGCAGGTGCTGCTCAAGGACGTCTCGCCGGAGGCCGCCGAGCGGGGAAAGGCGTACTCGGCCGGGCTGCTGGACAAGGCGGTGGCGCGCGGGCGGACCACGCCCGAGGAGCGGGAGGAGCTCCTGGCCCGGATCACGCCGACCGCCGAGGCGGCGGACCTGGCGGGCTGCGAGGCGGTGATCGAGGCGGTCTTCGAGAACCCGGAGCTCAAGCACAAGGTCTTCCAGGAGATCGAGGACATCGTCGCGCCGGACGCGCTGCTCTGCTCCAACACCTCCACCCTGCCGATCGGCCTGCTCGCCGAAGGGGTCACCCGCAGCGCCGACTTCATCGGCCTGCACTTCTTCTCGCCGGTCGACAAGATGCCGCTGGTGGAGATCATCCGGGGCCCGCGGACCGGCGATGAGGCGCTGGCCCGCGCCTTCGACCTGGTCCGGCAGATCCGCAAGACCCCGATCGTGGTCAACGACTCGCGCGGCTTCTTCACCTCGCGCGTCATCGGCCAGTTCATCAACGAGGGCGTGGCGATGGTCGGTGAGGGTGCCGACCCGGTCTCCGTCGAGCAGGCCGCCGCCCAGGCCGGGTACCCCGCCAAGGTGCTCTCGCTGCTGGACGAGCTGACCCTCACCCTGCCGCGCAAGATCCGTAACGAGGCGCGGCACGCCGTCGAGGAGGAGGGCGGGACCTGGCAGCCGCACCCCGCGGACGCGGTGATGGACCGGATGCTGGACGAGTTCGACCGGCCGGGGCGCAGCGGCGGCGCCGGCTTCTACGAGTACCAGGACGGCAGGCGCGTCCGGCTGTGGCCGGGGCTGCGGGAGCACTTCGGGAAGCCCGGGGTTCAGATCCCGTTCGAGGACATGAAGGAGCGGATGCTCTTCGCGGAGGCGCTGGACTCGGTGCGCTGCCTGGAGGAGGGGGTGCTGACCTCGGTCGCCGACGCCAACGTCGGCTCCGTCCTGGGCATCGGCTTCCCGGCCTGGACGGGCGGCGTGCTCCAGTACATCAACGGCTACCAGGGCGGGCTGCCCGGGTTCCTCGCCCGCGCACGGGAGTTGACGGCGGCGTACGGCGAGCGCTTCGAGCCGCCCGCACTGCTGGAGCGCCTCGCGGCGGAGGGCGGGCGCTTCCAGGACTGACAGTGAGGATGTGTGGTGGCTTGCGCAGCAGGGGCGCGGGGAACTGTGCGCGCAACCCCGCGACTTCGTAGTGGATGCTGCGAACCCGGACCCGCACTGTCCGAGGGGCACGGGGAACCGTGCGGGAGACCATGCGCCTCGGTGCCTGGCCGGTCGCGCGGTACCCCGCGCCCCTCGGGTGCTCGCCCGGCGGCGGGCCGTCCCGGCGGCGCTACGGCCGCTGCGCGGCCAGCTCGTCGGCGAGGGAGCGCTGGAAGGCCGTCACCAGGGCCTGGACCACCATCGGCTGGATCCGGTCGGTCAGTTCCTTCATCCGCTCCAGTTCCGCCGGCGGCGGGGCGCTCTCGCGGTAGGGCTTCCAGACCGTCTCGCGGAACAGCCGGTGCAGGTCGTGGGCGGTCGCCTGGCTGTGCAGGCGGACCACCGCGCGGGCCGCGACCAACGTCTCCAGCGGGATGGGCACGTCCAACACCCGTACCCCGAGCGGGAGCAGACCCGGATCGATCTCGAAGACCTCGGGGTCGTCGGTGCGGTGCAGCGCGCCCATCGCGGCCAGCCGGTCCACGTCGGCGTCCGAGAGTGCCCGGCCGGCCCGTCGGCCGAGCTGGTCGCGGGTGGCCTCCTCGGCGGCTTCCGGGGTCCAGGAGGCCACCAGTGCCCGGTGGATGGCCAGGTCCAGGGAGCTGATGTCCTCGGGCAGTTGGGCCAGGTACCGTTCGATCGCCGCCAGGGTGAGGCCCTGCCGCTGCAGCTCCTCGATCAGTTCCAGCCGCCCGAGGTGCTCGGGGCCGTACAGCCCGACCCGGCGCGGTCCCAGCTCCGGCGGCGGCAGCAGGCCCTTGGTGCTGTAGAACCGCAGCGTCCGCACCGTCACCCCGGCCCTGGCCGCCAGTTCGTCGACGGTGAGCCGCGGCGGCCCGGCCGGAGTTGCTGTCATGGAACGAAACCTCATGCTGAGTCAGGGAGAGCCCGATATGGCAGATCTGCTGTAACAGCATCAGTGTGACACTGCTCCGGCCCCGGGGTCCATGCCGGCGTGGCGGTACCGGCCCCCGCCGCGGGGCCGGTACCCGGTCGGGGACCTCCCCGCAGAGTTCTACAGGTCTGTAGAGTTCTGGTGGCAGTCGCCCACAGAGCAGGGGAGCGGACGGTGTACGGAACACAGGGGCGCTCCGGCGCAGCTCGGCGTCCCGGCGGCGGGGCCTTCCAGCCGCCGGAGGCGGAGGTGCGCCGGGTGTACCAGCCGGTCGAGGTGCACCGTGAGGACGGGACCTGGGCGCTGGGCCGGATCAACGCCTGGTGGCATCCGGCCGGCGGTGAGGCGTGGTGCCGGGTGCGGACCATCGGCAAGGGCGGCGCGTTGACCTGGATGCCCTTCGACCCCGAGCGGCTGGTCCTGCTGCCGCTGTCGGGGATCTGAGCGGATCCGGAAGGCGTGAGGGCCGTCGGGCCGCGCCGCCCGACGGCCCTGGTCGGCGCAGGCCGGACTACAGCGGTGTGGCGGCCTTGAGCACGAGCAGCAGGGCGACGGCCGCGTTCAGCGCGGACAGCGCCGAGGCCGCGGTGCCGGCGGCGGCGACCATCGCGGCCAGGCCGACCGGGCTGTGCGCCGGGGGCCAGGTCTCGGGCAGCACCTCGGGGTTGAGCAGTGCGGCCACCCGGCGCGGGACGGGGCCGGGGGCGGCGAAGGCGGCGAACCCGGGTGCGGGTACGTGCCGGGTGACGAGGGCGGCCTTGGCGACCGCCCGGGCCGTCACCCGGCGGCTGCCGACGGTGTGCGCGGCCTCCTCGTCGGCCCAGCGCTCGGTGCCGTAGGCGACGGCCTTCTCCAGTGGCCGCAGGAACGGGTTGACGCAGCTGGCCAGTTGGGTCGCCAGCAGGTAGCGGTGGTGCCGGTTGGCCAAGTGGGAACGCTCGTGCGCGATCAGGGCCCGGCGCTCCTCGGTCCCGAGGCTGTCGATCATGCCGGTGGAGACGACGATCCGCCCGGGCGCGCCGGGTACCGCGTAGGCGTACGGGTTGCTGTCGGGCAGCACCGCCAGGTCGGAGTCGCGCGGCACGAACTCCAGGGCGTGCTGGGCGCGGGCCCTGATCCGCAGGTGCCGCCGCAGGGTGACCGAGCACATGGTGAGCACGGTGACCAGGACGATCACCGCCGCCGTACCGACCTCCTCGTGGAACGGCACCGCCGCGCGCACCTCAGGGTCGGACCAGTTGTCCGGCAGCGGGTTGCCCGGGATCTGCGCGGTGCCGACCACGAAGAGCAGGCCGAGGCAGAGCGAACTGCAGACCGCCATGCTCACGCTGATCCAGGTGAGCAACCGGACCGCGTTGCGCGGGTGCAGGTGGTGCTCGGCGAGGCGGGCGATCGGCAGCGCCGTCAGGGGCAGGATCAACGGGAGGAAGACGAAGACGCCCACGGCTCAGTGCTCCCGTCGCCCGGCCGGGCGGTCCTGCGGCGAGTACCCGTCCGCCGGGCGTCCCTCGGCGGAGCCGTCCAGCAGGGCCCGCAACCGGCGCTCGTCCTCGGGGAGCAGCGCGCTGACGAAGCTGGCCAGTACCGCGTCCCGGTCGGACTCGGTGTCGAGCACCCTGCGCATCCTCATCGCGGCCAGCCCAGCCGCGTCCGAGGCGGCGAGCCACAGATAGACCCGGCCCGAGCGGCTGCGGGAGACCGCCTGCTTGGTGAGCAGCCGGGAGAGGATGGTCATCACCGTGGTGTAGGCCAGTTCGCCGCCGAGGCGCTCCTGCACCCAGCCCGCGGTGACCGGCTCGGTGGCCTTGCTGAGCACCTCCAGGACCTGGCTCTCCAGTTCGCCCTGGCCCCGCTTGCGCGGCCGCCTGCCGAGATCGCCTCTGCTCCGGTCCATGGTGTCTCCTCCCGGCGGGCCCGCCCGTGCGCGCAGCGCGCGTCCGGCTGCGCGCTTCATCCTAGTGAGCGCGCGGGGCGGTGATGAGCGCGGGGCGGCGGCCGTCACCCGCCCTCCGGCGGGGAGCCGGCTCCTCTACACTGCTGTAGATTCAGTGTGCCGCACGCTTCATCCGCGACTCGGACAGCCGGCCGGGCCGGTCCGGCGTCCCACGCATCGGAGGACACCTGTGGACGTACCTCCCCGGCTTCGGCAGCAGGATCAGGCCGACTTCGAGCGTGCGCTCACCCAGGCCCTGGCCAGCGACGACATCCGGGCGGCGCTCGTACGCGGCGCCCGGGGCCTGGACCGGGCGAGCCTGCGCGCCCTGGCCCGGTCCGCCTCCGCGGAGATCGTCTCCGCGGCAGCGGACGAGTACGGCGAGTACGCCAGGCTGCGGGCCGCCGCGGACCTGGCCGGACCGCTCGGCGGACGGCCGCGCGAGGAGGGGGAGGGCCGGCGCGACGGTGGTCTGCTGAGCGCACTCGCGGTCTTCGCCCCGGTGCTGGCGGGTGCCACAGCGGTGCTCTGCTACCTGATCGGCAGCCTGCTCAGGTTCTTCGCGCGCTCCGAACGCCACCTGGCCGACTCGGTGACCGAGGTCGCCTGGTCCGCGGCGATCGCCGCGGCGGCCGGGGCGGTCGTCGGCGTGGTCGGACTGCTGGTCACGGCGGCCCGGCACCGCTCGGCCGCCCTGGCGCACGCCGAGGCCGCGGTGGCGCACGCCGAGGCCGCGGAGCCCGTCCCGGACAGCCTCCTGCTGGCCCGCGAGGCATGGCGGGCCGCCTTGCTCGAACGCGGGATGCTCCCCTTCCTGCTGGGCCGGCTGGAGCCCGCACCCGGCGGGGACCTGCCGCTCTGACCCGTCGGCCCGGCCGGTGGGAACGTCGGCGCGCCGCCGACGGGGCGCTGCCCGCCGGTGGCGCGGTCCGACGGCTCCGGCTACGCGCTGGGCACCAGACCGGCGTGGTGGCGGCTGGTGACCTCGGGGTGGGCGCGGAGGTACCCCTTCAGCTCGTTGAATCCGAAGTCGGCGTAGAGCGGGTTGGCCGGGTCCTGGGTGGTGCCGGGCGCGTCCCCGGCGCCCGGGAAGTCCAGCGGCTCGATGTGGGCGTCCAGGCGCGGGTTGTAGAAGAACGGGACCGAGAACCGCTCGCGCGCTCCGGGCGGGCTGACCACCCGGTGGTCGGTGGCCTTGAGGTATCCGTTGGTGGCGACCTCGAGCAGCTCGCCGAGGTTGACCACGAAGGCGCCGGGCATCGGCGGCACGTCCAGGTAGGACCCGTCGTGCTCCACCTGGAGCCCGCCGACCTCGTCCTGGAGCAGCAGGGTGATGAACCCGTAGTCCTTGTGCGAGCCCACGCCCTGTCCGGCGCCGTCGGGCGCGGTACCCGGGTAGCGGACCAGCTTGAGTCGCAGGTGCGGGTGCCCGGCGAAGGCGTGGTCGTAGAAGTCCGGCTCGGCGCCGATCGCGGCGAGCAGTTCGTGCAGCAGCCGTTCGGCCACACCGCTCAGCCGGTCGATCCAGCCCAGTGCCGCGGTGCGCAGCTCCGGCAGCGCCTCGGGCCACTGGTTGGGGCCCTCCAGCCACCAGTACGCGGGCTCCTCGGGGCCGGGGACGTGCGGGGGCAGCTCGGCGCCGATGTCCAGCTGGTCGCGCCAGTCCCGGCTGCCGCCGGTGCGCTCGTCGCCGGTGCGGGTGTAGCCGCGGAAGTGCGGGGAGTTGAGGTTGGACACGGAGAGCCGGTCGGCCTCGGGGAGGGCGAAGAAGGCCCGCATCGTGTCGGTGAGGACGGCCGTCTCGGCCGGGGTTACGCCATGGCCGGTGAGCTGGAAGAAGCCCACCTCGGTCGCCGCCTCCCGCAGGTTGCGGTGCAGGAGGGCGCGGTCCTCGGCGCCGCCGTCGGCGAGTGAGAGGTCGATCACGGGAAGAGCGATGGAACGCGACTGCTGAGTCATGGGTGACATCCGCTGAGTTCGGTGCCCCGGCTGCTCCGGTGGTCGCCGGAAGGCCGTCGCTGCGACGCCACGGGTGGGGGCGGCGCAGCGGTGCCGGGGGAGGGTGGTGCCCGAGGGCGGGGAAGGGCGAGATCAGTCGGAGCGTCGACAGGACATGCTCGTGACGCGGCACAGGTCCACGTGGCGACGACTCATAAGAATAAGCATGCCATCAGGTTAGATGAACTTATGGGGGTGGTCGAACACGTTTCGATAACCACCCGCGGCCCGTGGCCGCCTCCGGTGCGCTCACCGCAGCAGCTCCCGGGCCGCCATCTCGCGCAGTTCGGTCTTGCGGACCTTGCCGCTCACCGTCATCGGGAACGTCCGCACCACCCGCACGTGGCGCGGTGTCTTGAAGTGCGCGAGCCGCCCCGCGCAGTACGCGGTCACGTCCTCGGTGCTGAGGGTGGCCGCCGGGTCGCGCAGCACGACGAAGGCGAAGATCTCCTCGCCCAGCCGGTCGTCCGGTACCCCGACCACCTGGACGTCCGCGATCGCCGGATGGGTGTGCAGGAACTCCTCGATCTCGCGCGGATAGACGTTCTCCCCACCGCGGATGATCATGTCCTTGATCCGCCCGACCACGGACAGGTAGCCGTCCTCGCGCATCACGGCCAGGTCGCCGGTGTGCATCCAGCCCTCGGCGTCGACCGCCTCCGCGGTGCGCTCGGGCTCGTCCCAGTAGCCGAGCATCACCGAGTACCCCCGGGTGCACAGCTCGCCCGCCTCGCCGCGCGGCGCCGTCCGTCCGCTCTCCGGGTCGATCACCTTCACCTCGACGTGCGGCATCGCCCGGCCGACCGTCTCGGTGCGGCGGGCCAGGTCGTCCGTGCGCCGGGTCATGGTGGAGACGGGGGAGGTCTCGGTCATCCCGTACACGATGGCGACCTCGGCCATGTGCATGTCCGACTGGACCCGCTTCATCACCTCCACCGGGCAGGGTGAGCCGCCCATCAGCCCGGTCCGCAGCGAGGAGAGGTCGTAGGAGTCGAAGTCCGGCAGGCCGAGTTCGGCGATGAACATGGTCGGCACCCCGTACAGCGAGGTGGCCCGCTCGGCGGCGACGGCGCACAGGGCGGCGGCCGGGTCGAAGCCCTGCGAGGGGATCACCACGCAGGCGCCGCGGCTGAGTGCCGCGAGGTTGCCGATCACCATGCCGAAGCAGTGGTAGAAGGGCACCGGCACGCAGATCCGGTCCTGCTCGGTGTAGCCGAGCAACTCGCCCACCGAGTGGGCGTTGTTGAGGATGTTGCGGTGCGAGAGGGTGGCGCCCTTGGGGAAGCCGGTGGTGCCGGACGTGTACTGGATGTTGATCGGCTCGTCGCAGTGCAGCGCCGGGAAGTCGCCCGCGGGGCCGGTCAGTCGCTGCCACTGCGGGTCGCCGATCCACAGTGTCCCGCGCAGCGCGGGACACCGGCCCTCGGTTACCGCCTCGTCGACCATCGCCCGGTAGTCGCTGCCGCGGTAGGCGGGCTGGGCCACCAGCAGGCTGACCCCGGACTGGTTCAGCACATACGCCAGTTCATGGCTGCGGTAGGCCGGGTTGACGTTCACCAGGACGGCGCCGAGCCGGGCGGTGGCGTACTGCACCAGTACCCACTCCGGGCAGTTGAGCGCCCAGATGCCCACCCGGTCGCCCTTGGCCACCCCGTGCGCCCGCAGCCCCCGGGCCAACCGGTCGACGTCCGCGGCCAGTTCGCGGTACGTCCAGCGCCGCCCGCTCGGTACGTCCACCAGCGCCTCCCGGTCCGGGAAGGCGGACGCCACCTGGTCGAGGCGCTCTGCGATGGTGCAGGTCAACAGCGGACTCCCGGTACTGCCAAGGGAGTAGGACGCCTGCTCGGTCACCGTTGACCTCCGGCTCTCGGCGGGTGGAGCGGGTGCGTTGGGCTGTGCCCGACCAGGCTTGGCCACGGTCCCCGGTTCGTCAAGAGCGCGCGCCAGCGGGCTCGGGCGCCGGTTGGCCGTCCTCGGCCGTTCGTCGCGGACGGCCGGTATCCGGTGGTCGGTGAACGCGCCCGGCATGGTCCCGTTCCCATGGCCCCGGCTCTCTCCGGTGCGGACGTCGACGGCGATGCGACCGCCCGGCCGCCGAGCTCACGGCCCCGTCGGCCACCATCCGTCCCGGCGTGCGCACTGTGGGTGGTGGAGGTGAAGCGCGCTGAAGAGGTTTGCCTGTAACTCTTGACCCGCGCCGAATAAGGAGGAAACTGGTCAATACACCGGAAAACCGGACAGAGTCGTTGAGGCTGACGAAGACGTTTGTCAACCGAAGTGGCAATGATCCAGGATCTGGCTAAGCCCCCGGCAAGTTCGCCCGACACCGGAATCAGCAGTGACGACTGAAGGTTTCAGGACGAGATCGGGACTACCGGGGACTGACATGTCCGGGGTCGGTGCCGTCCGTGGGGGTGGGGGCCGCGGCCTTGAACGGACACCCGCCGCTCTCCTCGAAGGTGCCCAGCTCGCTCAGCCGGTAGCCGTTCGGATAGCCCCTGACCTGGCTGCTCTCCCGGGCGGGCGCCGGCTTGCGGCGCGGCGGCAGCAGCCGTACCACCCGCCCGCGCAGCCGCAGCGCGGACCGGACCGCCTTCCGCAGCAGGGCGGGCGGCCGGGGGTAGCCGAAGGCCTCGCGCAGCGGGTCGTCCAGCAGGCAGATCGAGGCGGTGTGCACCGCCCCGCCGAATGCCTCCGGGTACCAGCTCGCGGTCAGCGCCAGGGTGGCGTCGGAGACGTCCCGGCCGCCCTGGTCGAAGCCGAAGTGGGCCCGCTCGTAGTCGTCCAGCAGCCGCTCGAACTCCTGGTAGGTCTCCGGGATGTCCCGCAGGCCCATGTGGCGGCCCAGTTCGCGGTAGTAGTTGACGGCGGCCCGCAGCTCGTGCGGGGAGTACGGCCGCCAGCCGTACTCGTCCAGCCAGCGTTTGGGTACCACGACGAAGGTGGACAGGACGTAGAGGTAGTCCTCGTCGGAGATGTCGTAGCGCCGGTGCATCTGGTTCATCCGGCGGATCGCCTCGCGGCCCTGCGCGGAGTCGAAGCCGTGCTCGACCACCGCGTCCAGGATCAGCACCGTGTCGTCGTACCGCTTCTGGGTCCGCTCGGTGAACTCGCCCGTCCTGGCGAGCAGCCGGCCGATGCTCGGCACGGCGTAGGTGCGGTAGAGGGCGAAGCCCAGCGACTGGTTGGTGTCCCACGGGAACTCGTACTGGCTGCTGATCCGGTAGATCTCGGTGAAGTCGGTCTCGGGGTCGAGCTGGTGTATCCGGTCCAACCACGCGTGACGCTTCATCGGGATCCTTCGCCGGCCGCCGCTGCCGCGACTTTCTGTTACTGAACGGTCGGCCAGACTCTACGGCCTGACGCGACATCGGCGCGAGAGGGCCCGGCCGGATCGCGGCCGGGCCCCGGAGCCCGGCCGCGGGCGGGCCGGCGGTGCCGCGACCGCCCCGGAGACCACGGCCGGTTGTCCGCTTCGAGGTCGGGTTTACCATGAAATGCGAGGTTCTCTCGGTGCCCGTACCGCAGCGGTAGGGAGGCCGGTATGGCATTCGACAACACCGGTTTTGGGGGCGTGGACGGCTCGCGCTATCTGCCGATCTCCGAGCACGGGTTGATCGGCGACCTCCGCACCGCCGCGCTGGTGGGAACTGACGGCACCATCGACTGGTACTGCTGCCCGCGCTTCGACGCACCCAGCGTGTTCGGGGCGATCCTCGACGCAGACCGGGGCGGATCCTTCGAGCTGGCCGCCGATGTCCCGAGCCGCACCAGGCAGTTCTACTTCCCCGACACCAACGTGCTGATCACACGGTTCTTCGCCGCCGACGGGGTGGCGGAGATCCAGGACTTCATGCCGGTCGTCGACGAGTCCCGGGAGGCGGGTCGGCACCGGCTGATCCGGCGGGTGGTGTGCGTGCGCGGCGTGCTGCCGTTCCGGGTCCGGGTGGCGCCCCGGTTCGGTTACGGGGCCGAACCGCACACGGTGCGGCTGGCGGGCCACGAGGCGATCTTCGAGTCGCGGTCGCTGTCGCTGGCGCTCACCACCACCACGACACTGGAGTGCGACGGGAAGGACGTCATCTCGCACTTCAAGCTCCTGGAGGGCGAGTCCGCGGTGTTCGCCCTGGACCGGATCGGCGACCAGGTGGGGCCCAGGGCCTGCCCCAAGGCCGAGGCGGAGGACGAGTTCTGCGCCACGGTCGGGTTCTGGCGCCGCTGGCTGGCCGGTTCGCGCTACCACGGACGCTGGCGGGAGACGGTGCACCGCTCCGCGCTGGTGCTGAAGCTGCTCACCTACGCGCCGACCGGCGCCATCGTGGCCGCACCGACCACCAGCCTCCCCGAGCAGATCGGCGGCGAGCGCAACTGGGACTACCGGTACGTCTGGGTCCGCGACGCCGCCTTCTGCATCTACGCCATGCTCCGGCTGGGCTTCACCTCGGAGGCCGAGGCGTTCATGGGGTTCCTGGACGAGCGGGCGGTCCGGCTGGACCCCGGGCACGACCTCGACGCCACCGGCCCGTTGCAGATCATGTACGGCATCGACGGACGCCGCGAGCTGCCCGAGTACGAGCTCGCCCACCTGGCGGGTCACCTGGGATCGGCGCCGGTCAGGGTCGGCAACGCCGCCACCGGCCAGCTCCAGCTGGACATCTACGGCGCGCTGATCGACTCGGTCTACCTGTACGACAAGTGGGGGCAGCCGATCGGCAGCGACCGGTGGGACGAGGTCGGCGGCGTGGTGGACTGGCTCTGCGACCACTGGGACCAGCCGGACGAGGGCGTCTGGGAGACCCGGGGCGGCCGGAGGAACTTCCTGTACTCCCGGCTGATGTGCTGGGTGGCGATGGAGCGGGCGATCCGGATGGCGCACCGGCGCGGTCTGCCCGCCGACCTCCAGCGCTGGCAGCAGAGCCGTGACGCGATCTACCGGCAGATCATGCGGCGCGGCTGGTCGGCCGAGCGGAAGGCGTTCGTCCAGTGCCTGGACGGCGACGTGCTCGACGCCGCCCTGCTGATGATGCCGATGGCCAAGTTCGTCTCGCCCACCGATCCCAAGTGGCTCTCCACCCTGGACGCGCTCACCGCTGAGCTGGTGTCGGACTCGCTGGTCTACCGCTACGACCCCGAGTCCAGCCCCGACGGCCTGCGCGGCACCGAGGGCACCTTCTCGATCTGCTCCTTCTGGTACGTCGAGGCCCTGGCCCGCGCCGGGCGCCTGGAGGAGGCCCGGCTGGCCTTCGAGAAGATGCTCACCTACGCCAACCACCTCGGCCTCTACGCCGAGGAGATCGGCCCGACCGGCGAGCAACTGGGCAACTTCCCCCAGGCGTTCACCCATCTCTCGCTGATCAGCGCCGCGTTCAACCTGGACCGGGCCCTCGGGTGACGTGGCGTCAGGAGTCGCCACGCGAACAGGTTGCCGGGCAGAGCATCAACTGCGGCTCTTGCCTGGTAGGTTAGCCTGTCCTAATCTGTGCGCGCGTCAATTCCCGGCCTACAGGAGCATGTTCATGCCTTTGTTCAACGCGCGCCTCGATGCTGCCCGGCCCTACGCCCTGGCCCTCTTCCGGATCGCCATGGGCTTCCTCTTCGCCTGTCACGGCGCCGCCTCGCTGTTCGGGGTCCTCGGTGGCGCACCGGGCGGCGGTTCCGTTCCCGCCGGCACCTGGCCGTTCTGGTATGCGGCAGTGATCCAGCTGGCAGGCGGAGTGCTGGTGCTCTCCGGTCTGTTCACCCGTGCCGCCGCGCTGATCTGCTCCGGCTCGATGGCGTACGCGTACTTCGTCGAGCACCAGCGGGCCGCGCTGCTCCCGCTGCAGAACCACGGCGAGCTCTCCGCGCTCTACTGCTGGGCCTTCCTGCTCCTGGTGTTCAGCGGCCCCGGTGCGCTTGCGCTCGACCGGATGCTGGGCGCTCGCCGCAGCGCCCGTCCGGCCGTCGGGGCTGCCACCGCCGTGTGACCTCCACTGCCGGCACCGCCCCCGGGCGGTGTCGGTGGCGAGTCGGCATGTCGGGTGTTCGATTTTGACGTCCGAATGCGGAGCGTGATCGAACGGTCTCGGATTTCCTCATTTGAGCAGGTCAGAGCGTTTCTGTCGCCCTATCAGATAGTTGGACTTGAATATCACTGAACATATGTTCGATCCTGAAGTGTGCCCACTTTCGATTCCGCGCTGATCCGGCCGGCCACCCTCGCGCCGACCGGAGAAGACCTGCTGCCCGTCCTCCCCGCGCTGGCACTACTGCTGCCCGGCGGCGGGCTGCGGCGAGGCACGGCGGTGTCGGTCCTGGGCGACACCGGACTGCTGCTGGCCCTGGCGGCCGGTGCGGCGGCGGTGGAGGGCACCTGGTCGGCGGCCGTGGGACTGCCCGACCTAGGGCTGACGGCCGCCGCCGGCTACGGCTTCGACCTGCGACGACTGCTGCTCGTGGACGACCCGGGGCAGCACTGGCCGGAGGTCGTCGCGGCCCTGGCCGGAGCGGTCGGGTTGATCCTGCTGCGCCCGGAAGGGCCGGTGTCCGCGCAGCTGGCGGCCAGGCTCACCGCCGTGCTGCGGCGCGGCGGCTGTGCGCTGCTGGTCGCGGGCCCCTGGCCGGGCGCCGGGCTGCGGCTGGCCGTGAAGTCCGCCCGCTGGTTCGGCCTCGGTGAGGGGTACGGACAGCTGGTGGGACGGCAGGCCGAGATCACGGCGGAGGGGCGCGGGGCCGGAGCCCGCGCCCGTTCGGCGCACCTGTGGCTGCCGGACGAACACGGCACGGCGCGGGTGATCGAATCCGCGGAGTCGGTCGAGACGGTGCCCGTCGGGTCTTCCGGGGCTGCTGTGCGCTCCGGGACTGCTGTGCCTCCCGGGGCCACTGTGTTCCCCGGATCCGCCGTGCTTTCCGGGCCCGCCGTGCTTTCCGGGCCCGACGAGGCGGAGCCCGCGCTCGGCGGTCTCGGACTGGCGGTGGTGTGAGCGGTGGTTCGGGCAGCGGTGTGGCGACGGTGTGAGCGGTACGGCGGTGTGAGATGGCGGTGACGGCGGAGCGGGGTCCGAACCCGGACGGGGGCGCAGGCGCCGGTCCGGGCCCGGGCGTGCCGCGGGTACTGGTGGTGTGGTGCCCGGACTGGCCGGTCGTGGCCACGGCGCCGGAAGCCGCCGGTACGGACCGGGCGGTCGCGGTGCTGGAAGCTGGGCGGGTGCTGGCCTGTTCGGACGCGGCTCGGGCCGCGGGCGTCCGCCGCGGGCAGCGGCTGCGGCTGGCCCAGCGGCTCTGCCCGGCGCTGGAGCTCCGCGACCGTGACCCGGAGACCGAGACCCGCCTGTTCGAACCGGTGGTCGCCGCGGTGGAGGCGTTCACGCCCCGGGTCGAGGTGCTGCGCCCGGGGATGTGCGCGATCCCGGTCAAGGGGCCCGGCCGCTACTTCGGCGGCGAGGCGGCGCTGGCCACCCGGGTGCACGCGGCGGTCGCCGCGGCCCTCGCCCGGGGCATGTCCCGGCCCGCCCCGGACGCCCAGGCCGACGCGCCGCCGGAGGCGGGGGTACGGCTGCCGACCGGGCAGCGAGTCCCCGGCGACGGGCCGGAGGCCGCGAACCCCGAGGCCCGGGTGCTGCCGCACTGCCAGGTCGGGGTGGCCGACGGGCTGTTCGCGGCGGTGCTGGCGGCCCGTGCCGGGATACTCGTACCGGACGGCAGGACGGCGGAGTTCCTCGCCCCGTACCCCGTGGCCGCGCTCGGTGACGAGCCGCTGGCCGAACTGCTGGTCCGGCTCGGAGTGCACACCGTCGGCGACTTCGCCGCGCTCTCCGGCCGGGCGGTCGCCGACCGCTTCGGCCCGACCGGGACGGCCGCGCACCGTCGCGCCCGAGGGCTCCAGTCCCGTCCGCTGGTGCCCCGTCCCGAGGGCCTCGACCTCGCGGTGGAACACCGCTTCGACCCGCCGGAGCTGCTCGCCGAACCACTGATCTTCATCGCCCGCACGCTCGCCGAACAGCTGCACACTCGGCTGGCCGCGGCCGGACTGGCCTGTCGGCGCTTCGCCGTCGAGGTGACCTGCGCCGACGGCCGTAGTGCCACCCGCCTCTGGCGGCACGAGGGCAAGCTCGGTCCCTTCGCACTCGCCGAACGCGTCCGCTGGCAGCTCCAGGCCTGGCAGACCGCGGGCACCTTCACGCCGGCTTCCGCCGCCGACTCCACCGACGCCACTGACCCTGCCGACGCCGCAGGCTCCGGTGAACCCGCCGCCTCCGCCGGCTTCACCACGCTGCGCCTCGTCCCCGACGGCCTGGTGCCCGATCAGGGACGGCAGTTGGCGCTCTGGGGCCAGGCCGTGGCCGAGGACCGGGTCGAACGCGCCGTCGCCCGGGTGCAGGCGGTGCTCGGGCACGCCGGACTGCGCCGGGCCGAGCCCGCCGGCGGCCGGGGCCCGGCCGAGCAACTGGCGCGCGTCCCCTGGGGCGAGGCGTACGAGGCACCCGCACCCGCCCCCTGGCCGGGCCGGGTGCAGGACCCGGCGCCCAGCGTGGTGCCGCGCAGCCCGGTCCCGGCCACCGTCCTGGACCCGGACGGCCTGCCCGTCACCGTCAGCGGCCGGGCCGAGGTGTCCGCCCCACCGGCCCGGCTCGTCCTGGACGGCAGGCTGCTGGAGGTCACCGGCTGGACCGGGCCCTGGCCCGCAGTCGAGTACTGGTGGGACCCGGACCGGCGTCGCCGCCGGGCCCGCTTCCAGATCACGGTGGCCGGCGAACGGGCTCTGATGCTCACCGCCGAGGGCGGCCACTGGTCCGTGGAGGCCGCCTACGACTGATACCGCCCGCGACCGGCGCCGTCCGAAACCGGCGCCGGCGTACCGCCGCTACCGCATCCGCGACCGCGCGTGGACGGACGGCACGAAGGAGGCTCCGGCAGGCCGAACCGCACCACCGCACCACCCCGCACCACCCCGACGGAGCACGACCCGCGATGGGATTCACCAGTCACCCCTCACTCCCCTGGAACGAGTTGCGCCGCCGCATGGCCGGCCGACCGGGCGAGTCCGCGCCCGCGCCCGTGCGTACCGGCAGGTTCGAGCCAGGGGCCGACCGGACCGGCGGGCCCGCGCCCGCGCGTACCGGCGGCGATGTCGTACCGCTGCGCCGCCGCCCGTCCCCGCGCACGCCGTCGCCGTCCCAACTCCCGCCCGGGGCGGGAGTCCCGTGGGCGGAGCTGCACACCCACTCGGCGTTCAGCTTCCTCGACGGCGCGAGCGATCCCGAGGTGCTGGCCGAGGAAGCGGTCCGGCTCGGTATCGAGACCGTCGGGCTCACCGATCACAACGGCCTGTACGGGGCGGTGCGGTTCGCCGACGCGGCAAAGGACCTGGGACTGCGGACCGTCTTCGGCGCCGAGCTCGGGCTGAGCCCCGACGAGCATCTGCTGGTCCTGGCCCGCGGCCCGGCCGGCTACCGCCGCCTGTCCGCCGAGATCAGTGCCGCCCAGCTCGCGGGCAGTGCCAAGAACCGTCCGGCGTACGACTTCGCCAGGCTCGCCGCCGCCCACCAGGGCCAGTGGGCGGTGCTCACCGGCTGCCGCAAGGGACGGGTACCCGCCGCGCTGGCCTCCGGCGGTCCGGCGGCGGCGAAGCGCGAACTCCAGCTGCTGATGGAGGCGTTCGGCCGGGAGAACGTCCATGTCGAACTGATCGACCAGCGCCTGCCCGGCGACGACCTGCGCAACGACCGGCTGGCCGCGCTCGCGGCGGAGCTCGGTCTGACCGCCGTCGCCTCCAACAACGTGCACCACGCCACCCCGGCCGAGGCCAGACTGGCCCAGGGGCTGGCCGCACTGCACGAGCGCCGCACCGTCGAGCAGGCGGCCGGCTGGACGCAGGCCTCCGGCACGGCCCATCTGCGGTCCGGCCGCGAGATGGCCGCCCGGTTGGCCCGCTACCCGGGCGTCCAGCAGGCCACCGTGGAACTGGGCCGCGCCTGCGCCTTCGACTTCGGCGGACTGGACCCCCGGCTCCCGGGCTTCCCGGTGCCCGAGGGGCAGAGCGAGACCGGCCAGCTGCGCGCCCTGGTCGCCGAGGCCGGCCCGGTCCGGTTCGGTGCCGGCAACGAACCCGCGCTGCGCCAGCTCGCCCGCGAACTCGACGTCATCGAACAGCTGGACCTGGCCGGGTACTTCCTCATCGTCCACGACATCGTGGACTTCTGCCGGAAGCAGGACATCTGGTGCCAGGGCCGGGGCTCCGCCGCCAACTCCGCCGTCTGCTACGCCCTCGGCATCACCGCCGTGGACCCGATCCGCTACCGGCTGCTCTTCGAGCGCTTCCTCAGCGTCGAACGCGACGGGCCGCCCGACATCGACCTCGACATCGAGAACCGCCGCCGCGAGGAGGTCATCCAGTACGTCTACCGCCGCTACGGGCGCGAGCACGCCGCCCAGGTCGCCAACGTCATCACCTACCGGCCCCGGCTGGCGCTGCGCGACGCTGCCCGGGTGCTCGGCTACCCGCAGGGGCAGATCGAGGCCTTCACCCGGCAGGTCGACTTCCACGGCCCACCCGGGGCGGACGCGGTGATCCCCGCCGACGTGCTCGACCTCGGCCGCCAACTCCACGGGCTGCCGAGGCATCTGGGCATCCACTCGGGTGGCATGGTGCTCACCCGGGAACCGGTCGGCGAGATCTGCCCCACCGAGTGGGCCCGGATGCCGGGGCGCTCGGTGCTGCAGTGGGACAAGGACTCCACCGCCGGAGCCGGGCTGGTCAAGATCGACCTGCTCGGTCTCGGCATGCTCTCCGCCCTGCACGACACCTGCGACCTGATCGCCGCCCACCACGGCCGCCGGCTCGACCTGGCCGCCATTCCGCCGGATGACGAGGCGGTGTACGAGATGCTCTGCCGGGCCGACACGGTCGGCGTCTTCCAGGTCGAGTCGCGGGCCCAGATGGCCACCCTGCCGAGACTGAAGCCGCGCGAGTTCTACGACCTGGTGGTCGAGGTCGCGCTGATCCGACCCGGACCGATCCAGGGCGGCTCCGTCCACCCCTACCTGCGCCGCCGCGCCGGGGTCGAACCGGCCCACTGCCCGCACCCGTTGATGGAGAACGCCCTGAGCAAGACCCTCGGGGTGCCGCTGTTCCAGGAGCAGATGATGCAACTGGCCATCGACTGCGCCGGGTTCACCCCGGCCGAGGCCGACCGGCTGCGCCAGGCGATGGGCGCCAAACGCTCCCACCGGCGGGTCGCCGAACTGCGGCAGCGCCTGCTGGACGGCATGGCCGAGCGCGGCATCCGCGCCGACATCGCCGAGGACGTCTACGTCAAGATCGAGGCGTTCTCCAACTACGGCTTCCCGGAGAGCCACGCGATCAGCTTCGCCTACCTGGTGTACGCCAGTGCCTGGCTCAAGCACCACTACCCGGCCGCCTTCACCTGCGCCCTGCTGGCCAACCAACCCATGGGCTTCTACTCGCCGTTGAGCCTGGTCGCCGATGTCCGGCGGCACGGCGTCCAGGTCCTCGGGGTGGACGTCAACGCCAGTGCCCCGAGGCCCACCCTGGAAGGCGTCCCGGTCCTGCCCGGCCGCGGCCGTCCCGGCCGTCCCGTCAATCCGCAGCCCGCCATCCGGCTCGGGCTGACCACCGTCCGGGGGATCGGCGCCCCGCAGGCCGAGGCGATCGCCGCCGGGCAGCCCTACGCGGACCTGGAGGACTTCGCCCGGCGCACGGTCCTGCCCGCGCCGGTCCTGGAGGCACTGGCCACGGCCGGGGCCTTCGGCTGCTTCGGGCTGACCAGGCGCCAGGCGCTGTGGTCCGCCGGGGTGTACGCGACCGTCTCGCCGGACACCCTGCCGGGAACCGCCCCCGGTGTGGACGCGCCGCCGCTGCCCGCCATGACTCCGGTCGAGGAGACCATCGCCGACCTCTGGGCCACCGGCACCTCCGCCACCAGCCACCCCATGCAGCACCTGCGCCCCACCCTCGACCGGGGCGGAGTCCTCCCGGCATCGGCCCTCCCGGGGATCGAGCCCGGCACCTCCGTCCTGGTCGGCGGACTGGTGACGCACCGTCAGCGTCCACCGACCGCAGGCGGTGTCCTCTTCCTCAGCCTGGAGGACGAGACCGGACTGATCAACGTCGTGTGCAACCGCATGGTCTGGGAGCCCAACCGCCGCACCGCCCTGGACCGGGCCGGCCTCCTCGTCCACGGCCTGGTGGAGCGCGACCACGGCGCCACCAACTTGGTCGCCACCCGTCTGACCGCGCTCCGCATCGGTGTCTGAGGCATCGGTACCGAGCTCCGGGAGCCTGGCGTCCGGCCCTCATGCGGTCAGCTGGGTGCCCTGATTGCCGTCGGGCGGAGCCCCGGGTTGTGTGCCACGGAGCGCCGAAGGCCCGGCTGCCTTCGCCTGTGCCGGGGCTGTCGGACGGTTAGGCTGCCCGGTCGGACAGGAGATCCCCTGCCTCGGCTCCGGCGGCGGACGCCGACCATGCGTCGGTGGGTCCGGTCAGCCGGCCGCTCCCGGCAGCCGGCCGCCTCCGGGAGGACCCGCGAACGCCTGGGCGATCGGCAGCCAGGCCGACGCCGTGGCGCCCTCGGCGTGCAGTGCCAGGTCGTCCCGGTGTCGACGCTGGGTCACCAGAAGGCAGAAGTCCAGTGCGGGACCGCTCACCCGGTCGGCCGCGCCCTCGGGGCCCCAGGTCCACAATTCGCCGGTGGGTGCGGAGAGTTCAACGCGGAGCGGCAGGTCGGGTGGCGGTACCGGCAGTCCGTGGAGGGCGAACGCGAACCCCATGGTCCGTACGCCCAGGTGGGCCACCTGCCGCAGCCGGCCCGTCGGCTCGCGCTCCACGCCGAGGGCGTCCGCGACGTCCTGCCCGTGTGCCCAGGTCTCCATCAGCCGGGCGGTGGCCATGGTGGCGGGCTTCATCGGCGGCCCGAACCACGGCAGCCGGAGCCCGGCGGCCTCGGCCTCACGCAGGGCGGACGCCAACTCCGCCCGCCCCGCGCGCCAGCGGTCCAGCAGTACGGCGCCCTCCTCGCCCACGCCCTCCGCCGCGCCCGCCTCGATTGGATCCGCGCCGGAGGTGAACTCCCGCTCGGCGGCGGCCCGGAAGCCCTCCGGGTCGCGGGCCGCCAGCAGCGACCAGCGGTCCGTCCAGGCCAGGTGGGCGATCTGATGGGCGATGGTCCAGCCGGTGGCCGGGGTCGGGGTGGCCAGCCCGGCCCCGGCCAGTCCGGCGACCAGGTCGTCCAGGTCGGCGCTCTCCGCCCGCAGGTCGTCCAGTAGCGAGGTGAGCTCTGCCATCCGGGTGCCCTTCCTACGTCTCCAACGGCGAGGTGCTGCGGCATCCACAGCGTAACGGCCGCGCCGGGCCGGGCGGTCGGGATTTTGGTCAGGAGTCCGTCGCCCGGCCGGACCGATCCGATGGACCGTCACCCGGCCCGCCGCGGTCAGTTGACCTGCCGCTCGTGTCCCTCCCAGTAGGGCGAGCGCAGCCGGAACTTCTGCAGCTTGCCGGTGGCGGTCCTGGGCAGCGCGTCACGGAACTCCAGCGAGGTCGGGCACTTGTAGCCGGCCAGCCGCTGCTTGCAGTGCGCGATCAGCTCCGCCTCGTCGGCGCGGTGCCCGTCCTTGAGGACGACCAGCGCCTTGACCGTCTCGCCCCACTTGGCGTCCGGCACGCCGATCACCGCGACCTCCAGGACCGCCGGGTGGCGGTAGAGGCAGTCCTCCACCTCGATCGAGGAGACGTTCTCGCCACCGGAGATGATGACATCCTTCTTCCGGTCGGCGATGGCGAGGTAGCCGTCCGTCAGGGTGCCGCCGTCGCCGGTGTGGAACCAGCCGTCCTTCAGCACCGCCTCCGTCTCCTCCGCCTGCTGCCAGTAGCCCTCCAGCACCGTGTTGGAGCGGACGAGCACCTCACCCTGCCCGTCCACCCGCAGCCGGGTGCCCAGCGCGGGCGCACCGGCCTGCGCCAGCTTCCCGGCCCGCTCGGCGGCGGGGAGCGCGTCCCACTCGGCCCGGCCGCGGTTGACCGTGACCAGGGGAGAGGTCTCGGTCAGGCCGTAGAGCTGCATGAACTCCCAGCCCAACTCGTCCTCGAAGCGCTGCACCAGCGCGGTGGGCGGCGGTGCGCCGGCGAGGACCATGCGGACCCGGTCCCGCCCCGGGACCGGCCCGTCCCAGTCGGCGGCGGCCTCCAGGATCATCGCCGCGACGGCGGGTGCGCCGCTCAGGAAGGTCACCCCGTGCCGCTCGACCCGGCGCAGGATCTCGGCGCCGTCCACCTTGCGCAGGATGACGTGCTGGGCGCCGAGCCCGGTCAGCCCGAACGGCAGGCCCCAGCCGTTGACGTGGAACAGCGGCAGCGTGTGCAGATAGACGTCCCGGTCGCTCGCCCCGAAGTGCAGTCCCATCAGCACCGCGTTGAGCCACAGGTTGCGGTGGGTGAGCTGGACTCCCTTGGGACGGGCGGTGGTTCCGCTGGTGTAGTTGACGGTCGCGGTCTGCGACTCGCTGACCGGGTGCCGGACCGGCTCGTTCGCGAAGTCGTACAGCACCTCGTCGCTCCCGGCGCCGAGCACGAACCGGTGCTTGACCGCGATCCCGGCGAGCGCCTCGTCCAGTTCCGGGTCCACCAACAGGACGGAGGCACCGCTCTGTTCGACGATGTACGCCACCTCCTCCGCCTTCAGCCGGAAGTTGACCGGTACCAGGATCCGGCCGTGGCCGCTCACCCCGTACAGCGAGGTCATCAGGCGGGCCGAGTTGTGCGAGACGACGGCGACCCGCTCGCCGGGACCGACGCCGAGCCGGTCCAGGCCGGCGGCCTGGGCGCGGGCCAGCTGAGCCATCCGTCGGTACGTCACCTCGCCCCAGGATTCGGCTGGTTGAACCGGTTCGTCGATCAGGCCGACGCGGTCTCCGTAGACCAGCTCGGCCCGGTCGAGGAAGTCCATCACGGTGAGTGGTGTCTGCATGACGCCACTCTGCCCGGCCTCGCCGCCTCCCGCCTACCCCTGATCGTGAGCGCGGCCGTGGTGTTGCCCGTAACTCCGTCCATCGGTCCGGCCGGCATCCGGATCGTCACCCTGTCATCACTCCAGGCGTCACTCCGGCCGAGCGCAGGGCGGCCGCGAGGCGGTCGCGCACCTCGCGCTGCGCCGCGATCCGCCGTTCCAGCACGGCGAGCCGGTCCAGCGCCACCCGCAGGCCCTTCGCGGAGGGGGCGGCGGTGGTCAAGTCGCCGTCCAGGCAGGGCAGGAAGACCCGGACGTCTTCCAGGGTCAGGCCGGCGTCCAGCAGATGGCGGATGTTGCGTACCCGATTGACGGCTTCGACACCGTACGACCGGTAGCCGTTGTCCGAACGCTCGGAGTGGACCAGGCCGGCCTGCTCGTAGTGCCGCAGGGCACGGACCGACACGCCAGAGGTCGCGGCCAGTTCACCGATCCGCACCGTCGCCCCCACGCACCCCGCCGGTCTCATGCGACGACCGCGCCGCCGTCCACGGGGAAGACTACGCCGGTGACGAAGGAGCTCTGCGGGCAGGCCAGCCGGGTGATCGCCCAGGCGACCTCCTCGGGCCGGCCGAGCCGGCCGAGCGGGGTGTGCGCGATCTGCCAGTCGCGGATCCGGGCGCTCTGCTCCGGCGTGTGTCCCGCATGCTCGCCGATCGGCGTCTCGATCGCACCCGGGGCGACGGCCACCACCCGGACGCCGCGCGGAGCGAGCTCCACCGCCCAGCTGCGGGTGAGGAGTTCCAGCGCGGACTTGGTGGCCGCGTACACCGCGGCGCCACCGGGCCAGGCGCGCTGACCGACCGAGGTGGTGACGTTGACGACCACGCCGCGGGCGGCGGTCAGCGCGGGAAGTGCGGCCTGGGTGAGCAGGATCGGGGCGGTGAGGTTGGTGGCCAGCAGCGGTTCGAGCGCGGCGGGTGAGATGCCGCCGAGCGGTGTGCTGCGGGTGATCCCCGCGTTGTTCACCAGGACGTCCAGGCGCCCGTGCCGGGCCAGCGCGGTTTCGACGAGCCGATCGCACGCACCGGGGGCGGTGATGTCGGCGGACAGGGGAGTGATCCGGGAGGAGGCGCAGCCGGCGGCC
Source organism: Kitasatospora sp. NPDC001175 (assembly GCF_053598215.1). Lineage (NCBI taxonomy): Bacteria > Bacillati > Actinomycetota > Actinomycetes > Kitasatosporales > Streptomycetaceae > Kitasatospora > Kitasatospora sp. NPDC001175. Next base: position 10,585 of record NZ_JBSFJU010000022.1, on the reverse strand, counting down.
GTCTCGGCGAGGGGCCCGGGACGGCGCCCGACGGCCACCACCTCGGCGCCGAGGGCGGCGAACTCGTGTGCGGTGGCGCGGCCGATCCCGGTCCCCGCGCCCGTGACCACGACGACCTTTCCGTGCAGCGGGGTGGTGCTGTCGATGCTGTTCATGGGGAGAGCGTGCAACCCTGCCGCCAGTGTCAGGGTCAAGGGCGGCCGCACGGAGGCGGCCTCCGGTGTCGGCGGGCGGCTGCTCGGCCGTACCGGTGTATTTCGTGGTCCGTGAGGGTGGATCGGGTGCGTCCGGTTGCCGGGTCGCGCTCCGGTGCGCCGAAGATCGTGGCGTCCTGTCAGCAATCTGGTTCCGCACCACATCCGGAGGACTCATGCGCACCTCGATCGCCAGGATCGCCGCTGCGGCGGCCATGGCCGGCGTCGCTCTCATCGGCGGCGCCGATGTGGCCTTCGCCCACCACCTCGATGCGGTCGTGTCCCCGAACGGCGCCTACGCCGTCGGCGGCGACGCGACCGACACCGCTGCCGGTGGCGTGGCCGCCGCGGTCGGTGGTGACGCCGACGCCAGTGGCGCCGGTGGCACCGCCTTCGCGGTCGGTGGTGACGCGGACGCCGGCTGACCGCAGGGTTCGAAGGGCCGATCGGGCGATCAACGGGCGCTCCCGGTCGGCCCTTCGGGCTGCCGGGAGGCGGAGTGGCGGTGCGGGGCCGGGACGCGGTGGGTCGAGGGGGCGGTGGGCGAGGGGTGGGACGGGACGGGGCGGCGGCTCAGCCGAGTTGGATCGAGCGCTTGGCGAGGCCCATCCAGAAGCCGTCGATGACGCTGCGCTGCGAGCCGAGGTCGGCCTCTCCCGCGCCGAGGGTGACGAAGAGCGGTGCGAAGTGCTCGGTCCGGGGGTGGGCCAACCTCGCGGCGGGAGCCTTGCGTTCGAAATCGAGCAGTGCGTCCAGGTCCTGGGCGGCCATGGCGCGCCGGCCCCAGTCGTCGAACTCGGCCATCACGGAGGGCACTCGGCCGTCGGGGCTGATCGCCCGCAGGTTGTGGGTGAAGAAGCCACTGCCGACGATCAGTACGCCCTCGTCGCGCAGCGGAGCCAGCCGGCGGCCGATCTCCAGTAGCCGCTGGGGGTCGAGGGTCGGCATCGAGACCTGGAGCACCGGGACGTCGGCGTCCGGGAACATTTCCACCAGCGGCACGTAGGCGCCGTGGTCCAGCCCGCGGTCGGGGATGTCCTGGAGCGGGACGCCGGGGGCGCGCAGCAGCTTGCGTACGCTCTCCGCGAGCTCCGGTGCGCCAGGGGCGGCGTACTGGACCCGGTAGTAGTGCTCGGGGAAGCCCCAGAAGTCGTAGACCAGTGGCACGGGGGTGGTCGCACCCAGGGCTAGCGGGGCCTCCTCCCAGTGCGCGGAGATCATCAGGATCGCCCTCGGCCGGGGCAACCCGGCCGACCAGGCGGCCAGCTCGCCGGGCCAGACCGGATCGTCGGCCAGCGGGGGTGCGCCGTGCGAGAGGTAGAGAGCGGGCATGCGCGTGGGGGCGGCGGTGGTCATGGTCTGCTCGACTCCCGGCTAAGTAGTTCAAATTTGAACCGTGCATGTTCGACGGTACACCTTAGTTCGAATTTGAACAACAGGGTAGAATGGCGTCATGGACGAACCCCGTTGGCTCGACGAGCAGGAGATGGCCGCCTGGCGGGGCTTCGTCGTCGCCAGCAACCTGATCGAACGGCGCCTGGAGCAGCAGCTCAAGGAGAACGCCGGACTCTCCCACACCCAGTACGAGATCCTGGTGCAGCTCTCCGCGGTGCCCGACGGCTCGCTGCGGATGACCGATCTGGCCGACCGGCTGGTCACCTCCAAGAGTGGCCTGACCTACCAGGTCACCCAGATGGAGAAGGCGGGGATGGTCCGCCGCCGCTCCTGTGCCAGCGATGTGCGCGGGGTGTTCGCCGAGCTGACCGAGGAAGGCTGGCGAGTCCTGCGGGAGGCCGCGCCGGGGCATGTCGCCACCGTGCGCGAGGTGCTGATCGACGTGCTGAGCCGGGAACAGCTGGCGATGCTGGGCGAGAGTCTGGGTGAGGTCAGCGATCGGCTGCGGGCGGCCGAGCGCCGGAGTGCGGAACGCGGGGGCGCGGAACGCTGACGGTGGTGCACGGCCGGCGGATCGGCGCGCGGGTCGCTTCGGTCCTCGAGGTTGGCGGGCCACGGCCGGCGGGCGAGAACCCGTTCGACCTGGTTGCCCCCGCCCCGCCTTCCCCGCCCTCGCCGACGCCCTCCGCGACGCTGCAGGCAAGCGCATCACTGGGCCGAGATCGACCCGCCGGCGGGCAGTAGATCCAACTCGCCACCAGCATCGACGGCTCCCCGCTTGAGATGACCTCGATTCGGGATCGCTCGCAGCCGTCGTCCCACGGCTGCCCTCTTGGCTCCGAGCCCTGTTCCGCGCCTGCCGTCTCGGAGTTGCTCCCGGGTTCGTCACCGCGGAGCTGTTCGCATAGCGGCTCTCTCGAAGCTGCTCGCAGGGCCCCTCGCTCAGGACGCCTCCGCCGGGGTGGTGCCGCGACGGCCCCTCGTTCAGGACAGCGCCGCCGCCCGGACGCAGAGCACGTCCGGCAGGTGCGAGGTGATCAGCGCCCAGCTGTCGCCGTCGTTCGCGCTGCCGTAGACCTCGCCGTTGCGGTTGCCGAAGTACACCCCGGCCGGTTCGCCGTCGTCGGTGCAGAGCGCGTCGCGCAGCACCACACCGTAGTGGTCTCCTTCCGGCAGGCCGTCGGAGAGCGGGTGCCAGCTGGCGCCCGCGTCCTGGGTGCGGAAGATCCGGCAGCGGTGGCCGACCGGGAGCCGGGCGTAGTCGGCGTCGAGCGGGAAGAGGTAGGCCGTGCCGGACTGCCGGGGGTGGGTGGCGACGCCGAAGCCGAACGTGGCGGGGAGGCCGTCGCCGACGTCCTGCCAGTGGCCGCCGCCGTCGTCACTGCGGTAGACCCCGCCGTGGTTCTGCAGGTAGAGGCGGTCGCGGTCGACGGGGTCGGCCGCCACCTTGTGCACGCACTGGCCGAACTCCGGGTACTGGTTCGGCAGGAACGGCGCCCGGATACCGGCGTTGGAGGGATGCCAGGCCCGCCCGCCGTCCGCCGTGCGGTACACCCCGCCGGCGGAGACCGCCACCGTCAGCACGTTCGCGTCGCGCGGATCGGTGATGACGGTGTGCAGGCCCTGGCCGCCGAACCCGGCCGCCCAGTCCTTGCGTTGCGGGTGGGACCAGAGCGACTCGTCCAGGGTGAAGCTCTCACCGCGGTCCTCCGAGCGGAACAGGGCGGCGGGCTGTGTCCCCGCGTACACCACGCCGGGGGCCTCGTTCCCCGCGGGCTGGAGCTGCCAGACCCGCTCCAGCGAGGTCCCGGTGTGCGCGGGGAAGCGCACGGCCGGGCGGGGCGGGTCCTGCCAGCTCGCCCCCAGGTCGTCGGACCACTGCACGGACGGTCCCCAGTGGCTGCTGTCGGCCCCGACCAGCAGCCGCACCCGTCCGTCCCGCCGGTCGATCCCGATCGAGTAGATCGCGTTCATCTGGAAGTGCGGCCCGCTGAACTCCCACCGCACCCGGTCGGGGCTGCGTCCCAGGAAGAGGCCCTTCTGCGTGCCGACGGCCAACAGTGTCCCGCTCATCTGATCTCCTTCGTGGATACCCCCGGCTGCCGCGCGCCCCCGGCGTGTCGACCGCCTCGACAGCTCACCCGCTGTCCCGGCACGTCTCCAGCAGTCGCAGCCACACCTCGCTGATGGTCGGGAAGGCCGGGACCGCGTGCCAGAGCCGGTCGATCGGGACCTCGCCGACCACGGCCACGGTGGCGGAGTGCAGCAGTTCGGCCACGGCCGGGCCGACGAAGGTCGCGCCGACGACCACCCGGCGTTCAAGGTCGAGCACGATCCGGGCCCGCCCCTGGTAACCGTCGGTGTAGAGCGAGGCGCCGGAGACCTGGCCGAGTTCGTAGTCGATCGCCCGCACGCGCAGTCCCGCGCGCTCGGCGGCGTCGAGGGTCAGACCGACCGCCGCCGCTTCCGGCTCGGTGAAGACCACCTGGGGCGGCCCCGCGGTGTCCGCGCTGGCCGCGTACTCGCCCCAGCGCACGGAGGTGTCCGGTTGCTCCCCGCGGGCGCGGGCGACGATCGCGGCGCCGGCGATCCGCGCCTGGTACTTTCCCTGGTGGGTGAGCAGGTTGCGGTGGTTGACGTCGCCGACGGCGTAGAGCCAGCCGCCCTGTACCGTCTTGACCAGGCAACTGTCGTCCACGTCGAGCCAGTTGCCGGGGGAGAGGCCGATGCTCTCCATTCCGATGTCGTCGGTGCGGGGCAACCGCCCGGTGGCGTAAAGCACTTGGTCGGCCACCAGCTCCCCGTCGCCGCCGAGGGTGAGCGTCACCGGCCCGTCACGGTGCAGCGCGGTGACCTCGGTGTGGAACCGTACGTCAACTCCGGCCTCCCGCAGGCCCTCGGCGACCAGCTCGCCCGCGAAGGACTCCATCCGTCCCAGCAGCCGCCCTCCGCGGGCCAGCACGGTGACCTCGGAGCCCAGTGAGCGCCAGGCGGCCGCCATCTCGACGGCGACCACGCCGCCGCCGACCACCGCCAGCCGGGGCGGTACGACGGCGGAGCTGGTGGCGTCCCGGCTGGTCCAGGGGTGGGCCTCGGCCAGCCCGGGGATGTGCGGCAGGGCGGGGCGGCTGCCGGTGCACACGGCGACGGCGTGCCGGGCGGTCAGCAGCCGTTCGTCGTCGACCAGCACGGCCCGCTCACCCGCCAGTCGACCGTGCCCGCGCACCAGGTCGATCCCGGCCGAGCGGAGCCACTCGACCTGGCCGTCGTCGTGCCAGTGGGAGGTGAACTCGTCCCGGTAGGCCAGTACGGCGGCCGTGTCCAGACCGCCGTTGACGGCCTGCTTGGCACCGGGCAGGGCGCGTACGTGGGCCAGCGCGCTGCCCGGTCGCAGCAGTGCCTTGCTCGGGATACAGGCCCAGTACGAGCACTCGCCGCCGACCAACTGGCTCTCCACGATGACGGTGCTCAACCCGGCGGCGCGGGTGCGGTCGGCGACGTTCTCGCCGGCCGGACCCGCGCCGAGGACCACCACGTCGTACTGCTCGGGTTGCGGGGTCATGGCTCTCGCTCTCGCTCTGCTGCCGCTGTGCGTGCGCTGCCGCCGCCATCCGACGGGGCGGAACCATCCTCCGACGGGCCCACCCCGCCCGGCGGCCGCACCGACGGCGTGTCGTCGGCAATACCAGCGCGGACCGGAGCCGCAGCGGGCGTCCGTTCAAGGGATCAGGTCCGTCCAGGGGCGTGTCCGCGCAGCAGGTGCTGCGGGTGGCGCGGGGAGCAGGTGACCGGGACCGTCCAGGGGTCGACCCGACCCGACGAGTACGGACCGGACCGTGTAACAGGCCGTGCCGGCCACCGCGCCCGGGGAGTTGCACGACAGTCGGCCGGCCCCGGAAAGGCCGGCCCGGCCGTCGTGGAGAGCCGCCTCCAGGCCGGTCACCCCCGGGCGTTCGCCTGCTCCTCCGCCACCTTGGCGCGGACCTCGTCCATGTCCAGCGCCCGGGCCTTGCCGATCAAGTCCTCCAGCACCGGCTCCGGAAGCGCGCCCGGCTGCGAGAACACCAGGACCCCGTCACGGATGATCGCGAGGGTCGGGATCGAGCGGATCTCGAACGCCGCCGCCAGCTCCTGCTGCGCCTCGGTGTCCACCTTGGCGAAGACCAGATCGGGGTGGCGCCCGGAAGCCTTCTCGTACACCGGGGCGAACTGGCGGCACGGCCCGCACCAGCTCGCCCAGAAGTCGATGAAGACGAAGCCCTTGCCATCCGGGCCCTGGACGACCTCGTCGAAGTTGTCCTTGGTCAGCTCGACGGTGCTCATCTCGGGACACCTGCCCTTTCAGTGCGGTCGGTGGACGTACGACCCGCCTCAACCAAAGCCGGCGGCCCGCTATTCCTGGCGCGGCGCACCGGTCACCCGAACGCCGGCACGTAGTCGGATCCCGGCGTCAGCCCGCCGGGCAGCGAACCCGCCTTCGGGCCCGGGCGGCCGGTGTACCAGCCCCGGACAGGCTGCGTGGGGAAACCCATCGTCGAGCGGCAGTGCCAAGGGCGGTTCGTGGCCGCACGTCATCGGCGCCGAGCTCGAACGCCCGTGCCCGCGGTGGCCCGGATGTCCTCCGATCGTGAATTCTTGATCCTTACGGGGGAAATCGGTGGCCCATCCGGTGCGTGACCGGGGTCGCGCGTACGCGAAGATCAACCGCCGCCTTAGGTTGTGGCACGGCCGAACGGCCCGCGAGTGCCCGGCGGTTGGACACGCGCGCACCCGCCCTCGGACCAGCTCCCGCCCCGCTGCCCTGGAGATGAAGAGTGTCCTGGCCGCCGACGAACTCGGCCGGGCCCCGCGTCGGGCCGGCCCACCGGTTGGGCCAGTGCCGTGTTCGCCTACCACCGGAACGCGATCGAGCGCTCGCTCGGCGTACCCGAGGCCGACGGCCAGCTGCGCGAGGCCGTCCGGCTCAACCCGTACTTCTCGCCATACCACGCCGAGAAGGCCAGAACACCGTTGGGAGAAGGGCGTTGTTGACGATGATCCGGACGCTGGTGTGGACGGTCGACGCATGCGCGGCACTGTGGGTGCGCCCGGTTGGGGTCGTGCTGCGCGCCGGGCGGGCCCTGCGGCGGCTCGGCCGGTGAGAGTCCCCGTGGACGGGGCGGCCGCGGTGCCCGGGCCGCCCTCGCGGTCGGCGCGCACGCCGGGGACGTGCCGGGCACCGGGGCGCGGATACGGGCCGCTGCGCCGCTCGGCGCGGCCGCCCGCGGCCGGACCTCCTCTGGCGTCCCGCTGGCGATCGGATACGGCCTCGGTCTGGCCCCGGCGCTGGCCGCCGCCGGTCGTTCGCTCCCCGCACGCTTCGAACGCTTGCTCAGCCGCAGCCGGCCAGCCGCCGCAGGGTGCGTCCGCAGTGCCGGGCGTAACGCAGCTGCAGGTAGGGCACGATCGGCCCGGCCAGCCGGGTGTACCAGCGGCTGGGGCGACTGAAAGCGGTCACGGTGAACCAGACGGCCTTGTCCGGGCCCATCTCGACGACGAAGGACTCCTCGCCGCACTCGGGGTGCCCGTTGCGGGTGCCGTACGCGAAGCCGATCCGGTCGGGCTGGTAGCTGCTCCAGACCACCTCGCACGGCGCGGTCAGCCGGAGCGGCCCGATGCCGATCGCGCACTCGACCGCGACCCCCGGTTCCGCCCGGACCGCGGTCGTCCGCATCCGGACTCCGGCTGCACGGTGCATCCGCCAGCCGGTGACGGCCGCGCCCGCGGCCTGAAGGACGTCCCGGCCGTGGCCTATCAGGACCCGGTGGTGGAGGTGGTTGTAGCCGGCGGGCAGTGCCCGGCCGGGGACCGTGGTACGGCCGACCTCCGGGTAGTTGAGCTTGCTGGTCACGGGTGGAGCTCCTTGGTCCGGCGCCAGGCGAGCAGTCCGCAGAGCGCGAAGCCGAGCGCGTTGCCGAGGCCGTGGGTGGCGGCCATCCAGGTCAGTGTGGGGTGCGGGAAGCCGGCGGCTCGGCCGAGGGCCCACCAGAGTGCGAGCACCATGGTGGCGGCGAGCACCGCGGAGGAGACTGCGAACAGCCGGCCGGTGAGCAGGTCCCTCGAGCAGGCGCGGGAGCGCAGGTCCCGCCAGGTGAGCAGTCCGACCAGCCACATGCCGCAGGTCAGCACGACGGCGCCGAGGAGTTGGGCCCAGTCGTCGATGAAGTACCCGGCGAGGACCAGCAGGGTGCCGACCGGGACGCTGAGTGCCGCGGCCCGGGCGGCGAGCCGGTCGGGGGAGGTGCGGCAGAGGAGGCCGGCGATCAGCGCGGCGGTGAATCCGGCGAAGTGGAAGTGCGGCACGGTGAGCGCCAGGATCCTGAGGTCGAAGCCGAACAGCCGGTGCCCGGAGCGTTCGGCGACCAGTGCAACGCCGGCCACCGAGGGTGTCACGAGCGCGGTCAGCGTGGCGATCTCGGCGGGGGCGAGGGATCCGGTGAGGCGCAGCCGCAGCGGCGCCAGCGCGGCCAGCGCCAAGGTGGCGCCGGCGTAGCCGCAGCCCAGAGCGGTGGCGCCCGGCCCGCGCGGCAGCCAGAGCGCCAGCGCGCCCGCGGTGGCGGCGATCGGCCAGAGCCGGGCCGCCCGGCCGGTGCCGGGGCCGTCGATGAGCGTGAGCCCTGTCGGTATCACGACGAACATGCCGAGCATGACGATGAGGTTGACCAGTGCGGTCACGGTCCCACCCCTTGTGCGGTCACGGTCCCACCCCTTGTGTGGACGTGCGCGGGCGTGGCCGTTGTCGGTCGGCGCCGCGCTTGAACGCGTTCAAAACACTGCCGCAGTAGACTCTACGGCAAAACTGAACGCGTTCAACATGGCTCCCGGTTGCCCCGCCGGCCGTCCGGGCGCACTGGGGCCGAGAAGGCCCACACCCGCCCGGACCTGTCCCGCACCGCTACCGCCCCCATCCGGCGTCCGTCAGGATCGCCACCGGGGCGGGTGGCGAGCGCCCGCCGCCCGGAGCACGCTGGATAGCGGAACCCGTGGAGGTGGCGATCATGATGCACACACTCGTCGGATGGCACGTGGAGCTGGAGTTCGAGGAAGAAGGGGACCGCACCAAGGCCGTCGCGCTGGTCCGGCTCCCGGACGGCACGGAGGTCCGCTCCCATGGCTACAGCACCCGGCACCACGCCGACGCGCCGCAGCCCAGAGTCGGTGAGGAGGTCGCCGGGGCCAGAGCGCTCAACGACCTCGCGATGCAACTGCTGACCAAGGCGCACGACGAGCTCAAGTAGCTCCGCGCGATGGACTCGTTCACCGCCCGGGCCGGTTGAGCGCGCCGCCACCCGGCGTGCTGCCCGGGCCCCGACTCCCGCCTCGGCCTCGAGTCCCGTCCCGGCCCTGGCTCCGGCCCCGCCCGGATCGGTCAGCCCTGCTGGGGCCGGCCGGTCCGGTCGAGCGGCGTGTCCGGGTCGGCCAGGGCGTCCGGGTCCACCGGGCGTCCGGAGCGGACCAGGTCGCGGATCGCGTCGGTCACGTCCCAGATGTTGACGTTCATTCCGGCGAGCACCCGGTCACGGGAGAGCCAGAAGGCGATGAACTCCCGCCCCGGCACGTCGCCCCGGAAGACCACCCGGTCGTAGCCACCGGGCTCGATGTAGCCCGTGTACTCCATGCCCAGCTCGTACTGGTCGGTGAAGAAGTACGGCACCCGGTCGTGCACCGCCTCCTCGCCGAGCATCGAACGCGCCGCCGTCCTCGGCTGGTGCAGCGCGTTGGCCCAGTGTTCGACCCGGATCGGCCTGTCGTACAGCGGGTGGAAGGCGTTGACCACGTCGCCGGCCGCGAACACGTCCGGGTGCGAGCTCTGCAGGTGCTGGTCGGTCAGCACGCCGTTGTCGACCCTCAGTCCGGCCGCGGCGGCGAGTCGGGTGTTCGGGGTGACCCCGATGCCGACGATCACCGCGTCCGCCTCGACCAGCGTGCCGTCGCCGAGCCGGACCCCGTGCTCGGTGATCTCCGTGACCTGGACGCCGAAGCGCAGCTCCACCCCGTGGTCGCGGTGCAGATCGGCGAAGACCCGCGCCGCCTCCCGGCCCAGGGTGCCCAGCAGCGGCAGCTCCGACCGCCCGAGCACCGTGACCTCGCAGCCGGCTTCGCGTGCGGCGGACGCGGTCTCCATGCCGATCCACCCGGCACCGATCACGGCCACCCTGGCGCCGGGCCGCAGGAACGCCTGGATCCGGTCACTGTCCTCGACCCGGCGCAGGTAGCAGACGTTCTCCCGGTCGGCGCCCGGCACCTGCAGCCGGCGCGGGCTCGCGCCGGTGGTGAGCAGCAGTCTGCCGAAGCCGATGCTGCTGCCGTCGGCCAGCGTCACCCGGTGCGCGGCGAGGTCCACGGCGGTGACGGTGGTGCCCAGGCGGAGATCGATCGAATGCTCCTTGTACCACTCGGGGGAGTGGACGTGGATCTTCTCCCGCGCGGTCTTGCCCATCAGGTACCCCTTGGAGAGCGGCGGGCGCTCATACGGGCGCTCCTGCTCGTCCCCGATCAGGACCACCGGCCCCTCGAAACCCTCCTCGCGCAGGGTTTCGGCCGCCTTGGCCCCCGCCAAGCTGGCACCCACGATCACGTACGCGCTCTCCATCCCCAGCTCCTCACGTCCGTCGGCCCGCTACCGCGTCCCCATCACACTCTCTTCTCCGTGCGGTCGCGCGGCGAACCGTGAATCTGATCGGGTGGTGACTGTGCGGCACCGGCGGCCGGACGGCGCCCGCGCCGCCCGGGCGCGCAGCTCCCCGCAAGCCCGTGCCGCCCGGAGCCGCCCCGCCCACCCGGCAGCCGGATCGGCGGCAGCACCGCCCGGGCCGTGCGCGGTCGTACGGCGCCCGGGAAAAGGGAGGCGGGTCCGGTGGAGCCCGGGGTATGGTCGGCCGCGCCGAGCCGGACACGAACGGGAACGAGGAGTCAGATGTCCTTTCCAGTCGAGGAGTTGCTTCCCGCCACCCGGC
>NZ_JBSFJU010000021.1:0-127646 GCF_053598215.1 Kitasatospora sp. NPDC001175 | reverse complement strand
CTGCCGGAGGTCCCGTTCCGTTCTCCAGTCCCACCACCCCGACACGCCGTTGGATGCTTGACAATCGACCACCTCGACCAACTTGTCGGCATTGCGGCGGTGGCTCCGTCGCTGACCGACGATCAGTGACCGGTGATCCGGTGGTCGATGGTGATCGCCGGCACCGTACGGTGTTGCCGTCGTGAACTACTCGCGACCGGCGCGGCCTGGCCGCGACCGGCACGAACCACCCGCGCGGGCACGGTCGGAGCGCCTGCCCGCGCCCGATGACGAGAGGTTCTTCCTCATGGCTCAGCAGGTGCGCGGCGTGATCGCCCGTTCCAAGGGTGCCCCGGTGCAGGTCGAGACGATCGTGGTCCCGGATCCCGGTCCGGGCGAGGCGCTGGTGCGGGTCCAGGCGTGCGGGGTCTGCCACACCGACCTGCACTACCGGGAGGGCGGGATCAACGACGAGTTCCCCTTCCTGCTCGGCCACGAGGCGGCCGGTGTGGTGGAGTCCGTCGGTGAGGGGGTGACCGACGTCGCGCCCGGTGACTTCGTGATCCTCAACTGGCGGGCCGTCTGCGGAAACTGCCGCGCCTGTCTGCGCGGTCGGCCCTGGTACTGCTTCAACACCCACAACGCCAAGCAGAAGATGACCCTGCTCGACGGGACGGAGCTCTCCCCCGCGCTGGGCATCGGCGCCTTCGCCGAGAAGACGCTGGTCGCCGCCGGACAGTGCACCAAGGTCTCGCCCGAGGCCTCTCCCGCTGCCGCCGGGCTGCTCGGCTGCGGTGTGATGGCCGGTCTCGGCGCCGCCATCAACACCGGCGACGTCGGCCGGGGCGACACGGTCGCCGTGATCGGCTGCGGCGGCGTGGGCAACGCGGCCGTGGTCGGCGCCAGGCTGGCCGGGGCCGCGCGGATCATCGCGGTGGACATCGACGACCGCAAGCTCGCCACCGCGCAGAAGCTCGGCGCCACGCACACCGTCAACGGCCGCTCCGCCGACCCCATCGAGGCTATCCAGGGGCTGACCGGCGGCTTCGGTGCCGATGTGGTGATCGACGCGGTCGGGACGCCGGAGACGTACCGTCAGGCGTTCTACGCCCGTGACCTGGCCGGGACGGTGGTCCTGGTGGGCGTGCCGACCCCCGAGATGAAGCTGGAGCTGCCGCTGCTGGACGTCTTCGGCCGGGGCGGTTCGCTGAAGTCCTCCTGGTACGGGGACTGCCTGCCCAGCCGGGACTTCCCGATGCTCATCGACCTCTACCTGCAGGGCCGCCTCGACCTGGACGCCTTCGTCAGCGAGACCATCCGGCTGACGGACGTGGAGGAGGCGTTCGGCCGGATGCACAAGGGCGAGGTACTGCGCTCGGTGGTGGTCTTCTGATGGCCGCGCAGTCCCCCCGCGTCGAGCGGCTGGTCACCTCCGGCACCTTCTCGCTGGACGGCGGCACCTGGCAGGTCGACAACAACGTCTGGATCGTCGGCGACGGCACCGAGGCGCTGGTCATCGATCCCGCACACGACGCCGAGGCGGTGTACGCCGCGCTCGGCGGCCGCCGGCTGGTCGCGATCGTGTGCACCCACGCGCACAACGACCACATCGCCGCCGCCCCGGCGCTCGCCGAGCGGACCGGCGCTCCCGTCCTGCTGCACCGTGAGGACCAGGTGCTCTGGAAGCAGACCCACCCCCAGCGTCCGGTGGACGGCGACCTGACGGACGGGCAGCGCCTCGCGGTCGCGGGCATCGAGCTGACCGTCCTGCACACCCCGGGCCACGCGCCCGGCGCGGTCTGCCTGCACTCCGAACAGCTGGGTACGGTCTTCACCGGCGACACGCTGTTCGCGGGCGGTCCCGGGGCCACCGGCCGGTCCTTCTCCGATTTCCCGACCATCATCCGGTCGATCCGGGAGCGGCTGCTGACCCTGCCGCCGGAGACGGAGGTGCGGACCGGCCACGGTGACTCGACCACGATCGGGGCCGAGGCACCGCAACTCGACGAGTGGATCAGGCGCGGTCACTGACGGCCGGCCGGATACGCTGGCCCTCCGGGGAGCCCGTCCGCTCCCCGGAGGGCCGTTCCGTACCGACGTCCCTGCACGGGAGCCCGATCGCCATGGAGGCCGCGATGCGCGTCGCACTCTTCGCCACCTGTGTGAACGACGCCCTGTACCCGTCCACCGCGATCGCCACCGTCCGGCTGTTGGAGCGGCTCGGTGTCGAGGTGGACTTCCCGGCCGAGCAGACCTGCTGCGGGCAGCCACAGTTCAACACCGGCTACCGCCGCGAGACCGAACCGATGGTCCGCCGCCTCGCGCGCGCCTTCGCGGCCTACGAGTACGTCGTCACCCCGTCCGGCTCGTGCACCGCGATGATCCGCGACGCCTACCCCCGGATCGGAGCCCGCGCCCGGACGGAGCGGCGCGGTACCGAACTCGCCGAAGCGGCGGACTCGTTGGTGCCGCGCGTGTACGAGCTGACCGAGTTCCTGATCGATGTGCTCGAGGTCGAGGACGTCGGCGCCCACTTCCCGTACACCGTCACCTACCATCCCTCCTGCCACGGCCTGCGGCTGCTGCGCCTCGGTGACCGACCGCTGCGGCTGCTGCGCGCCGTCAGGGGGCTGGAGCTGGTGGAGCTGCCCGGTGCCGAGGAGTGCTGCGGGTTCGGCGGGACCTTCGCCGTGAAGAACCCCGACGTCTCCACCGCGATGGGCGACGACAAGGTGCGCAACGCGCTGGGGACGGGCGCCCGGGTACTCTGCGGCGGGGACAACTCCTGTCTGCTGCACCTCGGCGGTCTGCTGCGCCGGCGGTCGGCGCCGCTGCGGCCGCTGCACATCGCCGAGATCCTGGCCTCCACCGAGGAGCAGCCGTGGACCGGCACGTCCGGTGACGAACAAGGGAGCGCGGTATGAGCGGTGGCACCTTCCTCGGCATGCCGTCCTTCCCCGGGAGCGGCCCGTCCGCTACCGGGAGCGGCCCCTCCTTCCCCGAGGCCGCCGCCGTGTCCACCCGGGACACGAGGTTGCGGGCCAACCTCACCCACGCCACCCGCACCATCCGCGAGAAGCGGGCGCGCGCGGTCGCCGAACTCGCCGACTGGGCCGAGCTGCGCGCCGCCGGCAAGGCGATCAAGGACCACACACTGCGCCATCTCGACCGCTATCTGCTCCAGTTGGAGGCGGCGGTCACCGAGGCGGGCGGTACGGTGCACTGGGCCGCCGACGCCGCCGAGGCCAACCGGATCGTCGCCGACCTGGTGCTGGCCACCGGCCAACGCGAGGTGGTCAAGGTGAAGTCCATGGCCACCCAGGAGATCGGGCTCAACGAGGCGCTCGCGGCCGAGGGCATCATCGCGTACGAGACCGATCTGGCCGAGCTCATCGTGCAGTTGGGCGACGACCGGCCCTCGCACCTCCTGGTGCCCGCGATCCACCGCAACCGGGAGGAGATCCGCGACATCTTCGCCGCGCGGATGGCGCAGTGGGGCCGGCCCGCGCCCGAGGGGCTGACCGACTCTCCCGCCCAGCTCGCCGAGGCCGCACGACTGCACCTGAGGGAGAAGTTCCTGCGCGCGGAGGTCGCCGTCTGCGGTGCCAACTTCATGGTCGCCGAGACCGGCACCCTGGTGGTGGTCGAGTCCGAGGGCAACGGCCGGATGTGCCTGACCCTGCCGAAGACGCTGATCTCGGTGGCCGGGATCGAGAAGGTCATCCCGCGCTGGCGCGACCTGGAGGTCTTCATGCAGCTCCTGCCGCGCTCCTCCACCGCCGAGCGGATGAACCCGTACACCTCGCTCTGGACGGGCACCCGCGGCCCGGAGGGCGACGGGCCCTCGGACTTCCACCTGGTACTGCTCGACAACGGCCGTACCGCCGCCCTCGCCGACCAGGTCGGGCGGCAGGCACTGCGCTGCATCCGCTGCTCCGCCTGCCTGAACGTCTGCCCGGTGTACGAGCGGGCCGGCGGCCACGCTTACGGGTCGGTCTACCCCGGCCCGATCGGGGCCGTTCTGACGCCCCAACTGCGCGGCACCGCAAGTGCGATCGATGCGTCGCTGCCGTACGCCTCTTCACTGTGCGGAGCCTGCTACGAGGTCTGCCCGGTGGCCATCGACATTCCAGAGGTGCTGGTGCACCTGCGCGAGCGGGTCGCCGGGCAGGGCGGACCCGGGCACCGGCTGGAGCGGGCGGCGGTGAAGGCCGCGGGGTACGCCCTGGACCACCCCGGTGTGCTGGCGGCCGGGGAGCGGATCGCGGGCAAGGCCCGTGGACTGCTTCCGAAACGACTGCCCGGCCCCGGTGGCGCCTGGACCGACACCCGCGATCTGCCCGAGCTGCCCGCCGAGCCGTTCCGCGACTGGTGGAAGAAGAACCGTTCCCGGAAGGACAGCCGATGAGTGGAAGCCGGGAGACGGTACTGGCCCGGATCCGCGCCGCGATCGGCCCGGAGCCCGTAGCGGGTGCTGCTCCCGCAGCTGCCGGTGGTCCCGCGCAGGACATCCCCCGGGCCTATCTGACCGCCCATCGGGACGAGGATCCGGCGGCACTGCTCGACCTGCTGCACGAGAACCTGGCCGACTACCGGGCCCTGGTCCACCGGAGTACCGAGGCCGGGCTGCCCGCGACCGTGGCCCGCCTGCTCGCCGCACACGGCTCCCGGACCGTGGCCGTGCCCGCCGATCTGCCGCCCGACTGGCTGGCCGCCACCACCGGAGTCAGGGCCGTACCCGACGACGGTACGCTCACCGCCGTCCGACTCGACGCCGTGGACAGCGTCTTGACCGGCTGCGTACTGGCGGTGGCCGAGACCGGGACGATCGTGCTGGATGCCGGTCCGGCCCAGGGCCGGCGGCTGCTCACCCTGGTCCCGGACCACCACATCTGCGTGGTGCGCTCCCCCGAACAGGTCGTCGCCTCGCTCCCCCGGGCGCTCCCCCGCCTGGATCCCACCCGCCCGCAGACCTGGATCTCCGGACCGTCCGCCACCAGCGACATCGAACTCGACCGGGTGGAGGGTGTGCACGGGCCGCGCACCCTCGAGGTGATCCTGGTGACCGGAGCCGAGGCGCCCTGAGGCGCCCGTTCCGGGTGCGCCGTGCGGGCAGAGGTGTCGTGGGCGAACCCGCCCGGGCCGGTGCGCCGCCGGGTCGGCCACCGGCTCACCGGCCCGGCTTCCCACTCCCGTCGTGCGGCGCGAACGAGGCGGGCCGATCCGTCGGTGCCGGCCCGCTGCCGCCGCGATGCGGACCTCCCTCCGGCCACGCGTGCGAGGCGGTTCACCCGATGGCCCGGGAACCAGGGGCCACCGCCGGTCAGCCCTTGATCGCGCCCTCCTCGACGCCTCGGAAGAAGAAGCGCTGGAGAGCGGCGAAGACCACCACGATCGGCAGGAAGGCGATCATGGTACCGGCCGCGATCAGGCGGGGGTTGGCGCTGAAGGTGCCGTTGAGGTACTGGAGGCCGACGGTGAGGGTGTACTTGTCGGGGTCGGTGAGCACGATCAGCGGCCAGAGGAAGTCGTCCCAGGCGCCGATGAAGGCGAAGATGACCACGACGCTCAGCATCCCGCGTACGTTGGGCAGTCCGATGTGGACCAGGCGCTGCCAGACGGTGGCGCCGTCCACGATCGCGGCGTCGTCCAGCTCGCCGGGGATCGCACGGAAGGCGGTCCGCATCAGCAGGACGTTCAGCATCCCGATCGCTCCGGGCAGCGCGACACCGAGCAGGGTGTCCGCGAGGCCGAGGCTTCGGACCGTCACGTACTGCGAGACGACCGTGACTTCTCCCGGTAGCACGAGGGTCGCCAGGAACAGACCGAGGGCCAGCCGGGCACCCCGGAAGCGCAGCCTGGCGAGGGCGAAGCCGGCGAGCGTCGCCCCGACGGCGTTGCCGCCGACGGTGATCGCGGCCACCACCAGGGAGTTGGCGGCGTACCGCCAGACCGGGACGGCCCGGGCGACCTCGGCGTAGTTGCCCAGGGTGGGACGGTGCGGCAGGAAGCTGGGAGTTCGGGTGAAGATGTCCTCGGTGGGAGCCTTGAGGGAGGTGGAGAGCTCCCAGAGGAAGGGACCCACGGTGAGCAGGAGCACCAGGAGCAGTAGCAGGTAGCGGACCGCCTTCTCGGTGGTCGAGGTGGAGTTGAAACCCCTGACAGGACGGGTTGCCGGCCGCGGTCGGGCGGTCGCGTGGTGCGCGGGCAAAGGCGGAGGATCGCTCGCCTGCACGAGCCCGGCCGACGCGGTCGGCTCGGTCGGCTCGGTCGGCTCGGTCGCCGAGCGGAGTCCGGTCGTCGGACGCTGTCGGGCCATCGGTTCTCAGACCGCCTTCCGGTCCAGGCGCAGCAGCAGGAGCAGCGGGCCGACGGTGATGACGAAGAGCAGCAGGCTGAGCGCGGAGGCATAGCCGAGGTGGCCGGTGAAGCCCCGGCTGTACATCTGGATCAGCATGACCACCGACATGTCCCGGCCGCCGGGGCCGCCGGTGCCGTCGGAGAGGACGTACAGCTCGGAGAAGACCCGTAGCGCCGAGACCGAGATCAGCACGGCGACCAGCAGCATGGTGTTCCGCACGCCGGGCAGCGTGACGTGCAGGAAGCGGCGGAAGGTGCCGGCGCCGTCCACGGCCGCCGCTTCGTGGAGCTCCCGGCCGACGTTCCCGAGAGCGGAGAGGTAGATGATCATGTAGTAGCCGAGACCCTTCCAGACCGTGAGGCTGATGGCGCTGAGCAGGAGCAGCCAGCGGTCGGTGAGGAAGGGCAGCGCGTGGCCGAGGACGCCGAGACGCTGGGCGAGGCCGTTGACCAACCCGCGTTCGTCCAGGACCCAGCCCCAGACGAGGGCCACCACGACGGCCGAGGCGATCACCGGGGTGTAGAAGGCGGTGCGGAAGAAGGTGATTCCGGGCAGGCGCTTGTGCACCAGCAGGGCCATCAGCAGTGGCAGCACGGTGAGCAGCGGCAGGCAGACCAGCATGTAGATCACGCTGTTCAGCAGCGCGTCTCCCAACTGCTCGTCGATCAAAGCACGGTGGAAGTTCTCCAGGCCGACGAAGTGCCCGCCGCCCAGCGGACGGGCGTTGGTGAAGGAGAGGATCACCGTGTTGACGGAGGGCCACACGGTGAAGACCAGCAGCCAGACCAGGGCCGGCGCGATGAGCAGCCAGGGGGTGAACCAGCGTCGGTGCGTCATGGCGGCGATGCCGTCAGTTCTTGAGGAGTTGGTCGCAGCGGGCGACGGCGTCGTCCAGCGCCTTCCGGGAGGTGGTGCCGCCGCTGATCGCCAGGGCGATCTGCTGGTTGACGATGTCGCTCATGGCCTGGTCCACCTGGACGGGCTGGAGGAGGGCGGCCTTGGCGAGCGAGGTGAAGGCGATGACCTTGGCCGTGCTCGCGTTGCTGCCGTCGCTCCTGCTGAAGTACGGGTCGCTCACGGAGGCCTTGGTGCTGGGGAAGATGCTGGTGAGGTGGGCGAATGCGGCCTGGTTCTCGGCATTGGTGATCCAGCGGGCCAGTGCGAGGGAGGTGGGCAGGTTCTTGCTGCTCCTGGCGACGGACAGGCCCTGGACGTACAACGGCGGGGTGCCCATGGCCGGTGAGGGGACGACCTTGGGCGCGAGTGTGGGGTTGTCGGTGGCGAGGCTGGTGATGTAGTTGGCGCCGCCGGTGGTCCAGGCGGCCGTTTCGGTGGAGAAGAGTTTGGCGTTTCCGGCGTACTTGTCGGTCAGGACGTCCTTGGGCAACAGGCCCTGCTGGTAGGCCTCGCGGTAGCGGTCGAGCAGGGCGGCGGCCTGCGGGGTGTTGAAGGTGAAGCTCCTGCCGTCCTCCGCCGTGATCGGCACGCCCGCGTTGGCGAGGTCGCCGAGACCGGGCTTGCGGCTCATCAGATAGGCCTGTCCGTCGGACTTCTGCTTGAACACCTTGGCCTGGGCGATGAGTTCGTCCAGGTTGGCGGGCAGGTTCTTCGGGTCGAGGCCGTACTTGGTGAGGAGGTCGGCGTTCCAGTAGTTGACGTCGGTGTTCAGGTACCAGGGGTAGCCGAAGGTGCCGGACTGGCCCGCGAAGCGGTACGCGTCGATGCCGCCGGCCACGTAGTCCTGGGCGAGCGCGGGGTCCGCGGTGGCGATGTCGAGCAGCAGTCCCTGTTTGACCAGGGGCAGCGCGAAGTCCGGCGGCAGGTTGACGACGTCCGGGAGGCTGCCGCCGGCGGCCTGGCTCAGCACCTTGTCGGCGTAGCCGTCGGCGGGCTGGTCCAGCCAGGTCACCTGCACGCCTGGGTGCTTGCGCTGGAAGGAGTCGATCACGCCCTGCAGGTAGTCGGTGAACTTCGGTTTCAGGGCCCAGGTCTGGAGGGTGACCTTGCCCTTGATCTCTCCGGTGGCAGCGGCGGGGGCACCGTCGCCGCCGGCTGAGGAGGGACCGCCGCCCAGTCCGCATCCCGTCACGGTCGTCGCCACAGCCGCGGCGACTGCCAGCCTTACCGCAACTGTCAGCCCTACCCGGTACTTTCGCATGAGGTCTCCCGGCCTGCCCTGGATCCGGCGCTCTGGTCGCCCGCCCGTCAGCCTGTGTGAGTCTGCGTGCCTTGCATGTGGTCACGTGCCGTTGCATGTCGCGCTGCCGTACCAAACGCGTGCGCGCACCGAACTGCGCGCACCGGACCCGCCGACCGGCGGCCCCGCCGTCCCCGGCCCCGCAGGGGACGACCCGCGAAACGCGACTCGCGGGAACCGGCTCGCGGGCACCGGGAATCCGAAGCAGCCGAGCTAAACCGCTCTAGTGCCCGGGACTATCCTCCGGGCTACACTCCGTGTCAAGAGAGAGGAGTCGGAGCCGTGGGGCGACCGACGATTGCCGACATCGCGCGGCAGGCCGGGGTGTCCAAGGGCGCGGTCTCGTTCGCGCTCAACGGACGGCCCGGGGTGAGCCAGGCGACCAGGGAGCGGATCCTGCTGGTCGCCCGGGAGATGAACTGGCGCCCGCACAGCGCCGCGCGGGCACTCGGCGGGGCCCGCAGCGAAGCCGTCGGGCTGGTGATCGCCAGGCCGGCCCGGACCATCGGGGTGGAACCGTTCTTCGCCCAGCTGCTCTCCGGCCTGCAGGCCGGTCTCTCGGCCAGGGCGGTGGCGCTGCAGCTGCTGGTGGTCGAGGACACCGCGGCCGAGATCGAGGTGTACCGGCGCTGGACGTCCGAGCACCGGGTGGACGGCTTCATCGTGGTGGACCTCAAGGTGCGCGACGAGCGCATCGAGATCCTGGAACGACTCGGCGTCCCGGCGGTCGTGCTGGGCGGCCCCGGCCGGCACGGCAGCCTGCCCAGCGTGTGGGCGGACGACCGCGAGGCGATGCTGTCGATCGTGCACTACCTGGCCGCACTCGGCCATCGCCGGATCGCCCACCTGGCCGGACTGCCCGGCTTCCGGCACACCCAGCGGCGGATCCGCGCGCTGCGCGACTCGGCCCGCAGCCTCGGGCTGGTCGAGGCGGTCTCGATCCCGACCGACTTCAGCGACGCCGAGGGCGCCGCCGCCACCCGCCGCCTGCTCGCCCGGCCCGAGCGGCCGACGGCCATCGTCTACGACAGCGACGTCATGGCGGTGGCCGGGCTCGGCGTGGCCACCGAGATGGGCGTGGCGGTACCGGGCGAGCTGTCGATCGTCTCCTTCGACGACTCGGTGCTGGCCAGGATCGTCCACCCAGCGCTCACCGCGCTCTCCCGGGACACCTTCGCGCTCGGCGAGCAGGTGGCCCGGCAGCTGCTCACCGCGATCGACGCCCCGGGGACGGTCCGCGACCTGCAGACGCCCACTCCGCTGCTGACCGTCCGGGAGAGCACGGGCCGCCCCGCCGGCGAGGGCGCTCTTGGCAACCCGGATAAACCGCTTTAGGCTCCTGCCCCAACAAGGGGCCCGCCCTGCCCGGCAGCCGGAGGACGCGCGTGACCATCCAGCACCCAAGCCCTGACCGAGTGCGGTTCGGCGTCAACTACGTTCCTTCGGCGGGCTGGTTCTACAGCTGGCTGGACTTCTCGGCCGATGCCGTGCGGCGGGACTTCGAAGATCTGGCCGGCCTCGGCCTGGACCACGTCAGGGTCTTCCCGATCTGGCCGTGGATCCAGCCGAACCGCTCGCTGATCCGCCGGCGCGGCATCGACGAACTGCTCGAACTCATCGACATCGCTGCCGAGTTCGACCTCGATGTGGCCGTCGACCTGCTCCAGGGGCATCTGTCGAGCTACGACTTCCTGCCTTCCTGGGTGCTCACCTGGCACCGGCGCAGCCTCTTCACCGACCCCGCCGTCCGCGAAGGCGTCATCCGGTACGTCGACCGGGTGAGCCGGGCGGCGTCCAGCCGGTCCAACGTCTTCGCGATCACCCTCGGCAACGAGGTCAACAACCTCTGGCCGGCCAACCCGACCGACGCCGCGGAGTCCTCCGGCTGGGCCGCCGAGCTGCTGCGGACGGTCAGCGCGGCCGCGCCGTACGTGCTCGGCCTGTACTCGCTCTACGACGCCGCCTGGTACGACCCCGAGCATCCGTTCCATCCCGTCGACGCGGCCGAGTTGGGCGATCTGACCACCGTCCACTCCTGGGTGTTCAACGGTGTCTCCACGCTCGACGGCCCGCTCGGGCAGGCCACCGTCTCGCACGCCGACTACCTGGTCGAACTCGCCGCCGCGACCGCAGGCGACCCCGCCCGGCCGGTCTGGCTCCAGGAGATCGGCGCGCCCCGGCCCGACGTACCGGACGCGGACGCACCCGCCTTCGTCCGCCGCACACTCGACCTCGTTCTCGCCAACCCCGCGCTGTGGGGCGTCACCTGGTGGTGCTCGCACGACCTGGACCGCTCGCTCGCCGACTTCCCCGAACGCGAGTACGACCTCGGCCTGTTCACCACCGCCCACCGCCGCAAGCCGCTCGCCGTCGAACTCGCCGCCGTCATCACCGAGCAGCGCGCGGCCGGGCGCACCGCGCGACAGCAGGGACGGCGCGGCACCGCAGCCGACCGTCCCGGACTGCTCTGCGAGGTCGATCTGCGCGAGCGACCCGACCGGCGCCGAGAGGTCGCCCCCGGCAGCGCCTTCCACTCCGAGTGGGTCCGGCAGCGCGGCTCGGGCCCACTCGCCATCGTCCCCGCCACCCGCGCGGCCGACCCGAAGTACCTGACCACGCGCGGCATCGGCAGGCTCATCGAGCCCACCGAGCGCTCCTGACCTCCCGAGGCCGCCCCACCGCAACGCCACACCGGGCGTCCTCGCACCACCGCACCACCGCACCCGACCACTCGCTCCGCACCGACCACTCGCCCCGCGCCGGATCGGAGACCCGGATGAGACTCAGACACCTCGCGCTGCTGCTGTGCGCGACCTTGGCCAGCACCGTCCTCGGCACGGCCCCGGCGACAGCCGGCGCCGCCCCAAGCAGGGTCAAGGCCGAAGCCACCGCCGAGGCCGCCACGCCGAGCGACGGCCAGCCGTACGCCTCCCACTGGTATCCGAACAGCATCCTCGACTGGGACCCGGCCACCGACCCGGACGCCAGGTTCAACCGCTCCAAGGTCCCGCTGCAGCGCCGCACCGCCGATCCCGCGCTGCGGGCCAACCCCGACGCCCGTACCGGCGAGGGGAGGATCTCCGCCCTGGTGTCCTTCGCCCCGACCTCCGCCAACCCGTCCCAGGGTTCGCCCGACCCCGACTACTACGCCTTCGGCTACTGGCAGTACGTGAACACCCTGGTGTTCTGGGGCGGTTCGGCAGGAGAGGGCCTGATCCTGGCCCCCAACCCGACCGTCATCGACGCGGCGCACCGCAACGGCGTCAAGGTCTACGGCACGGTGTTCTTCCCGCCCACCGCCTACGGCGGGCAGCTGCAGTGGGTGCGCGACTTCGTACAGAAGTCCGGCTCCCACTACCCGGTCGCGGACAAGCTGGTGCAGGTGGCCGAGTACTACGGCTTCGACGGCTGGTTCATCAACCAGGAGACGGCGGGTGCGGACGCGGCTCTCGCCACCGAACTGCGCGACACCATGACGTACGCCCGGTCCCGGGGCCCGGTCGAGTTCCAGTGGTACGACGCGATGACCAGCTCCGGCGACGTCGGCTGGCAGGAGCAGCTGGACTCGGCCAACTCGGCGTTCCTGCAAGACGGTTCGAACCGGGTGGCCGACTCGATGTTCCTCGACTTCGGGTGGACGGCCGCCGAACTCGACTCCTCGCGTGCCGTGGCGCACTCGCTGGGCCGCAGCGAGTACGACCTGTACTCGGGTGTCGACACCGAGGCGGCGGGCTACAACACCGACGTCTCCTGGGACGCGATCTTCCCGCCGGGCAAATCCCAGGTCACCTCACTCGGCCTCTACCGCCCCGAGTGGACCTGGAAGTCGGCCACCAGCCGTGCCGACTTCTACGCCAAGGAGTCCCGTTACTGGGTCGGCGCCAACGGCGATCCGTCCGACACCACCACCTCGGGCTCCTGGAAGGGCCTGGCCGATCACATCGCCGAGTCCTCCCCCGTGACCGCCAAGCCGTTCGTCACCTCGTTCGGCACCGGCCAGGGCGACTTCTACAACTCGGCCGGCAGGCGGGTGAGTTCGACCGGCTGGAACAACCTCTCGCTGCAGGACGTGCTGCCCACCTACCGCTGGCTGGTCTCCTCCGGCGGCAGCAGGCTCAGTCCGTCGATCGACTTCACCGACGCCTACGAGGGCGGCTCCTCGCTGCGCCTGACCGGGCGGCTGGACGCCGTCAACACCGTCCGCCTGTACCAGTCCCGGCTGCCGGTGACCGCCCGCACCCGGCTGTCCTTGGTGGTCAAGACCCCTGCCGCCGGGGACTCCCGGCTCAGTGCGGCGGTGTCCTTCACCGACAGCCCGACCGCCTTCACCGCCATCCCGCTCGGCGCGACCCGCGGCAACGGCTGGGAGCGGCGGACCCTGGACCTGTCGGCGTACCGGGGACGGACCATCGCCCAGATCGGGCTCCGGGTCTCCGCCCCGAGCCCGGTCGACTCCTACGACGTGCGGATCGGCCAGCTCGCGGTGTACGACGGAGCGGTGAGCACCACCGCCTCGCCCGCCGCCCTCACCGTGCTCGGCACCGATGACGTCTCGGCGACCCGCAAGTCGCTCCGGCTCTCCTGGAAGGCGCCGAGGAGCGGTTCCGTGCACCACTACGAGGTGTACCGGTGCAACCCGGACGGCAGCCGCACCTTCCTCGGCGGCACGCCCAACGACGCGTACTACGTGCCGCGACTTGACCGGGTCGGCACGGAGACCGCCACCACCATCGAGGTCGAGGCGGTCTCGACGACCTACGGGCACTCCCGGGTGGCCACGGCCAGAGTGAGCTGGACGAAGGACCGGCCGGCCACGACCGGGAACGCCCGGCCCGACACCACCGGGCCCGTCCAGCCCTCCGGCCCCGCCGTCCGAACCCCTGATCCCATGGCCCGCACCTCCGCCGCCATCACCCGAACCCCTGACCCCGCCACCCGGACCTTGGATCCCACGGGCCGGACCTTGGATCCCGCCGCCCGGATCGGCGGGTTCGGGGCCCGGGGCACGTAGCAGCCGGAGCACCCCGCGACTCCCCCTCCCACCAGGAAGGACCACCCCGTGCCGGTCGCCATCACCGCCGTGGAGAACACCGACCTGTTCGTCGGCACCGAGGACGCCTCCCGCCAGGTGCTGCGCGTGGCCCTGGACACGACCGCCGACGGCCCGCCCGTCCGGGTCACCGTCACCGGGCCCGGCGTCAGCGGCGAGGCCACCGGCACGGGCGTGGTCGACGTCCCGCTCACCGTCGCCGATCCGGTGGTCGGCGCCCGGCTCCCGGTCACGGTGGCGGCCGGGAACGCCGTGGCCGAGGCCACCGTCGAGGTCGCCGAGCCCGGGTGGACCGTGTTCCTGGTCTCGCACTTCCACTACGACCCGGTCTGGTGGAACACCCAGGCCGCCTACACCTCGCCGTGGGAGCTGCTCTCCGGCGACGCCACCACCCGGCCGCTGTGGGAGCGCAACGGCTTCGCGCTGGTCGACGCGCACCTGGACCTGGCGCTGCGCGACCCGGTGTACAAGTTCGTGCTCGCCGAGATCGACTACCTGAAGCCGTACTTCGACCAGCACCCGGAGCGCCGCGCCGATCTGCGGCGGCTGCTGGAGCGCGGCCAGGTCGAACTGGTCGGCGGCACCTACAACGAGCCGAACACCAACCTGACCGGCGCCGAGACCACCATCCGCAACATCGTCTACGGCATCGGCTACCAACGCGAGATCCTCGGCGGCGATCCCCAGACCGCCTGGCAACTGGACGTCTTCGGCCACGACCCGCAGTTCCCGGGCTACCTGGACGCGGCCGGGCTGACCGGCAGCGCCTGGGCGCGCGGGCCGTTCCACCAGTGGGGGCCGATCCAGAAGAACTTCCGCACGGCCAAGGACGACGCCACGGTGATGCAGTTCCCGAGCGAGTTCGAGTGGATCTCGCCCTCGGGGCGCGGGGTGCTCACCCACTTCATGCCGCACCACTACTCGGCCGGCTGGTGGATGGACTCCTCCCCCGACCTCGCCAGCGCCGAGCAGGCCGTCTACGAGCTGTACCGCAAGCTCAAGCCGGTCGGCGCGACGCGGAACCTGCTGCTGCCCGTCGGCACCGACTACACCCCGCCGAACAAGTGGGTCACCGAGATCCACCGCTCCTGGGCGGCCAAGTACGTCTGGCCGCGCTTCAGTTGCGGCACCCCGCGCGACTTCCTCACCGCCGTCCGCGCCGAACTCGCCGCCACCGGACGGCGGCCCAGCCCGCAGACCCGGGACATGAACCCGGTCTACACCGGCAAGGACGTCTCCTACATCGACACCAAGCAGGCCCAACGGGCGGGCGAGGTGGCCGCCGTGGACGCCGAGAAGCTCGCCACCCTGGCCGCCCTCCAGGGCCTGGGCCGCTACCCGCAGGCCGCGCTCGACAAGGTCTGGCGCCAACTCGCCTACGGCGCCCACCATGACGCGATCACCGGCTCCGAGTCGGACCAGGTGTACATCGACCTGCTCGCGGGCTGGCGGGAGGCGCACGACCTGGCCGCCACCGTCCGGGACGCCGCACTTGACGCGCTGGCCGGCCGGATCGACACCACCGGCGAGGGCGGGGCCGTGGTGGTCGCCAACACCCTCTCGTTCGACCGCTCGGCACCGGTGGAGGTCCGGCTACCGGAGGGCGACGCCGGCGGCCGGGTGCTGGACGACACCGGCGCCGAGGTGCCCTGCGCGGTGGACCGGGGCGTCCTGCGCTTCCTGGCCGAGGACGTCCCGGCCCTCGGCTGGCGGACCTGGCGGCTGGTGGACGGCACACCGGACGCCGCCTGGCAGCCCGCCCAAGGCCTGACCATCCGCAGCGAGCGCTACCGGGTCACCGCCGACCCCGCCCGGGGCGGCGGCCTGTCCAGCATCCACGACCTGCGCCACGGACGGGAGTTGATCCAGTACGGGCGGATCGGCAACGAGCTGCGGGTGTACGAGGAGTACCCGCAGCACCCGGACTTCGGCGAGGGCCCCTGGCACCTGGTTCCCAAGGGCCCGGTGGTCAGCGCCGGCTCCGGCGCCGCGAGGGTCCGCCGGGAGACCGGCCCGCTGGGCGAGCGCCTGGTGATCGGCGGCACCGTCGACGGCATCACCTACGAGCAGACGGTCACCCTCTGGCACGGCATCGAGCGGGTCGACTGCCGGACCCGGGTGGTGGACTACGCCGGTGCCGACCGGCTGCTGCGGCTGCGCTTCCCGGTCGACCTGCCGGGCACGCTGCCGGTCAGCGAGGTGGCGGGCGCCGTGGTCGGCCGCGGGTTCGCGCTACCGGACGTCGACTCGGCCGAGGCTCCGTGGACCCTGGACAACCCGGCCAACACCTGGTTCGGGCTGAGCGCCACCGCCCGCGTCGTGCTCTCGGACCTGACCGGCGCGCCGATCGGCGAACGGGCGCTCGGCGTCGCCGAGGTGGTGGTCCCGTCGCTGGAGGACGCCGCCTCGGCCCGCGCAGTGGTCGTCGCCCTGGCCCGGGCCGGCGTCACCGCGACCACCGCGAGCGCCGACTGGTCCCGCTACGGCTGGCTGGACGTCGACTCCAACCTCCCGGACTTTCGCATCGTCCTGGGCGGCCCGGAAGTCAACGGCGCCGCACGGGAGTTGCTGGAACGGTCCGGCGCCGAGTACGCGGCCGCGCTCAAGGCGCACGGGCGGGTGTGGGTGCCGGCCGACAAACCCCTGCACGAGATGTGGCAGCCCGGCGCCGACCTGCGCGACCTGCGCGCGCTGCCCACCCTGGTGGTGACCGATCCCGCCGCACTCGCCGAGGACCTCGGCGACGCCCGTGTCCTCGCCGTCTGCCCGGGCGCGGTGGCGGAGGGCGAACTGCTCACCGACCACACCGTCGCCCTGCTCACCTTCGGCCTTCCCGGCTTCGCCGTGGACCCGACCGGCGCCCTGCACCTCTCACTGATGCGCAGCTGCACCGGCTGGCCGTCCGGGGTCTGGATCGACCCGCCGCGGCGCACCCTGCCCGGCGGAGCTTCCTTCCAACTCCAGCACTGGACCCACGACTTCAGCTACTCGCTGGTGTCCGGGGAGGGCGACTGGCGGGCGCTGGCGCTTCCCGCGCAGGGCCAGGAGTTCAACCACCCGCTGCACCCCCGGCTCGTCCCCGCGCACCCGGGCCCGCTCCCGGCCCGGCTCGCCAACCTGCGGATCCACCCGGAGCGCGAGGTGCTGCTCAGCGCCCTCAAGCCGACCGGCAACCCGATCGCCCGGGGCTCGGCCGCGGACGTCGACCCGGCCGCCGGGGTGACGCTTCGCCTGGTCGAGTCCACCGGCCTCGGCCGCACCGTAGGGCTGGAGGGCGCGCTGCGGTTCACCGGGCTGCGCACGGCCGACCTGCTGGAGCGGGCCGGTGAACCGCTCACGGCTGCCCCGGCGCTGCACGGCTCGGAGGTCGCGACCGTGGTCGGCGCGCCGGAGCGCACCGGGCCCGCGGCCGGGGCAGCGGAGCTCGGGCCGGTCGCCGAGGCGGCGCAGCCCGTGCACTCCCGGTACTGGCTGCACAACCGGGGCCCGGCCCCGATGGGGTACCTGCCGGTCTCGGTCGGCCTCTCGCCGGGGCTGCTGCGCACGGACGGCGATCCGGTGGAGGTCTCGGTGGTACTCGCCTCCCAGCTGCGCGACGCGGCGGTCGAGGGCACGGTGAGCCTGCTGGTGCCGGACGGGTGGGAGGTGAGCTGCGGGAGCCGGCCGTACCGGCTGGAGGCCGCGGGTCACCTCCGCTTCGCGGTGACGCTCCGGCCGCCGGCCAACGCCGCACCCGGCCTCTACTTCGCGGCGGCCCGGGTGGAGCACGCCGGGCAGTCGGTCGAGGACGTCGCCACCATCGCGGTCGGTGACCTGCCGGGGATGCTGCCGGTGCCGGGTGAGGTCCCGGAGGACTGGACGGCGGCCCAGGGGACCAAGGCCACCGGTGGCCGGGACACCGGCCTCGCGGTGGACGTCACCGCCACCTCGCTGCGGCTTGTGCCGGGCGGCCGGGCCGAGTTGGGCATCGTGCTCGCCAACCGCACCAGGGGGGAGATCCGGGGCGAGCTGCAGCTGGTCTCCCCGTGGGGGACGTGGCAGGCGATCACCGAACCGGTGCGCGGATTCACCCTTCCGGCCGATACCGAGCGGACGATCGCGTTCGAGGTGGCCGTCCCCCGCGACGCCGAGGCCGGGGCGTACTGGGCGCTGGCGAAGGTGATGTGGTTCGGCCGCTGCCAGTACGCACCGACCGTCGAGTTGGTGATCGCCCCGTGAGCGCCGCACCACGCCGGCCCGACGAGCTGCACGTGCACCCGCACCCGCACGGTCACGAGCAGACGGACGACCACGGGCAGGACCGAGGGCATGCCCACGGGCACGCGAACTCGGCGCCCGGGATCCTCGGCCTGCTGGACGGCCGGCCGCTGCCCCGGGCCGAGCTCGACCGCCGGCTGACCGCCCTGCGCAACGGGCCCCGGTCCTCCGCGCTGCCCGTCCCCGGGAGCGCCGAGGACCGGCAGCTGACCCGCTGGGTCGCCCAGGTGGTGCTCACCGAGCAGCTCTGTGCCGTCGAGGCGGCGGCACGCGGACTGGAAGGCGAGGCCGAGGACGGCGGTCGCGGCGGGGCGCCACCCGTCCGGCTGAACCAGCGTGCCGCCGTCGAGCTCGGCTCGATCGCCGCCGCCGCGTTCGAGGGAAGCGCCGCCGTACGAGCCGTGTACCGCGCGGTGACGGCCGACGTCACGGTCCCACCCGCCGAGGTCGCCGCATACCGCTCCGCCGTCGAGGACCGGCCGGACGGGGAGCGACCCGACGGGGCCGGGCCGGACGGGAACGGGCCGATCTGGCGGATCGCCACACCGGACGGGGAGTTCGACGCCCGGCCGCTGACACTGCCGCTCGCACTGGCCGCCGCGCTGCGTACGGCCGGCCCCGGGGTCACGGTCAGCGTGGACGGCTGGAAGGCCACCCTGCTCACCGAGCGCGCCGCCCCGGTCGCTCCGTCCGACCCGGCCCCGGAGCTGCTGGAAGCCGCCCGCCGGATCGCCTTCGTCCGCTGGCTCGACCACGCCCGCGCGCACCGGCTGCAACTGGTACCGGGCCTGGAGCACCCCGGCGACCCGGCTCAGCCGGACAACCACCACCGGCACTGACCTCTACCCGGCGGCCCCACCCTCCGTACGATGGACGGTGGGGCCAGCTGAGGAGGCCGGTCATGGGTCGAGTTCCACGGTACGCGCTGACGTTCCCCGGCGAACCGGGCAGCCATCGCCCGCAGGACGTGGTTGTCGTCAAGGACACGGGCATGGACGGCCCCGGCGGCCATCCCGTCTACGCCGACGACTCCGGAATCGTCAGAGCCGAGATCAGCGATCGCGGCGAGGTCCGCATGCTGGCAAGTGGTGGTCACCAGACACCGCGCACCCCGGTGCACGCGGAGGCCATGCCCTGAGCCTCTGCCGTCCCCCGCGTCGCAGGCACCGTCCGCCCGGCCTCGGCGGAAGCCGATGCTGCCACCGGGCCGTCCCGGGCCGGATGGTCGACCCCGGCTGCTGGGTGCCGCGCCCGGTCGACGAGTCCGCCCGCTTCGGCAATCTGGCGCTCACCCAGCCGGAGGTGCTTCCCGACTCCGAGAGCCTTCCCTGATCACGGAACGACCGCCCGGCCCATCGGCCCGGCGGTCGTTCGCGTTCGGTCGCGGTACTCAGGACTTCCCGGCGGCCTCGGCGTCCGCCTCGGCGAAGAACGCGTCGGCGACGGCACGCGTGCTCGGCAGGTCGGCCAGCGGCTCGCCGACGAGCCGGCCGGCCAGCTCGGTGGCGACGGCGATGACGTCCTCGCGCAGCTCGGCCTCGGCGATGACCCGGTCGGCGGCCAGCTGCACCTTGGCCTCCGCCACCATCCGGTCGCGCTGCTGCTGTCCCTCCGCGCGGATCGCCGCGAGCAGCGCGGCGCCCTCCTCCGCGGCTTCCTGGCGGAGCCGGGACGCCTCGTGACGAGCCGCCTGGAGCTCCGCCTGGTACTCCTCGTAGATGCGCTGTGCCTCCGCGCGGGCGGTCTCCGCGCGCTCCATCCCCCCGTCGATCGCGTCGTCCCGCTCCACCAGCGTCTTCTCGATCCGCGGCAGCACGGCCATGCCGAGAATGCCGAAGATCAGGAAGAACAGCACGAGGCCGAGGACGAGTTCAGCCGTATCCGGTCGCAAAGGTCCCATGAGCGCATGATAGGCACGGAGTCTTCCGCCCCTTCAGGCAGGGTCAGCTGACGACGAGTCACGGACCGGCCCGAACGGATCTCGACCACCGCGCCCGAAAACCGTGTGCGGCAGGGCGGTTGAGTCGCCACACTGATCCGGTGCCGCACCTCATCGCTCCCGATGCCCGGTTCCAGGCCTCCTTCCTCGTCGCCATGGCGGAGTTCCGCGCCCTCGGCCACGGCGGACCGGACGACGGGTCCACCGCCGGAGTGTGCCTGCGCGAGTACGGCGACCGCTGGGAGGACCCCGAGGTCTTCGCCGAGTTCGTCGAACGGTTCCGCACCCCGTGCGGCCCCGACAGCCTGCTCCGGTACGACGTACCGTGCAGCACCTTCTGGTACGTGGACGGTGACACCTACCTCGCCCGGATCGCCATCAGGCACCGGCTCACGCCCTACTGGCTGGAGCTCGGCGGCCACATCGGCTACGACGTCCGGCCTTCCGCCCGCCGCCGGGGCCATGCCACCGGGATGCTTCGCGCGGCGCTCCCGATCGCCGCCGGGATGGGCATCGATCCGGCGCTGGTCACCTGCGACAGCACCAACTCGGCGTCCCTCAAGGTGATCGAGGCCTGCGGCGGCCGACTGGAGGACGTGCGCGACGGGGTGCGGCGCTACTGGGTACCCACCACACCCGGTCGGCGGGGCTGATACGACAAGACCCCCTACCCGGCGGGGAAGCCGGGCAGGGGGCTCTCAAGTGACGGGCGGCCAGGCCGCCTTGGCAGTGCTCAGGCCTTGGCCACCGTCAGGTGGCCCCGGTCGCGGTCGCGACCGGCTCGGCCGCCCGGCCAGGCCCGGAGGCGCGGCGCAGGAAGAGCAGCAGCGTCGGAACCAGGTAGACCGTCCAGACCGCCACCTGAAGCACCGTCGGGTCCGGCTGGAAGTTGAACACGCCCTTGAGCAGGGTGCCGTACCAGCTCTCCTTGGGGATGGTGCTGCTGATGTCGAAGAGCAGTTCGTGCAGACCGGGGAGCCAGCCCGCCTCCTGCAGGTCGTGGACGCCGTAGGCGAGGACGCCGGCCGCGACCACGACCAGCATCGCACCGGTCCAGGTGAAGAACCTGGCGAGGTTGATCTTCAGTGCGCCCCGGTAGAACAGCCAGCCGAGCACCACCGAGGTGGCCAGCCCGAGCAGCGCACCGACCAGCGGCCGGACCCCGTCGCTGGTGGCCTGCACGGCGGTCCAGATGAACAGGGCCGTCTCCAGGCCCTCGCGGCCGACCGCGAGGAAGGCGGTGGTCACCAGCGCGAAGGCGCCCATGGCCAGCGCGGCGTCCAGCTTGCCGTGCAGTTCGGCCTTCAGGTGCCGGGCGGTGCGCCGCATCCAGAACACCATCCAGGTGACCAGGCCGACCGCGATGATCGAGAGCGATCCGCCGAGCGCCTCCTGCGCCTCGAAGGTCAGCTGGGTGGAGCCGTACTGGAGGACGGCGCCGAAGGCCAGGCTGAGCAGTACGGCGGCGCCGATGCCCGCCCAGACCGGGGCGAGCCGGTCGCGGCGGCCGGTCTTCACCAGATAGGCGATCAGGATGCAGACCACGAGGCTGGCTTCGAGGCCCTCGCGCAGGCCGATCAGGTAGTTGCCGAACACGGGAGGCTCCTGGGGTCGGTGGTTTGGAAGTCGTCAGCCGAACAGGGCCTGCCCCCACCACTCGCCCGGCTTGCGGATCCCGGGCGGGCAGGCGAAGTGGGCGGAGCCGACGTGCTGGATGTACTCGTTGAGCGCGTCACGGGAGGCCAGCTTCTGCTGGAGCGGCACGAAGGCCTTCCGGGTGTCGCGTTGGTAGGCGAGGAAGAACAGACCGGCGTCCAGGCGGCCGAGGCCGTCCGTGCCGTCGGTGAACGAGAAGCCGCGGCGCAGGATCATCAGGCCGTCGTTGCTGTCCGGGTGGGCGAGCCGGACGTGCGACTTCTCCGGCATCGCGGCCAGGTCCGGGGTGTCCCGCTCGTGCTGCCCGCCGTACGGGGCGCCCTCGGCCTTGGTGCGGCCGAAGGTGTCCTCCTGGTCCCCCAGTGAGGCGCGGTCCCAGGTCTCGATGTGCATCCGGATCCGGCGGGCGACCAGGTAGGAGCCGCCGGTCATCCAGTCCGGGCCGTCCCCGGGGGCGGCCCAGACGTGCTTGTCCAGCGCCGCCCGGTCGGTGCCCGCGATGTTGTGGGTGCCGTCCTTGAACCCCATCATGTTGCGCGGGGTCTGCGCCTCGGGGGTGGTGGAGGAGGTCTTGCCGAAGCCGAGCTGCGACCAGCGGATGCTCGCCGTGCCCATGGCGATCCGGGCCAGGTTGCGGATGGCGTGGACGGCCACCTGCGGGTCGTCGGCACAGGCCTGGATGCACAGATCGCCGCCGCTGCGGGCCGGGTCGAGGTTGTCGCCGGGGAACCTGGGCAGCTCCACCAGGGCGTCGGGCCGCCTGGCCTTCAGTCCGAAGCGGTCCACCCCGTCCTTCTCGAACAGGCCCGGCCCGAAGCCGATGGTCAGGGTCAGCCGGGAGGCGGGCAGGCCGAGCGCCTCGCCCGTGTCGGCCGGCGGGGCCTCGGGCAGCGCGCCGGCGGTGCCCGTGCCCACCTCGCGGCCGCCGGTCATCGCGGCGGCCGCCTTGGTCCACTCCTTGAGCATCCGCACCAGCGCGTCGCGGCTGGTGGTGGTGACGTCGAAGGCGGCGAAGTGCAGCCGGTCCTGGACGGGGGTGGCGATCCCGGCCTGGTGGTCACCGTAGAACGGGATGTCCGCGGTGGAGTCGACCAGCTGGACCGCTCTGTGCTCACCGCGCACCGCCGCCGCCACCGAGCCGGTGACCGCCGCGCCCAGCACGACCCCGGCACCCGCCCAGCCGATGACGGACCGCCTGCTGGGGGCGTTGCTGCTCTGCTCGGCCTGCTTCCGCTCGTCCACGGCGTTCGGGGTCCTTCCGGTGCTGGTGCTGGTGCTTGAGGAGGGGCTGGGGGCTACTTGACGACGACCGCGGCGGCCAGCTTGGACAGCGGCTCGGCCAACGCGTTCACCGCGTCGGAGAAGGCCTTCCGCTCCGGCTCGCCGACCTGGTCGTACGAGGCGTAACTGCCGTCGGCCTGGCCGTACTTGGCCAGCAGCGCCTCGATCGCGGCGAACTCGCCGTCCAGCGTCTTGGCCAGCTCCGCGTCCTTCTCGGCGGCGACCGGCTTCAGGAGTTCGTACGCCTTCTTCGCTCCCTCGACGTTGCCGGCGAAGTCCGAGAGGTCGGTGTGGCTGTAACGGTCCTCCTCGCCGGTGACCTTGTTCGTGGCGACCTCGTCCAGGAGTTCCTTGGCGCCGTTGGCCATGCTGGTCGGGGTGATCTCGGCGCTGCCGACCCGCTTCTGCCAGTCCTTCAGATCGGCGACCAGCTGGTCGGCCAGCTTCTTCTCGTCGTCACCGATCCGGTTGTCCGCCCAGAGGGACTTCTCCAGCCGGTGCCAGCCGGTCCACTGCTGGCCCTGCTCCAGGCCGTCCTCGCGGGCGTCGGTCTTCGGGTCGATGTCGCCGAAGCTCTCGGCGACCGGCTCGGTGCGCTCCCAGCCGACCCGGGACGGGGCGAACAGCGACTTGGCCTGGTCCAGTTCACCCGCCTTGACCGCGGCGGCGAACTGCTCGACCACCGGGATGGTCTGGTCGGCCTGCTCCTGCGCGTACTTGCGGTACGCGGCGACGGCGGCATCCAGGCGCGGGTCGCTCTTGACCGGCGCGCCGTCACCGGTGACGGTGATCTTCTGCCGGATGCCGTCCCCGACCATGCCCGGCTTGCAGGCCACCTCGTACGCGCCGGCCTTGATCTCGGCGTTGATGGTCACCTTGGTGCCGGGGCCGATGTTCTCGCGCTCGGTGACGATCCGGTCGCCCGGGGCATAGACGTAGACCTCGGTGGTCTTGGAGCCCTTGTTGTGGACCGCCAGCTGCACGTGGCCGCCCGGGAACGAGGTCTTCGAGAGCTCACAGGCATCGTCGGAGGCGTTCACCCGGACCGCGTCGGCCGAGTCCGCGTCGCTCTTCCGCTCCGTGCACCCGGTCAGGACGGCGGTGGCCACGGCGAGGGTGAGCAGCGTGGCGGCGGTGGAACGGCGGGCAGACATGGGGGCTCCACGGTTGACGGGGGCGGTGCGGGCATGGCAAAACCGGGCCTACGGGATTCGAGACCGAAATCCCGGGCCAGCCCGGTTAGCTAAGGCATACCTTAGATTAACCATTTCTTTAACGTCCACATGGCCACTCCCCCACCCGCAAACCACGCTTTGCCGCTGATTCTGACCATCCGTCAACGCATCTACCTACCAAGGGTTTTCGCCCTGTGGCACCAGGTAGCGATGGAAGCGACGCGGGTTCCGGTGATCGGCGGTACGGAGTCCCTCGGACGGTCCGTGGTCACCGAGCTGCTCGGACGGGGCGCCTGATCACCTCACTGAGCCGCGGCGAACCGCCGGCGGACCGGCCCCGGACTGCGCCCCGCCGCCGGGGACGCCGAGCGGCCGGACTCGGACAGCCGGGCCGCACTGCTCACGGGGCACGACGCGATCACGGCGCGGTCGCCCTCAACAGCAGCACTCTTCAGCAACAACACCACGCGGAGTGGCGGCGCCATGGAGGCTGACTTCGGTACGACGACGTTCAACAACCTGACTCGTCATTGCGGCGCAGATCGTAGAGGTACGACTTGCCAGCTTTCCAGCTGCGCCAGGGGCCGAGTGGCGGGAACATCTCCTGACCCGTCTGGCCCAACAAGGGCCAGGAGTTGGCAACCCTGTCCTCGCCGAGGGTGCACCAGCCCCGCTCCGGCAGCCACCGACACCACAGCTCCAGGTCCACCCGCTTGAACGACGGCCTGCCGTTGAACATGCCATCTCGGTGGAAGCGATAGACCAGGCCATCCAGACGGCGAACGAACTCGATCGACACAGCGACTCCCCCTACCCGAACACCGGGGACAGGCACGGCAGCACGGCCGGCTTCCACCCCGGAGTGGTTCATCAAGATCAAGTACCCGACGGTAAGGCTACGTCGCCGGATCTGCAGCCCGCCCGCCCGACCCGCGCACTGAAATTCTCATGAATTCCGACTTCCGGAAGATGAAGTCGGAATTCCCGAGGAGCCGGGCCGCATTGCATCTCCTTGGCAGGGACGCAGGCACGCTGTTCGATGGTTTCGGATTCAAAAGCCGCCGGTGGGCTGTCGATCCGAAATCGAGTGTCAACAGGGGGAGAAATTCAGGCATCGACGGCCGCGCCCACGGCGAGGTATCCGCTGACCTCGGGGCAGTCCTCGTACTACGCCCAGGAACGGGCCCGGCCGGAAATGTCCAGCTCGATCTCGGCCACGTACCGGATCGAGGGAGAGCTCGATGTCGCGCGTTTCGCCGAAGCCATTGCGCGAACGGTCGGCCAGCACGACGCCCTGCGCATCGGCCTGTGCGACGACGTACGACTCGGCACCCCGACTCAGCTGGTGCGCCATCAGCCGGACAACGTCTTGCTGCTCTCTTGCCAGCAGGTCCGCAGCAGCTCGGAAGAGCAGTTCAGCCGGTACGCCCGGCTCGTCCACGG
This sequence comes from Kitasatospora sp. NPDC001175, assembly GCF_053598215.1. Lineage (NCBI taxonomy): Bacteria > Bacillati > Actinomycetota > Actinomycetes > Kitasatosporales > Streptomycetaceae > Kitasatospora > Kitasatospora sp. NPDC001175. Next base: position 102,308 of record NZ_JBSFJU010000021.1, on the reverse strand, counting down.
CAAGGACCTCGCGGAACCGTGGGATCTCACCACGGAATACCTGTTCAGGTTCCGCCTGCTGCGCCACTCGCCCACGGTTCACGCGTTTCTCGCCTCGTTCTCCCAGGTCGCCCTCGACGGCAGGGGCATGGCACTGGTCCTCCGGGACCTCTGGCAGAATTTCGAGCACGACACCGCGCATCCGGACTTCCCGTCCGTGCCGCAGCGGCCGAGCTTCGTCCGGGCAGCCGAGCAGCACGCGGCCGGCGGATCGCCGCGGACGGCCGGCTTCTGGCAGCAGCACATCGCCGAGAACTGCCCGTCCGGCGAGCCGCCGACCGAACGGCCGGATACGATCGACCAACCGCGGTGCGTGATGGCGCAGGCCACAGTCAGCGGAGCGGAGCGAGCGATGCTGCGCGAGCGGTCGAAGACTTACGGCTGCACCGAGTTCCAGCTGACCATCGCCGCGCTCGCGCACGCGGTCCTCACCGAGGTGGCCACGGATGACCGTCTGCACATCTGGTTGCCCGTCGATGCCCGGTCCCCCGGCGATTTCGACACGTCGGGAATGTTCACCGTCTCCCTCCCTGTCGCGCTGCCCCGGACCGGGAGCCTTCTCGAGATGGCTCGGCAGGTGCGGGAGGAGGTCATGGCCGTCGCAGCGAACCGGCAGATGGACCACGCCGCACTCGCTGCGCTCCAGGCTTCCTTCCGGGAAACCGATACGAGCCGCGGCTGGACCGTCTCGGCAGGCTATTCCAATCGGGATCAGAACCCGGGGGAAAAGGTAGCCCAGGGCGTCGTGGCACGTCCCGGAAGTTATCCGGCGGATTTCCAATACATATCACGAGGAGTGGAACTGAAAGTTCTCGGCGGAGCCGGATCGCTCAGCATCACCCTCGCCCTCGACTCGGTATTCTCTGCGGACACCACTGCCGATCGCCTGTTGAACGCCTTCAGCGCGGGGCTGGGCGGCATCCGTCTCGCACGCTGCGCCTGACTCTGTCGGGGATCTTGAGGTGAGGTCAGCTGCCGGGGGTTCGCCAGGACTTCGACCGGGGCCCCTGCTGATCCAGGACGACCTGGAAAGCGGTCGGTGGTCCCGGTGAAGAGGTTTCCTAGTACTCCGGCTGTAGATCGTGATCTTCATGGTTGTTGGGCGGCTTGTCGCTGGTAGTGGGTGGTGCGCGAGCAGACCCAGCACGAACGCGCGCGCCCGGCGACGCGGTTCCACCCGGGCGAACCGGCCCGCCACCCTGCCCATCAGGCCCTCGAATACTCCCGCGTGGCCCTGGCCACCCGCGCCGGGCAGGACAACCAGCTCTGGTACTGACCGTCTCCTCGCGGAGGACCCGCCTCGAACGGCGCACCGCCGCCTGAACTCGGACCCGGCCCGGCAAGCACCTTGCCGGGCCGGGTCCTTCGTGTGCTCGTCCTGGTGAAGCCGCACTCGCGTGAACCGGCCCGCGACACGGCCCATCAGCTGGTCGAACATCACCTGCCATCGGGCAGGCACTACGCTGCGACCTGCGGCCACCGCGAGATCGTTACTCTTCACAGACCGATGATCAGCGGTGGCCGTACTCGCTCCCGTGCCAGTGCCAGCGAAGCCAGCCTGGATCGAGGCGCGGCGCCCTGCGGAAGGAACTGGCAGACCACGCCCTCGAACTGCTGCCGCAGCCGCTCGGGGTACGGGCCGAGTCTGCCGATCGGTAGAGATGCGGTCGTCATGCCCCGGGATCATACCGAGCTGGCGAGCAGCTCAAGTTCGGGGTGGTGACCTCGATTTGACACCTGCGCTGCGGACAGTCGAGGAGCCCTCGACCGAGGTCCTCGACAGCGGGGAAGTCGACGTGGGTGCCCGGATCCGCTGGGTCCACGCCGCACCGGCTGATCCGGACGCACCCGACGACCCGGGCCCGCTCACCTTCTGCGGCATCGCGACGAGCGACCTGGAGCGGGAGCCGTACAGCCCCGACGAACCGGGAGCCACTTGGTACCCGCCGTCCCAGCGGACCCGCCGTTGCCGGAGCTGCGAAGCCGCACTGCAATCTCTGTGAGGTCCCGCACCGGCCGGTCGCGGCAAGCCGGCGCCGGGGCGGCGGGAGGACGCCAGGACCTGCCCGTGAGCGCCGGCAGTTGCGGCGGCAGGGCACTACGTCACTTCACGGTGAGCGTGACCCGCCAGGGGATGACGACCCGTGGGCAGACGTGTCCGGGGTCGGGAACGCAGTGCCTGAAGGCGGTGATGCCACTCGTGCCGCGGCTGATCGCCTGGAATCCGGCCGACGCGTCTCCGTTCGGCGAGGTGCCGGCGTCGTGCGGTCGGAGGACCTTGGGATCGCCGGCCTTCGGTGCGCTCCACACCCAGGTCTGCCCCTGATCCCGGAGGTGGGTCAGCCTGACCTTGATCACGTCGTTGCGCGCCACCGTCACGGTGCGGCCGTCGTCCGCATTGGTGAGCATGACGGCGCGGGCGAACCGGGCGTGGGACGGGTGGGCGGCGGCCGACGCCGTCGCGGCGACGGACACCGTCGTCGCGGTCAGCGCCAGCCCCAGAGCCAGCGGAGCGGCCAGAAATTTCGCGGTGTGCACGGGTTGCTCCCAGCGGTGGACGAACTCGTTGGTGAACGTCCTACACCGTCACCACGGCCCGGCGCCGCCGCCGTCCGGCCGATTCACCCTATTTCGCGAATCGTTGGCATCTTTGCCCACGTCCTCCACGAACCCCGCCGGCCGGCCGCTACCCGCCGAACTCCCGCTCGACTCGCGCCAGCTCCTGCTCGGCCTCCACGCTCTTCGCGGTACCGGACTCGGCGACGATCGTGAACCAGTGCCCGGCCAGCAGCGGATCGTCCTGGCCGACGTATAACAAGGCAAGGTTGAAGGCGGATTCCATGTGCCCGGTCTCAACCGCCGTCCGCAGCCGGGAGATCGCCTCCTCGCAGTGGCGTCGCCTAGCTTGGCCGGCAGCACCGCACCCGGGGTGCCGCGAGGCTCCCGGTCCACTCGTCGGCAACCGGCGGCGCGCAGGCGCCGCGGATGGGGGAGTCACGTGATCTCCGCACTACGTCGGGCCGGGCCGGCCAGGCGGACGGCAGGCCGGCGGGCTCCCGGTTCGTTCGGCCCATCGCGCGGCAGCTGAACGGCACTTGGCGAGTGCTTGGGCAGTACTTGACGGCGGTCGGGCGAGTGGCGGACCCAATCTTGAGCGTGCGGTTCGGGTGTGGGAGGGTGTCCCGCCGATCGGTTCCGGGCCGGCGGAGTCCGGGCCCGTCGGCGCCGTGCTCCGGCATTCTTCGGCAGTTCTCATCAGCGGTGCGGATCAGCGGCATGGGCTTGCTGCGCGAGTACGGGGGCAGTGGAGATGGGCCTGGTCGCCGGACAGGATGATGTTGAGCAGTCCCCGCCGAGGCGGGACGGCTACTATCCGGCAGCAGGGGCCCCTGTCGGCACCACGTTGATCGGCCTCGGCAGACCCGCAAAGGCCGAGGGCGTGCTCCGGGAGAGCGCCGGGCTCTGCGGATCGCCGCTCGTTCCCTCCCACCACCGCACCCTGGAGGCTGAGTTGGTTCTCGGTACGGCACTCGCCGCCCAAGACCGCCACGCCGGGGCGGTGGAGACGCTCACGGCCACCCGAACGGCCCGGCCGGAGCACTTCGGCACGGCGCACCCGAGCACCTGGCGTCCAAGCACCGCGCAGCCGAACACCGCACGCCCGAGCTCCCTCGCCGCCGCACCCGGGTTAGCGCAGCGGGCGGGACAGCAGCGGCAGACCGGCTGACGGCATCGGGCCGAGCAACGGCCACCCGCCAGGCACCGACGACACGCCGCCGCCGAAGCCGCCGGGCAGCCACCCGGTTGCGCGCCCCGGGCGACCGGACACCGACTTCCGGTGAACTCTTCGAACGCAGTACGAGCCGGGCAAGTGACCCGGTCGGCACAGGAGCTGGATACGAGAGCGCCTTGACTTCCTCCCCCTCGTGAACGAGGGGGATTCCCCTCAGCCTCGCGGCTGGGCCGCTGTGCGTTTGCGCTGCGGTGGGACCACTTCCTGCTTCACCGACGATCGCCCGCTCGGAGTGTTCCGTTGAGGTCTTACACCGTCTCCGCAGGCTGCAACCACCAGTCCGGCGGCCAGGAGGTTACGGGCCGCGTTCACGTCCCGGTCGTGAACCGCTCCGCAGCCGCAGCGCCATTCACGGACATTGAGAGGCATCTTCTCGCGGACGGTTCCGCACGCCGAACACAGCTTGGAGCTGGGGAACCACCGGTCGACGGTCACCAGGTCGCGGCCGTACCAGGCGCACTTGTACTCCAGCATGGTCCGCAGCTCGCTCCACGAAGCGTCCGAGATGGCGCGGGACAGCCTGCGGTTCCCCAGCAGGTTGCGGACGGACAAGTCCTCGATCACGACCACTTGGTTTTCGTGGACGAGTCGAGTCGTGAGTTTGTGCAGGAAGTCCCTGCGCCGGTCGGCGATCCGCGCGTGGATCCGAGCGACTTTCCCGCGGGCCTTCTCCCGGTTGGCAGACCCCCTGGCCTTGCGGGACAGCGCCCGCTGAGCCCTGGCCAGACATTCCCCGTCCTCGCGTTCCGATCGGGGATTGGCGATCTTCTCCCCGGTGGAGAGCGTCACCAGCGAGATGATACCCGCGTCGATGCCCACCGCCGCATCCACGGCCGGGAGAGGCTTGACGGCCGGGTCCTCGCACAGCATCGAGACGAACCAGCGTCCCGCACTGTCCCGGGAGACGGTCACCGTGGACGGGGCCTGCCCCTCTGGGAGAGGCCGGGACCATCGGATCTCCAGTGGCTCCGTCATCTTCGCCAGCGTCAGCTTCCCATCACGGAAGCGGAACGCGGACGCGGTGTACTCGGCGCAGTCGCGGGACTTCTTCTTCGACTTGAAGCGGGGGTGCCTGGCTCGCTTCGCGAAGAAATTGGTGAAGGCACCTTGCAGATGTCGCAGGGTCTGCTGGAGCGGGACGGAGGAGACCTCGTTGAGGAACGCCAGTTCCTCGGTCTTCTTCCACGCCGTCAGCATCGCCGATGTGGCGTTGTAGTTGATCCGCTCGCCCCGCAGCGACCACGCCTCGGTACGGGCACGCAACGCCAGGTTGTAGACCTTGCGCACGCACCCGAACGTGCGCGACAGCTCAGCTGCCTGCGCATCGGTCGGATAGAAGCGGAACTTGTACGCCCGCTTCACGTGAACGGCCTGCACGGATCACAAGGTGCCGCGAACTTGCGGCCTGGTGCGGGTGATTCACCTACCGAGACGCCATACCGCCCAGGCGGCGGTCTGGCTTTCCCTGTCCCACTACGCGGGAGCATTCGTTTCCTCCCCCAGCTGAAGCTTGGGGGTATCCACGAAGGAGATCAGATGAAACTGACCGGTACTCCCTTCTACATCCTCACGATCGTCCTCTTCCTAGCCTCCATCGTGCTGGCCGTGGTGCAGTGGGCAAGGCGGGGAGGCGGCGGCGGTCAGGGGAGCCGGCGCGGCAACCGGGGCCGGGCACCGCAGGCCAAGCGCGGGCCGCTGCAGTTCGTCGGCTATCTGGCGACGATCCTGTTCTGCCAGTCCACTGCCGTGCTGATGGTGTTCGTGATGGTCAACAACTCGAACCTGATCTACGACAGTTGGGGCGATCTGCTGGGCACCAGCAGCCATGTCCGGGCGGTTCCGGTGCCGCCCGAGGACAACGGCATCGCGGCCGACGCCGGTGCCGACAAGAACCGGCAGAAGGTGATCCAGTCCTTCCACGGGGTGGACGACAACGCGGTCCCCAAGGACGTCAAGGAGACCGACCTCAAGGGCCAGCTCTCCGGAGTGGACGGTGAGGTCCTGGTGTGGACGCCGCCGGAGTACGACGACCCAGCGTACAAGGACAAGGCCTTCCCCGTGGTCGAGTTGCTGGCCGGGTTCCCCGGCTCCTCCAGCACCTGGTTCGGCACCATGGACGTCTCCAAGCAGTTGGCGCCGCTGATGAAGTCCGGTCAGGTGGCACCCTTCATCCTGGTCTCGCCCCGGGTCACGCTGCTCGGCAAGAACACCGACACCGGCTGTGCGGACGTTCCGGGCAAGGTCAACGCGGAGACCTGGCTGTCACGGGACGTCCCGCAGATGGTGCTGGACAACTTCCGGGTGGACGCCTCCCCCGATCGCTGGGCACTGGCCGGCTACTCGGCGGGGGCGCACTGCGCCACCAGGCTCGCGCTGGCGCACCCCAACCGCTACCGGGCCGCGATCAGCATGTCCGGCTACAACGACCCGAAGGAGGAGTCCGATTCGCTGACCGCGAAGGACCCGCACCTACGGGAGGTCTCCAACCCGCTGTACCTGCTCACCCACGCGGCCACCCCGCCGAACGTGGCCCTCTACGAGACCGGTAACAAGGGCGACGGCCTGGAGGACGCACTGGCACTGCAGAAGGCGGCGAAGTCCCCGACCTCGGTGACACCGTTCGAAACCCACGGGCCGCACCTGAGCGCGACCTGGAAGCCGCTCGTGGTCCCCACCTTCAAGTGGCTGACCGGGATCATCCCGCCCCAGCACTGAGCGTCGTACGGACCGCCGCTCAGGTCTCCCCCAGGTCGCCGTCCAGTTCCTCGTCGAGGTCGCCCTCGGCGAGTTGGGCGAGGGCCTGGTCGAGCCAGTCGAGCCAGAACGTCTCCAGGCCGATGCCCGCCTGCAGCACCAGGTGCTGCAGGCGGGCTCTTTCGTCCGCCACCGAGGCGAAGTCGCGCTGCGCGATCTCCCGGTACTCGGCGAGCTGGCGCCGGTGCAGCTCACGGTGCCGGAGGAGTTCGTCACCGAGCCCGCTGCCGGCTCCCGCCGTACCGACCACCGCCGCCGCGCGCAGCCGCAGCACCAGCGCGTCCCGGACCGGCCTGGGGTCCTGGCTCTCACCGACCCAGGCCACCAGAGCGTCCCGACCCTCGGGCAGGACCTCGTACTCCTTGCGTCCGCCGCGGGCCGGCTGCTGCTGGGGCAGTTCGCGGATCAGCCCCGCCTCCTCCAGCCTGCCCAGCTCACGGTAGATCTGCTGGTGGGTGGCCGGCCAGAAGAAGCCGATCGACTTGTCGAACCGGCGCGTCAGCTCCAGCCCCGAGGACGGCTTCTCCAGCAAGGCGGTGAGGATGGCGTGCGGCAGCGACATGGTCGGGGGAGCCTCCGGCAGGTGCCAACGGGTATCACAGGGCATCCTACGGATGCGCCGCGGGCCGGAGCACGGAGCGCCGTTCGGAGCGCGGCCGCCCGGCCCGGCGCACGGACCTCGCCGGGCCGGGCGGCCGAGCCGCACGCGCCGGTCGGCACCCGATGGCACGGACACCCGATCGCACCGCAGGAGGGCCCCACCGACGTGGGCCCGACCGCAGAGGTCAGAGCGCGGCCGCGAGCCGGGTGCCCTGGTCGATGGCGCGCTTGGCGTCGAGTTCCGCGGCCACGTCCGCACCCCCGATCAGGTGCGGCCGGACGCCGAGCGCGACCAGTGCGTCGTACAGCTCGCGTCGCGGCTCCTGCCCGGTGCAGACCACCACCGTGTCGACGGGGATGCTCTCCTCGCGGCCGTCCACGGTGATGTGCAGTCCGACGTCGTCGATCCGCCGGTAGCTCACACCAGAGAGCATGGTGACGCCGCGGTGACGGAGTTCGGTGCGGTGGATCCAGCCGGTGGTCTTCCCCAGCCCGGCGCCGACCTTGCTGGTCTTGCGCTGGAGCAGGTGGACGCTGCGCGGGGCGGCGGCCCGCTCCGGCCGGCCGAGGCCGCCGGGAGCCTGGTACTCGGTGTCGATGCCCCACCGCCGGTGGAACACCGCGCCCTCGAGTGCCGCGGCGTCCCCGGGGTCGGTCAGGAAGGCCGCGACGTCGAATCCGATCCCGCCGGCCCCGAGGATCGCCACCCGCTCGCCGACCTCGGCCTTGTCTCGCAGCACGTCCAGGTAGCTCAGCACGCTGGGGTGGTCGATACCGGGGATCTCGGGGGTCCGCGGGGTGACTCCGGTGGCGAGCACGACCTCGTCGTAGCCCCCGGCGGCAAGCGCGTCGGCGGTCACCGCGCTGCCGAGCCGCAGTTCGACCTGCTCGGCCGCCAGGCGGTGGCGGAAGTAGCGCAGGGTCTCGTCGAACTCCTCCTTGCCGGGCACCTGGCGGGCGATGTTGAGCTGCCCGCCGATCTCACCGGCCGCCTCGTACAGGGTCACGGCATGACCGCGCTCGGCGGCGGCGACCGCGAGCGCGAGGCCGGCCGGACCGGCGCCGACCACGGCGACCCGCTTGCGGTGGCGGGTCGGGCCGAGCACCAGCTCGGTCTCGTGGCAGGCACGGGGGTTGACCAGGCAGGAGGTGATCTTCCCGCTGAAGGTGTGGTCCAGGCAGGCCTGGTTGCAGCCGATGCAGGTGTTGATGGTCTCGGCCCGGCCGCGTTCGGTCTTGGCGACGAAGTCCGGGTCGGCGAGCAGCGGCCGGGCCAGCGCGACCATGTCGGCATGGCCCTCCGCGAGCAACTGCTCGGCGATCTCCGGGGTGTTGATGCGGTTGCTGGTCACCAGCGGAATCCGGACCGCGCCCATCACCCTCTTGGTGACCCAGGCGAACGCGCCGCGCGGCACGGAGGTGGCGATGGTGGGGATGCGTGCCTCGTGCCAACCGATACCGGTGTTGATGATGGTCGCGCCCGCCGCCTCGATCGCCTTGGCGAGGGTGATCACCTCGTCCAGGCTGGAGCCGCCGGGCACCAGGTCGAGCATGGAGAGCCGGTAGATGACGATGAAGTCGGGACCGAGCCGCTCGCGGACCCGGCGGACGATCTCGACCGGGAAGCGCATCCGGTTCTCGTACGAGCCGCCCCAGCGGTCCTCGCGCCGGTTGGTGGCAGCCGCGATGAACTCGTTGATCAGGTAACCCTCGGAGCCCATGATCTCGACGCCGTCGTACCCGGCCCGGCGGGCGAGTTCGGCGGTGCGGACGAAGTCCTCGACGGTCCGCTCGACCTCGTCGTCGGTGAGCGCGCGCGGCGTGAACGGGCTGATCGGCGCCTGCAGCGCGCTGGGTGCGACCAGGTCGGGGTGGTGGGCGTAGCGGCCGAAGTGCAGGATCTGCATGGCGATCCGGCCGCCCTCGCGGTGTACGGCATCGGTGACGACGGTGTGCTGCGCCACCTCCTGGTCACAGGTCAGCTTGGCGCCGCCGCTCCAGGGACGGCCCTCCTCGTTCGGGGCTATCCCGCCGGTGACGATCAGCCCGACGCCGCCGCGGACCCGGGCGGCGTAGAACTCGCCCATCCGCTCGAAGCCGCCGGGTGCCTCCTCCAGGCCGACGTGCATCGAACCCATCAGCACCCGGTTGGGCAGCGTGGTGAACCCCAGGTCGAGCGGGCTCAGCAGGTGGGGGTACGCGGTCATCCAGCGCCTCCTCGCGCGAAGTCGTCGCCTCACGGTAGGGCGGGCGGGCGCATATATGCAACTAGTTGCACATTCGTGGTCGCCGACCGCGCGGACCGGCAGGGCGCGCGTCCGCGCTGCCGCACGCCCCTCGCGCCCTCGCGCACTCCCCCGCTGACCGGCGGGACGATTTCCCTCCTGTGGGTGTACGTACCGGCCGGCGGAGGCCCAAGACTGGGGTCATGTCCGCTGATGCAGTCACCAACATCGCCGCCGAGCCGACGCGTTCGGCCTCCACGGGACGCATGGCCGGCCTCGACCTGGCGCGCGGCCTGGCGGTGCTCGGCATGTTCGCCGCCCACGTCGGACCGGTGCAGGGGGAGGACGGACCGATCGGCCTGGCCGCCCAGTTCGCCCACGGGCGCGCCTCGGCTCTCTTCGCGCTGCTGGCAGGCGTGTCGCTGACACTGATCGCCGGGCGCAGCCCCCGGGTCGGGCGGGCCGGTCGGCAGGCCGCGGCCAGGATCGCGCTCCGGGCCCTGATCCTGCTGGCCGTCGGCAGCGCGATGACGGCGATGCACGCCCCGGTCGACGTCATCCTCGCCTACTACGGCCTCTACTTCCTGCTGGCCCTGCCGCTGAGCCGGCTGCCGGCCGGCCCGCTGGCCACCGCCGCGCTGGGCTGGGCCCTGCTCGGCCCGCAGCTGTCGTTCGTGCTCCGCGCCGGCCTCGACACCCGGGACTGGAGCGAGCCGCTCACCGCACTCGACCCGATCGCCCACCTCAGCGGCGGTGAAGGGCTGGTGGCCCTGCTGCTCACCGGCAACTACCCCGCACTGACCTGGATGCCGTTCGTCCTCGGGGGCATGGCCCTCGGGCGGCTGGATCTGACCTCCGCCCGGCTGCGCTCCCGACTGGCCGCCACGGGAGCGGCGCTGATCGGCCTCGGCTACGGCGGCGCCTGGCTGGCCTGTCGGCTGGTCGCCACGGACGTGGACTGGTGGCACGGCGCCGAGGAGGGCACCGTGAACACCGCCGACCCCGCCGGACTGCTCACCGCGGCGCCGCACAGCGGCACCACCTTCGAGATCCTGGGCTCGCTCGGCGTCGCGGTGAGCATCGTGGTCGCCTGCACCACGCTGCTGGCCCGGCGCCCCTCGGTCGGCACCCGGCTGCCGGTCGCGCCGGTCGCCGCCGTGGGCGCGCTCTCGCTCTCCGTGTACGTCGGGCACATCGTGCTGATCGAGGCGCTGGGCGGGGACGACCTTCCCGACTCACCCGCTGTGCTGCTGGCCGCCTTCAGTGCGCTGGCCCTGGCACTCGCCTGGATGTGGACCCGTCGCTTCCGCCGCGGCCCACTCGAGGCGGCCCTCCACCGGGCCACGCTGCTGGCCCGCTTCGTCCGCTGAGGCCCCGGGCGGATCCGAGGGTGGAGGAGTGCGGGAGTAGCCGAGATCCTCGGTGTCCACCCGCAGGCCGTCCGCTACCGGATGCGCCTGGTCGAGCGCGCCTTCGGCGACCAACTCGCCGACCCGGACGACCGTTTCGCCAACGAGGTCGCCTTCCGCGCCCTCCACCTCCGGGGCGGCGGCCCGCCCTGAGCCTCCGTCCGGGCCGCGCCCGCCGTACCACCGCCGGCTTCACCGTCCGGCGCTGCTCAGGGAGTTCGGGGGCTCGGCGGGTTCAGGGGCTCGGCGAGTTCAGGGAGCGCAGCGACGGCCCCTGGCCGGCAACCGCGCTGCGCCGCTCGATCAGCACCACGTCCCGCCACACGCCGTGATGGCAGCCGACCCGCTCCCGGACGCCGATCGCCCGGAAGCCGGCCCGGCGGTGCAGCGCCAGACTGACCGTGTTCTCCGGGAACACACCCGACTGGATCGTCCAGATCCCGGCCCGCTCGGTCGACTCGATCAGCTCCCGCAGCAGTGCCATGGCCACGCCCCGGCCGCGCGCCCCGGGGTGCACGTACACCGAGTGCTCGACCACACCGGCATACGCGGCGCGCCCGGACACGGCCGAGGCCGCGACCCATCCGAGCACCCGGCCCTCGGCGTCGACCGCCACCGCCCGGTGCTCCGGCAGCTTGGCCGCGTCGAACTCCTCCCAGCCGGGCGCCGCCGTCTCGAAGGTGGAATTCCCCTCCTCGATCCCGGACCGGTAGATCGCCAGTACCTCATCGGCATGTGCGGCGGTCATCGGAGTGATCACGAAGTCAGCCACGGCCACCCTCCCCAAAGATCAGCGCCTCCCGCCAACGCTACCGCGCCGTCAGCCGACCAGGTCCGCGAGTTCCGCCAGGTCGACCGCCCGAGGTTCATCCGGGCTCACCACCGCCGCCGTGGCCTGGTACTTCTCGTCGTCCCAGTCGAGCAGGTGCAGTTCCTCGAAGCGGCTGCGCAGCGGCACCCCGTCGACGGCGGCGAGCGGCAGGGCGGAGAGGTCGACCGCGCCCATGGTGTCCAGGGTGAGCCGGCCGATCTTGATCAGCGCCTCCTTGCGCACCCACTGGCGCAGGAACGCCCGCTGCGGGTCCGTGTGCTTCTCGACCAGCCGCAACTCGCCCTCGGTGAGCACCCGTTCCAGCACGTCGGGGTGCGTCCCGGTCCGCTCCGCCAGCTCCACGTCGACCCCCACCTCCCGATAGCCGGCGGCCGCCGCGACCACGCCCTTGGTGTGCGAGATGCTGACGTGGACTCCGGGGTGGTCCGGCAGGTACGGCTTGCCGTGGTCGGCCTTCCCGCACCCGGGGCAGGACTGGGCCAGCGTCACCTCCGTGGCGGTGGCGCCGATCAGCCGTGCGGCGCACAGCCGGACCAGGATGTGCGCCGCCACGAAGTCCCGGCGGGTGGCCTCCTGCCGGAACCGCGCCGCGCGCTCGCGCTCGCCGTCGGTGAGCAGGCGCTCGTCGGCCCGGGGGTGTCCGAGCACCTCGACGCTGGCGGCGACCACAGCCAGCGGGCCGCCTCCCCTGCGGTCCGTGTCCGTGCCGTGCTGCATCCCGCCGCCTCTCGTTGTCCACCCCGGCACGCTGCCGAGGGCCGAAGGACAACCTATGAGGCGGCGCAGGCACGGATCAATCCGTACCCGCCACATCTCCTACATGCTAATGCGTATATAGCTATTGACTCATTAGTGGCGACCTGGATAGAACATCCCCGACAACCCGCCACCAGGAGGCCGTCATGGCAGTCCCGACCGTTCCCCGCATACTCCACCGCCATCTCGACGTCGACGGCGTGCGCATCTTCTACCGCGAGTCGGTTCCCACCGGAGCTCGCGACGACGCACCGACCATGCTGCTGCTGCACGGCTTCCCCTCGGCCTCGCACCAGTACCGCCGCCTGATCGACGCCCTCGGCTCCCACTACCGCCTGATCGCCCCCGACTACCCGGGCTTCGGCCACAGCGACGCGCCCGCCCCGACCACCGACGGCGGCACCTTCAGCTACACCTTCGACCACCTCGCCGACATCACCGAGCGCTTCCTCCAGGAGCTCGGCCTCACCCGATTCGTGCTCTACGCCTTCGACTTCGGCGCACCCGTGGGCTTCCGACTGGCCACCCGCCACCCCGAGCGGATCGCCGGGCTGGTCGTCCAGAACGCGAACGCGTACGAGGAGGGGCTCTCCGAGGCGGCCAGGTCGTTCATCGCACTGCGCCCTCAGGCCCCGGGAGCCGAGCAGACCATCCGCGAGCTGCTCACCCTCCCGGCCACCCGGGGCCAGTACGAGGGCGGGACCACCGACCCCCGCCTGGTCGCACCGGACGGCTGGACGCTCGACCAGCACTTCCTCGACCTGCCGGGCCGCACCCGCCCCCAGCTGGACCTGGCCTTCGACTACCACTCCAACGTCGCCCGCTATCCCGAGTGGCAGCAGTGGCTGCGCACCCACACCCCACCGGTCCTGATCCTCTGGGGCCGCAACGACCCGTTCTTCCCCGAGCCCGGCGCCCGCGCCTACCTCCGCGACCTTCCGGACGCCGAGCTCCACCTGTTCGACACCGGCCACTTCGCGCTGGAGGAGAACCTGCCCGAGATCGCCCCGCTGATCGCCGACTTCCTCGACCGCCTGGGGCCCTGAACCCGTCGGCCCGGTAGCGCCCACCGCTACGCGAGCAGGGCCGCCACCAGCACCTCCCGCCGCGCCGCCTGCCAGGCCTGCAACCGGTCCCAGCGTCCCCAACCGCCGTGCCCGGCAAGCAGATCCAGATAACCGGGATCACTCGCGGCGACTCGCCGGGCGACGCAGCAGGGCCCCGACCGAACACAGCGCCTCCTCCGTCAGCGCCCAGCGCGGATACGGCGGCACGGCGACCTCCCCGGGAAGGAAGGTGAGCCGTTCCCGCCCGGCGACGGGCGGCCCCACCGGGGTCGGCGCACCGTCGAACCCGTGCGCCGCCAGCTCCCCGAGGTACCGGTGCAGCGCTTCGGCATGCCTCGGCGCGGGCCGCTCGACCACCTCGCCCCGCCGGAACACCGCACCGGCGTTGACCGTCCCGCCGGTCAACTGCTCGCCGTCCCGATCCACCATCGACCCTCCTGCCCGGCAGCGCCTACGCCCAAATCCTCTCAGTACGACTGGAGTTCGAGCAGACTGCCGTCCGGATCGCGCAGGTGCGCGGTCCGCATGCCCGGCCCCCACTCGGGCCGGTCGGCGGGCGCAGCCACCGCCAACCCGCCGTGCCGCAGGCAGAGTTCGAACCCGGCGTCCACGTCGGCGACCCGGCTGACCAGCATCGCCCGGTCCTGGGCCGCCGCCTCGGCGGGCAGCCCCGCGGCACCGACGACCTCGGCCATCGCCCCCCGGTCGAAGATCCGCAGCACCCCCTCATCCTCGACGTCCCAACTGGCGTACGGGCCGGCCTCGGTGCCACCCGTCCGCCGGGCGCCGATCAGCGCCGGCAGCACGGCGTCATAGAAGCGGAAGCAGTCCGCGTAGCGGTGCACCAGCAGGCGCGTGTGAAGGGCATCCATCCCCGCCTCCAAATTAGTAGGTGAAGACCCATCATTGGGGTGAGCCTACAATATGTCCGTGAGCGAAACCGAGACCCCGCCGAGCCTGACCGCGCTGACCACCTACCTGCTCTCCAAGGTCGGCAAGACCGCCCGCACCCGGCTCGCCGAACGGCTGGCCGAGCACGGGCAGCGCCTGTGGCACATGGCGGTACTCGCCGCCCTCGCCGACTTCGGCCCGCACGCGCAGCGCGACCTCGCCGCCCGGCTCGGCATCGACCCGAGCGACATGGTCAAGATCGTCGATGAGCTGGCCACGGCCGGACAGGTCGAACGCAACCGCGACCAGACCGATCGCCGACGCGTCTCGGTCACGCTCACCCCCGCCGGACGGAGCGCGCTGGCCGCCCTCACCGCCGAGGCCAACGCCGTCCAGGACGCCGTCCTGGCCCCGCTCACCGAGCCGGAGCGCGCCCAGCTGCACGCCCTGCTGACCCGCGTCCACCAGGGCGGCTGAGCCCGGCCGCGCAGCGACTCGACCAGGCACCCAACGGCTGACCGCTCCGCCACCTCGCCGCAACCGTCAGCGACCCCGGCGCTCCCGGGCGAGCACGGTCACCAGGGCGTCCTCGAACAGCGGCAGGTCGGCCGGCCTGCGGCTGGTGATCAGGGTGTTCGGGCCATCGGCGCAGATCCGCACCTCCTCGTCGACCCAGGTGGCCCCCGCGTTGATCAGGTCCGTCCGCAGACTCGGCCAGGAGGTGAGCGTACGGCCGCGGACCACGTCGGCCTCCACCAGCAGCCACGGGGCGTGGCAGATCGCCGCGACCGGCTTCCCCCGGACGAAGAAGTCCCGCACCAGGTCCACGGCCGCCCGGTCCAGGCGCAGGAAGTCCGGGTTGGCCACACCACCGGGCAGCACCAGTCCGGCGTAGGGCTCGGCGGTGGTCTCCGCGACCGTGACGTCCACCGCGAAGGTGTCCGCCTTGTCGAGGTGTCTGAAGGCCTGGATCCGCCCCGGCCCGGTCGAGATCAGCCTGGGCGTGCCGCCGGCCTCCAGGACGGCCTGCCACGGCCCGGTCAGCTCGCGCTGCTCCGCCCCCTGCCGGGCGACCAGGAAGGCGACGGTGAGTCCCTGCAGCGTGACCATGGCGACTCGCTCCTCTCCGAGCCCCCTCACTGCCGAGGGGACTTCCGTATCAAGCGTGCGCACGGACGAGCCCGGCGGCAGCCGCTCCGCCGACGGGGCCCGCTCATCCGGCGCCGTCCGGTTTCGACGGCGGACACCCGGACATACCTTCTGCCATGACCTCGGCGGCCCCGGCCCGACCCCCCGGCCCGCACCGGCACCCGCCCGAAACACCGCCGCCCGACCCCGCGAAGGAAGGACGCCCATGACCGCCAGCCTGGCCCTGGACGTGGACCGGATCCGCCGAGAGGCCCAACGGACCATCGACGCCGGACCGGTACGGAGCGCGTACGGGCCGGACATCGAACGGGTGATCAGCGTCCTCAACAACGTGGTGGCCGCGGAGGTGGTCGGCTGGCTCCGCTGCACCCGGCAGGCGATCCTGGCGCAGGGTACCGCCCCCGCCGGCGCGCTCTTCGAGGCCCAGGCCGACCGGAAGATGCGCCACGCGGTCGCGCTGGCCGACCGGATCGTCCAGCTCGGCGGGCAGCCCAACTTCGACCCGGCGACCCTCGCCCAGCGCGCCCAGACGGACTACTCCACCGCGGACGACGCCGCGCTGCGCGCCATGCTGGAGCAGAACCTGCTGGCCGCCCGCGTCGTCGTCCCCACCTATCGCCAGATCGCCGGCTGGCTCGGCGACCACGACCCGGCCAGCCGCCGGCTGATCGAGTCGGTCCTCGCCGATGAGCAGCAGACCGCGGCCGACCTCGCGGCCCTGCTCGAAACCCCGGCGCCCCCGACCGCCCCGGCGCCCCGCTCCGCCCCGCGGTGACCCCGGGCCGCTGACCCGACGCGTGAGGGCCCGTCACGGACGACGGACCCTCACGCGAACTCGGCGGTCAGTGATGGCCGCTGGTCACCTTGCGGTACTCCTCGGCGCTCGGCCTGGCGATCTGGCCGTACGAGCCGAAGTAGTACTTCGACAACCTGGCCCGCAGCCGGTCCGTCCGGCTCGGCTTGCGGGCGACCCCGTTCTCGTCCACCTCGGGAGGCAGCTCGATCGGGGCGTACTGCTCGTACGCGGTGTACGTGTACCGCTGTTCGGGCGTCAGCGGCTCGTGCACCTCGATGAACTCGCCGTGCGGCTTCCGCACGATGATGCCGCTCTCCCGGCCGTGCAGGACCTTCTCCCGGTCACGGCGCTGCAGGCCCAGGCACCAGCGCTTGGTGATGTAGAAGATCACCACCGGGACCACGAAGAAGCCGATCCGGCAGGCCCAGGAGATCGCGTTGAGCGACATGTGGAAGTGCGTGGCGAACAGGTCGTTGCCACCGCCGACCAGCAGCACCACGTACAGGCCCATCCAGGCGGCGCCGAACGCGGTCCGCACCGGCGCGTTGCGCGGCTTGTCCAGGATGTGGTGCTCGCGCTTGTCACCGATCACCCAGTTCTCGAAGAACGGGTACAGCCAGATGGACAGCAGCACCAGCGGGAAGACCACCAGCGGGATGAACACGCCCAGGTTCAGCGTGTGCCCCAGGAATCGGATCTCCCATCCCGGCATCAGCCGGATCAGCCCCTCGGAGTAGCCCATGTACCAGTCGGGCTGGGCGTCGGTGGACACCTGGTCGGGCCGGTACGGGCCGTACCGCCAGATGGGGTTGACCGTGGCGATCGCGGAGATCGCCGAGACGATGCCGAACACCAGGAAGAAGAACCCGCCGGCCTTGGCCATGTAGACCGGCATCAGCGGCATGCCGACCACGTTCTTCTCGGTGCGTCCGGGACCCGCCCACTGGGTGTGCTTGTGGTAGAAGACCAGGATCAGATGGGCCACCAGCAGCCCCAGCATGATGCCCGGGATCAGCAGGACGTGGACGGTGAACAGCCGGGGGATGATCGCGGTCCCCGGGAACTGCCCGCCGTAGAGGAAGAACATCAGGTACGTACCGATGATCGGCACCGCCAGGATCGCGCCCTCCATGAACCGCAGACCGGTACCGGAGAGCAGGTCGTCCGGCAGCGAGTAGCCCATGAAGCCGTCGAACATCCCGAGGATCAGCAGACCCGCGCCGAACAGCCAGTTGAGCTCGCGCGGCTTGCGGAAGGCCCCGGTGAAGAAGACCCGCATCATGTGGACGTACATCGACGCGACGAAGAGGATCGCCGCCCAGTGGTGGATCTGGCGGATCAGCAGGCCGCCGCGGATGTCGAAGCTGATGTCCAGGGTCGAGGAGTACGCCTCCGACATCCGGATGCCGTTCAGCGGCAGGTACTTCCCGTGGTAGACGGTCTCGCCCATGCTCGGGACGAAGAAGAGCGTCAGCCACACCCCCGTCAGGATGATGATGACGAAGGTGTAGAGCGCGATCTCGCCCAGCATGAACGACCAGTGATCCGGAAAGATCTTGCGCAGATTGGCCTTGGCGAGGGAGTAGATGCCGAGCCGGCCGTCGGTCCAGTCGGCTGCCGCCTCCCACTTGTTGTCGGGATTGGCCCTGGAACCCGGCGCGTCCGCACTCGTACTCGTGCCCGAGGGCGCGCCCGCCTTCCTGCCAGGCGGGGGGCTGGTTTCGGCGCTCATGCGCTGCACCCCCGGGCGGCCGTGGCCGGGGGGCGGGGGGCGGGGCGCGGGGCTGGCGGAGGGATCATCGGGGCTCTCTCGGTGTTGGGCGGTCAGATGCGCAAGGCCGACGAGAGTGAACCGACTGGCTCGGCGGCCGGATCGTGGTGGAGGACGGCCGGTGACCACCGGACGGGGCGGGTGCGGGGTCGTCGACGGTGCCCTCGACTTCGGATTCTCGTTGCGAACCGCGCTGCCCGCCCGCCCACCGAGGCGGACCGGGCCTCCACCGCAGAGTCGGGCCGTCACGGCGACGGATCTCCCGGACCGGCTTCGGGCACGGCACTGCTGGACCATGCTGCCGGGCGGCCGACCGGCTTGCACGTCCATCCGGTCCGCCCGGACGTGTCGCTAGGCCGTTGGGGGTACCCCGGCCGCCGCCGGCCGACCGGTGCGGACGCGGTGGGGCAACGGCCCCGTAGGCTGTCCGCCGACCGGTGCAAGACCCCCTGGGAGCGCGGGTGCGGATGCCGCGCGACCTGCCTAGCGTGGTCCCGTGACCGAGCAGCCGACCGAGACCGAGCGGACAGTGACTCAACTCCCGCGCCGGATCGCGGTCCGGTTCCCCGAACGGCCGGGGCCACGGCGATGAACGCCGCGTCCGGACCACCACACACCTCAGGGCGGTCACCCGGCAGGCCGTCGGTGTCGAGGAGGAGTACCTGCTCACCGATGCCGGCACCCGTGATGTCCCTCCGGACGGGGCCGCGGTGGTCGAGCGTGCCGCGGTGGGGCTCGGAGAGCCGGTGCCCCCGGAGCCCCCCGGTTCCGGGCCGAGGCGAGGCCCCGGCCGCGCGGCGCCGAACGGTAGCTCGTTCCGGGGGACTCGTTCGGGACTGGGAGGTCCGGATGCCCATCTCTCGCCGACGGCTGCTGGCCGCCGCGACCGGCTCGCTGCTGGCGGGCTGCGCCGCCGCGCCACGGACGGCGGGCAGGAGGAACACCTCGGCCGCACCGGGCGTCCCGGCGTCACCCGGTACGAACCGTCAGGCGTCCCCCTCCGTCGCGCAGGTGACCCGTGCGGCGGTGGTCGCGCGCTACCGGGATCGTCGGCAGTGCTCCGCCGTTCACGGCGGCGGCGAAGCCGACTCGCCCGTGTCAGCGGGACAGGTGGTGAGCCGGCTTTCCCCGGCGCCCGGAACGCCGGGGAGGCATACGCCCCGCCGGACGGACCTGGCCCGCGGCCGTCCCCCGGCACGGGGCGCCGGCGCGAGCGCTCTGCGGACCGGGCCGGAGCACGGCCCCGACGATGGCCGTTCGCACCCGGGCGCCGCACGGTGACCCCGGACGACGGGCGCCCGTCCGGTCCACCGCCGGACCGCCGCCGGGACACGGACGCGGGGACCGCCCGGCCGCGCCGCCGCGCGCGGCAGGGCGGCCCGGTCCGGCGGCCCGTCACCCGACCGGTGCGCCCGCACGCCCCGGCCCCGCACGTCCGGGGCGAAGGGGTGGTCTCCCCCGGACTGCGCCGGGCGGCCGGGTACGCGTGGCGGCTGCTGGTCCTCGGGGTGGCGGGCTACGCCGCGTTCACCGTACTGGAGCGGCTCCAGCTGCCGGCCGTCGCGATCTTCTTGGCTCTGGTGGTGACCTCCGTACTTCGGCCGGTGGCCGATCTACTGGACCGGGCGGTGCCCCGGTCGCTCGCGGTGCTGATCGCCCTGCTGGGCGCCGTCCTGCTGCTGGCCGGTCTGTTCACCCTGGTCGGGGAGGTGGTGGCGAGTCAGTCGGCACAGCTCGGGAGGGAGTTCCACGGCGGGATCGGGCGGATCGAGCAGTGGCTGGAGGGGCCGCCGCTGAACATCGACCCCACGACGGTCGCCGGTCTGCAGGGGAAGATCGCCGACTTTCTCTCCAGGCACCGGTCCATGCTGATCACCACGGCGGTCACCGGGGCCAGCCGGCTGGTGGAGGCGGCCACGATCGCCGCGCTGGCGCTGTTCCTCTCGGTCTTCTTCGTCTACTCGGGTGACCGGATGTGGGGCTGGTGCCTGCGCCAGCTGCCCGCCGGCAGCCGCACGACCTGCTCGCGGGCCGGTCGGGTGGCCTGGGGGACGTTCGCCGGCTACACCCGGGGCATCGTCATCGTGGCGGCCAGCAACGCCGTCCTGGTCGGGCTGGCGCTGTGGGCGCTCCGGGTGCCGTTGGCCCTGCCGCTGACGCTGCTGGAGTTCTTCGCCACCCTGGTTCCGCTGGTCGGGTCCCCGATCGCGATGGCGATCGCCGCGGTGGTGGCCCTCGCGACCCGGGGGCCGGTCACCGCGCTGATCGTTCTCGGCCTGATCGTGGTGATCGGCCAGATCGAGGGGCACCTGCTGCACCCGCTGGTGATGAGCTGGGCGGTCCGGATCCACCCGGTGGCGATCGCGCTGTCGGTGACGGCCGGGGCGGTACTCGCGGGCGTGATCGGTGCCGTTGTGGCGGTCCCGCTGGTTTCGGTCGCCTGGGCGGTGGTCAGCGAACTCCGCGGCCGTACCTGAGCTTCCCCGCACGTCGGATCTCCGCCGAAAAGGGGTCGCGAGGCGGCCCCGGAGAGCGGGATCATCATCGGATGACCTGGACAGTTCCTGAAGTCACCCGTGTCGCGGGCTCTCTGGTCGCCGGCGAACGCGAGATGCTCGAGGGCTATCTCGCCTGGCAGCGCACCACCCTGCTGCACAAGTGCGCCGGCCTGACGGGCGAGCAGCTCGCCGGCCGCACCGTACCCCCGTCGAACCTCTCCCTGCTCGGACTGCTGCGGCACATGGCCAAGGTCGAACGGATCTGGTTCCGGGAGCGGTTCGCGGGTGAACAGGTGGAGCGGCTGCACGACACCGCCGACTCCAAGGCCGCCGACTTCGCCGAGCTGGACCCGGCCCGCGCCGCCGAGGACTACGCCCGGCTGGTCGAGGAGTGCCGTCTGGCGGACGCCGTCGTCGCGGGCGCGAAGCTGGACGACACCTGTACGCACGACGGCGAGGTCCTCTCGCTGCGCCTGATCTACCTACACATGATCACCGAGTACGCGCGCCACCTCGGGCACGCCGATCTGCTGCGGGAGCGGACGGACGGTGTCACCGGCGGCTGACGCCCGCTCCACCGAACGCAGTGACGCACCATCACCGATCCGGCCCGGTTCCGCCTGCCGGATCGAGGAATATCCTCCGGACATGAGACAACCCGAGACCACCCAAAACCGTCCCACGGCCCGGTCCGCCGAGTCGGCACGGTGTCCGGTCCTGGCGGTACGGCCTTGAACGCGGCCAGCAGGAAGGTGCTGACGGTCTGTCTGGCCGGTGGCCTCACCACCATGCTGGACAACTCGGTTCTCAACATCGCGGTACCGGCGCTGCGGAGCTCGCTGCACGCCGGTGCCACTCAGGTGCAGTGGCTGGTCGCCGGGTACTCACTGGCCTTCGGGCTCGCGCTGATACCCGGCGGCCGGCTCGGTGACGAGCGCGGCCGCAAGCCGTTCTTCGTCGCGGGCATCGCGGTGTTCTTCGCGGCCGGGCTGCTGGCGAGCACCGTGCCGATACCCGAACTGCTGGTACCGCTGAGGCTGTTGCAGGGTGCCGGGGCCGGCCTGGTCAACTCGCAGATGATCGGGACCATCCAGGACGTCTTCACCGGTCCGGAACGCACCCGGGCACTCGGCCTCTACCAGGTGGTCTGCGCGGTGGGCATCGCGCTCGGACCACCGCTCGGCGGTGCCCTGATCGCCGTGGCCGGCCCCGACTGGGGCTGGCGGCTGGCGTTCCTGGTCAGTACGCCTTCCGGTCTGGCCACCCTGATCCTGGCGGTGCGCCACCTGCCGCCGCCCCGTCGCCGGGCGGGCCGGACCGACCTGGACCCGGTCGGCCTGCTGCTGGTGGGCGCGATGACGCTGGCGGTGATGCTGCCGTTCATCCAACCGTCCGACGCCACCGGCAAGTCGCTGTGGGCACTGGCGGCCGCCGCGCTCACCGGGGTCTTCCTTCTCTGGCAGCGCCGGTACGCAGCGGCGGGCCACCGCCCGCTGCTGCACCCGGCGTTGGCCCGCTCGACGCCGTACGCACTGGGAACGGTGGTGGCCATGGGCCAGTTCGGCTCCTCGCTGGCCGCCTCACTGGTGCTGGTGATGTTCCTGCAGGACGGACTCGGCCTCTCGCCGCTCGCCGCGGCTGCCGTCACCCTGCCCTCGGCCCTGGCGATGGCCGGTGCCTCGGCGGTCGCCTGGCGGGTGGTGCAGCGGATCGGACGGCACGTGGTGGCGCTCGGTCTCGCGCTCGCCGTCCTCTCGCTGCTGCTGAGCGGCCTGGCCGGGCGGTACGCGCCGACGGGCTGGCTGCCGCTCCTGCTGGCGGCGGGTCAGCTCTGCTCGGGCGCGGCCTCCGGGCTCTCCGTCTCACCCAACCAGGCCGCGGTGCTGCGGCACGCTCCGGCCCGGGCGGCGGGAGTCGCGGGCGGGATCCTGCAGATGTCGCAGCGGATCGCGGGCGCCGTCGCGGTCTCCGCGGTCTCCGGCATCTACCTGCACGGCTCGGCCGGTACGGGCGCCGACCCCCGAGCCGCGTACTGGCACGCCGTCCTGGCCTGCACCGCCCTGGTCACCCTCGCGCTCATCCTGACCCTCCTCACCGGCCGTCGCACCCCACCCCCGGACGGCTCCGTCCCCTCCCCTCGAACCGGGACGACCCGGCGTTCGGGCACGCGCATCGGGTCGGCATGAGTCCGGCGGTCGCGGTCAGCCGGTGGAGAGCACCGTTCGGAGGGCCTCGGCCACCGACTCGCGGCCCGAGGTGAGTTCGAGGGTGCGCCCGGCCGAGGACGGGGTGTCCAGGAGGGCGAGCAGCACCTGGGCGACGTCGTCGCGCGGTACGGAGCCGCTGGGCAGCGGTGGTGCGGCCAGGTGGACCAGCCCGCTGCCCTGCTCGTCCGTCAGGCGGCCTGGCCGCAGGATCGTCCAGGCCAGGTCGCGGTGGCGCAGTTCATCCTCAGCGAGGGCCTTGGCCCGGAGGTAGGCGGCGAACTCCGGTTCGGTACCCGGGTCGTCGGCGCGGTCCAGGCCCATGGTGCTGATCATCAGGTAGCGGCCGACCCCGGCGAGGCCCGCGGCGTCGGCGAGCAGGACGGCGGCGGCCCGGTCGACGGTCTCCTTTCGCGCGCTGCCGCTGGCCGGGCCCGCGCCTGCGGCGAAGAGCACCGCGTCGGCGCCGTGCAGGTGTTTGGCGAGATCGGCCGCCGGGGTCCATTCCAGGTCGCAGACGACTGCCCGTGCGCCCAGCGACTCCAGGTCGTGGACCTGTTCGGGCTTGCGGATCAGCCCGGTCACGGTGTCGCCGCGCTCCGCGAGCAGGCGTTCCAGGCGACGGGCGATCTGGCCGTGTCCACCGGCGATGACGACATGCATAGCGGCGACGGTACCGCCGCACCCAGGACGCGCCGCTGACCGACACCGATGCCTTTCGCGGAGCGCCGCTTCGCACCGAGCGCCCGGCAAGGCGGCGCCCGGCGCGGGGCCGCACTCCTCCCTGGCGTGCCGGCCGCGCGGCCCCCGGCCGCCGCTCGGGGCAGCCACCGTCAGCGGTAACCCGAGCCCTGTGGGGCGAGTTGACGTCACAGCAGGCCATCGACGGGCGCTGCCCGACCGGAACCGCCCGTCAGTCGACCGGTGCCTTCTCGCGGAGGACCTCGACGAAGGCGCGCATCCAGCCCGGGTGGTCCGGCCAGGCCCGGGCCGAGACCAGGACGCCGTCCACCACCGCGTCACCGTCCCGGTAGTCGGCGCCGCCCGCCTTCACGTCCGGCTCCAACGCGGGGTAGGCCGCGCTGCGGCGGCCTGCCAGCGAGCCGGCGGCCAGGGTGATCAGCGGCCCGTGGCAGATCTGGGCGACCGGCTTGTCGGCCTCGAAGAAGTGGGCCACGATCCGCTTGACCTCGGCGTCGTTGCGCAGGTACTCGGGGGCCCGGCCGCCGGGCAGCACCAGGGCGGCGTACTGCGCCGGATCCACCTCCGCGAAGGCGGTGTCGGCGTCCCAGGTGTAGCCGGGCTTCTCGGTGTAGGTGTCGAAGCCCTCGACGAAGTCGTGCACCACGAACTGCAGCTTCTTGCGCGCCGGCGCCGCGATGTGGACTTCGTAGCCCTCCTCCAGCAGCCGCTGGTACGGGTAGAGGACCTCCAGCGACTCCGCCGCGTCGCCGGTGATGATCAGGATCTTGGGTGCCATAACGGGTTGGATTCCCCTCCGTCCGCCCACCTGCTGTGGGGCCATGCACACCCTGCCGTCCGACGGGCGGTCCGGGCAATCCGCCACCGGCTCCGCACCGGGCGTGCGCCCCCGGGCTGCCCCAGTGCGCCCGGGTGCTCCCCCACCCACCTGCCGGAGGTACCGGATCAGACCGACCGGACGTACTCCGCGCGCGTCCGCGCCATGGTCGGCCTACGGTGCTGACGAGGCTGGTCAGTGCCCTGCAGAGGGACCCGGCCCGGTCCGGCGCCACGTCGCCCGGGAACCGTGCCGACCGGCACCCCGGGGTGTCCGGCATCCCGCGTCACGCCGGCACGAACGCCGGGCGCCCCGGACACCGCCCGGCACCCACATCGCTCCCATCGGATCCATCGCGTGCAGCGAGACCATCGCGCACAGGAGGTTGCCATGCCGAACTCCCAGGTCGTCGAGTCCGCAACCGTCACCAACCTCAGGGACCTCGGCGGTATATCCCTGCCCAACGGCGGCCGGGTGCGCCCCCGAACCGCCTTCCGCTCCGGCCAGCTGGACCGGCTGGACCCGCGGGGCGATCCCGCGGTCGCGGCGCTCGGCATCCGTACCGTGGTGGACCTCCGGACGGCCTTCGAACGCGCCTCCCGCCCCGACCGGGTCCCGGCCGGGGCGAACCTGCTGGTCGCGGACGTGATGGCGGACACCTCCGGCGCGGGCGCCGCCAACCGGCTCGGCGCCGCCATGGCCGACCCCGCCACGGCCAACCGCACCCTCGGCGGCGGCCGGGCCCGGCAGGCGCTGGAGAAGGACTACCGCGGCTTCGTCACCAGCGCCTCCGCCCGTGCCGCGTACAAGCAGTTGCTGACCGCGCTCGCCCGGCCCGAGGGCGGTCCGGTGCTCTTCCACTGCACGGCGGGCAAGGACCGTACCGGCTGGGGCGCCAGCCTGATCCTGCTGCTGCTCGGCGCGGACCGGCGGACCGTGCTGGCCGAGTACCTGGCCGCCGGACCGGCGGTGCGCGCGGCCTTCGCCCCGCAGGTCGCGGCCTTCACCAGCGCCGGCGGCGACCCGGAGATCGCCGACGCCGTGATCGGCGTCCACCCGTCCTACCTGGAGGCGGCGATCGGGACCATGACCGACGTGTGGGGCGACGTCGAGAGCTACGTCCGGGCCGGCCTGGGCCTCAAGGACGAGACCGTCGACGCGCTGCGCGCCCGGCTCACCGCCTGATCGGACCGCCTCTTTGGCACCGCCGTCCGTACCCTTGGCCCACGACCGCCCCCGGGGTACGGACGGCGCACGGTTGCCCCCACCCCGAACCCCCTTGCGGGCAGGGCGGTTTGACCGGCTGGACATTCCGGGGATATCTGTCCATGACAACCCGCTGCGAGGCTCCTGACGGTCCGTCCACCCCACTGGAGGTCCCGTGTCCCCCAGCCCGCACACGCCCGGACTCCCTCTGTACGAGCGGCAGTCGGCGGCCTCCGCGCACGCCAGGTTCGGCGACCGGCTGCGGCACTGGCGCCGCCTGCGCGGGCTGAGCCAGGCGGAGCTCGGCCGCCGGCTCGGCTACCACGACTCGCACATCAGCCGGGTCGAGACCACCCGCCGCTGGCCGCCGGCCGGGATGGCCGAGCGAACCGACCAAGTCCTGGAAACCGGAGGCGAACTGAGCGTCCTCTGGCCGGCCGTGGAGCACGAGCGGCGGGCCCAGCGCAGACGGCGGAGCACCGACCGCGTCCCACCGCAGCCGCTGGAGCAACTGCTCGACGCGGCCCGGCTGGCGGGTTGGAGCCCGCTCGGGGTGAACGAGGCCGCGCACGGGCAAGTGATCGGCACGGTCATGGAATTGCTGGGCGACGGCGCCCGGCGGGGACCAGCCGTCGGATAGGTACGGCCGCACCGTGACCGGCGGAATTCCGGGAAAACCGCGCCACGCGGGGGTGCGCCGGCCCCCGTACTGGCGGAGGATCGGGACGTGACCACGGATGACACCGCCGGCACCCTGCGCCTGGGCACCGCACAGGGCCGGTGGGTAGTTCTCGCAACGGCCCTCGGTTCCGGTATGGCGCTGCTCGACGGCACGGTGGTGAACGTCGCGCTCCCCCGGATCGGCGCCGACCTCGGTGCCTCGTTGGCGGCCCTCCAGTGGACGGTCAACGCCTACCTTCTCACCCTGGCCGGCCTGATCCTGCTGGGCGGCTCGCTCGGTGACCGCTACGGCCGGCGCAGGGTCTTCCTGATCGGCGTCTGCTGGTTCGCCGCGGCCTCCGCCGCCTGCGCGGCCGCGCCCGGCATCGAGCTGCTGATCATCGCCCGCGCCCTGCAGGGCATCGGCGGCGCTCTGCTGACCCCCGGCTCGCTCGCGATGCTGCAGGCGTCCTTCCGTCCCGACGACCGCTCGGGGGCCGTCGGCGTCTGGTCGGGGCTCGGCGGGGTGTCGGCCGCCGTCGGGCCGTTCCTCGGCGGCTGGCTGGTGGGCGGGCCCGGCTGGCGCTGGATCTTCCTGCTGAACGTACCGCTGGCCGCGGTCGTCATCTGGGTGACGCTCCGTCATGTCCCCGAGAGCCGGGACGAGTCCGCCACCGGCCGCTTCGACGTCCGGGGCGCGGTGCTCGCCGCGTTCGCCCTCGGTGGGGTGACGTACGCGCTGACCGAGGGCGGCCGCGGCCTGTCCGGCATCGCCGGCGCGGTCGGCCTCCTGCTCGGCGTGCTCTTCGTGCGGGCGGAGCGGCGCAACCCGCAGCCGATGCTGCCGCTGGAGCTGTTCTCCTCCCGCCTGTTCACGGCGGTCAACCTGGTGACGCTCTGCGTGTACGGGGCGTTCAGCGGGATCTTCCTGCTGCTGATGGTCCAGCTGCAGACGGTGGCCGGGTTCGAACCGCTGATGGCGGGACTCGCCCTGCTGCCGACCACCCTGCTGATGCTGGCGTTCTCCGGCCAAGCCGGGAAGCTGGGCCGCCGGATCGGGCCCAGGATCCCGCTCTTCGTCGGGCCGCTGCTCTGCGCGGGCGGCGTCCTACTGATGCTGCGGATCGGCCCGGGTGCCTCGTACTGGGCCGACGTGCTGCCCGCCGTGGTGCTGCTGGGCCTGGGGATGACCACCCTGGTGGCACCGCTGACGGCGACCGTCCTGGCGGCCGTCGAGGTACGCCGGGCCGGCATCGCCAGCGGGGTGAACAACGCCGCCGCCCGGGCCGCCGGCCTGCTCGCGGTCGCCGCCCTGCCCGCGCTCTCCGGTCTGAGCGGCGATGCCTACCGGGTGCCGAGCGAGGTGGACGCCGGGTTCCGTACCGCGATGCTGATCTGCGCCGCCCTGCTCACCGCGGGCGGTCTGCTGGCCCTGACCACGGTCCGCGGCGACGCCCTCGCCCCGGACCGCCCGCGGGCCGAGCCGGACTGCGAGTGGTACTGCGCCCCGACCCATCCCCCGATCGATCCCGGCCACGAACCGGAGTCGCCCTGAGCGGCCGCCCCGCCGGAGCGGGCCCGGGGTCACGAGTGCGCGATCGGCATGCCGACGGCCCCGGCCCGCGTCAGCCCACGACCGCCTTCATCTGCACCAGGCCCAGCCGGGCGAAGAGCACCGACACCGGCAGCTCCTTCGCACCGCTCGGAATGTTCAGGTTCTGCAGCACCACGTGGTACCCGTCCGCCGTCCCGAAGGCGGCGGGCTTGCCCGGCGACAGCGCCACCCCCACCGGCGGCACGGTCCCGGCGCCACCCGGCTGCTTGAGCACCGCGCGGCCCATCGCGGTGGACGAGACCATCACCAGGTGCTCGGCGATGGTGCTGTCGTCACGCACCACCATCGCCAGCTCACCCTCCCCGTTCGCACCCGGGTGGACGGTGGCTCCGGTGATCGTGATCGCGGGCATGTCCTCCGTGCTCCCGGTCTTGATGCTCAGCTGTCCGGGGGCCGAGGACTCGTGCACCTCGCGCGCGGGGACCGGCTTGTGGTCCCCTTCGGAGCAGCCGGTGGTGACGAGCGCGGTCACCGCCAGCAGCGCACCCGCGCGTACTATGCGCGCCGTCCTGGTCCGCCCCTGCCACAAGCCCGCTCGCTGCGCCCGCATGAAACATCTCCCTCTGTCCGGTTCACGTGCATCGTAGGCGTCCTTATCCCGACGACACGCGAAAGGGCCCCGCCGGAGCGGGGCCCTTTCACCTCGGATCCGCGAGCGGACCCGTCACAGAATGTCGCCGGGCGCGTACTTCGCCGCGGCGGGGTGGGCGGCCGCGACGGCCTCCACCCGGCGGACCACCTCGGCGACCTGCGCACCGGCCGCACCGGTGAAGGAGAGCCGGTCGGCGAGCAGCGCGTCCAGTTCGGCGCGGTCCAGCGGGATCCGGCCGTCGGTGGCGAGCCGGTCCAGCAGCGCGTTCTCGCGGGCGCCCTCGCGCATCGCCAGCGCGGAGGCCACCGCGTGCTCCTTGATGACCTCGTGCGCGGTCTCCCGGCCGACGCCGGCCCGCACCGCGCCCATCAGCACCTTGGTGGTGGCCAGGAACGGCAGGTAGCGGTCCAGCTCGGCCTCGACGACGGCCGGGAAGGCGCCGAACTCGTCGAGCACGGTCAGGAAGGTCTCCAGCAGGCCGTCGAAGGCGAAGAAGGCGTCCGGCAGCGCGACCCGGCGGACCACCGAGCAGGAGACGTCGCCCTCGTTCCACTGGTCGCCGCCCAGCTCGGCGGTCATCGACGCGTAGCCGCGCAGGATCACGGCCAGGCCGTTGACGCGCTCGCAGGAGCGGGTGTTCATCTTGTGCGGCATCGCCGAGGAGCCGACCTGGCCGGCCTTGAAGCCCTCGGTGACCAGCTCATGGCCGGCCATCAGGCGGATGGTCTTGGCCAGGCTGGAGGGCGCCGCGGCGAGCTGGACCAGGGCGGTGACCACCTCGAAGTCCAGCGAGCGCGGGTAGACCTGGCCGACGCTGGTGAGCACGTTCTCGAAGCCGAGGTGGCCGGCCACCCTGCGCTCCAGATCGGCGAGCTTCTCGGCATCGCCGCCGAGCAGGTCCAGCATGTCCTGGGCCGTGCCGACCGGGCCCTTGATCCCGCGCAGCGGGTAGCGGGCGATCAGCTCCTCCAGGCGCTGGAAGGCGACCAGCAGCTCGTCCGCGACGGTCGCGAAGCGCTTGCCGAGGGTGGTGGCCTGCGCGGCGACGTTGTGCGAACGGCCGGCCATGACCAGCTCCGCGTGCTGCGCGGCCAGGCTGCCGAGGCGGACCAGGACGGCGACCGTACGGTCCCGGACGTGCTCCAGGGACTGCCGGATCTGCAGCTGCTCGACGTTCTCGGTGAGGTCCCGGGAGGTCATGCCCTTGTGGATCTGCTCGTGCCCGGCGAGCTCGCAGAACTCCTCGATCCGGGCCTTCACGTCGTGCCGGGTGACCCGCTCGCGGGCGGCGATGGAGCCGAGGTCCACCTGGTCGACCACCCGCTCGTAGTCGGCGACGGCCTCGGCCGGCACCTCGATGCCCAGGTCCTGCTGGGCCTTCAGGACGGCGAGCCACAGGTGGCGCTCAAGGACCACCTTGTGCTCGGGGGACCACAGCTGGGCCAGGGTCGCCGAGGCGTACCGAGAGGCCAGGACATTGGGAATCTGGGGCTTCGCGCTCACGCTTCGCTAGCCTAACAGTCGAGGTCAGCCGGATCGGCAGGGCGGCCGTCGGCCAGGCGTCCGAGCACCGCGGGCAGCACACCGCTGTGCACGACGTCCAGCCGTTGGGTGGCCCGGGTCAGCGCGACGTACAGATCGCCGAGCCCCCGCGGCGACCCGTCGGCGATCCCGGCCGGCTCGACCACCAGGACGGCGTCGAACTCCAGGCCCTTCGACTGCTTCGGGCTGAGCACCACGACCGGGCTCGGCGCCTGGGGGTCCTCGCCGATCCGGGCGGTCGGAACGGCTGCGGTCACCGCGTCGCCCAGCTCGACCAGCCTCGCCTCGGGCACGATCACCGCCAGCCGCCGCCCTTCCAGCCCGGCGGCCTCCCTGGCCGTGATCTCGCCCAGCCGCCACGGCAGTTCGGCCGACCGGACCTCCCAGCACCGCGGGTGGACGCCGGTGGCCCGGACCGACCGCGGCACCTGGAAGGCCGCGTCCAGGCCGACCGGTACGTCCGCGGCAACCGCCATGATCTCGGCCGGCACGCGGTAGTTGAGCGACAGCCGTTCAAGTCGCCAGCGCCCGGCGGCATACGGGTCGAGCACCCGCTGCCAGGAGGTGGTACCGGCCGGGTCCCCGGTCTGCGCGACATCGCCGACCAGTGTCATCGAGCGGGTGGGGCAGCGGCGCATGAGCAGCCGCCAGGCCATCTCGGACAACTCCTGCGCCTCGTCGACGATGACGTGCCCGAACGTCCAGGTCCGGTCGGCTGCCGCGCGTTCCACCGCCGTCCGGTGGTCCGCCTCCTCGTGCCGCTCGGCCAGCCGCCCGGCGTCCAGTAGGTCGTGGACCGACAGCGACTCCTCCGCCAGGCCTTCCTCCAGGTCGGTCGAGCGGGAGCCGATGGCGATGTCGAGCACTCCCTGCGCGTAATCGAGGCGTTCGCGCCGCTCCCGCTCGGTGAGCGCCCGGGCCGCGCGGCCGTCCTCGCCGAGCAGTTCGGCGGCTTCGTCCAGCAGCGGCGCGTCGGACGGCGCCCAGCCGCCCGCTGCCCGGCGCAGGAGCAGGCGCTGTTCCTGCGCGCTGAGTCCCGGCGCCGCGGAGGCGATGCGCTCCGCGGAGCTGAACAGGTCGGCGAGCAGCTGCTGCGGGGTCAGCACCGGCCACAGCTCGTCCAGTGCGGCCCGTACCGCTGGGCTCTCCCGCAGTTCCCGGCGGATCTCCTCGACGTCCTGCTCGTCGAGCAGGTTGGGGCCGCCGAGCAGATCGGCCCCGATGCGGTCGGCCCACTGGCGGGCGAGGACATCGACGATCTCCCGGACCACCAGCGGGCGGGCGAGGTTGTGCGGCAGACCCGTTTCGCGGGCCCGCTCCCGGACCCGGACGCAGGTCTGCCGGTCCAGCCGCAGCACCTCGTTCTCGTGGTCGATCTCCAGCACCTCCTCGGGGACCCACTGCCGGTCCCGTACGGCGGCCGCCACCATCTCGGCCATCGTCGACCGCCCCTTGATCTCCGCGCTCCGGGGCGACTCGGTCCGCTCCGGGACCACGCCCGGATAGAGCTCGCCGACGGTGGACAGCAGCACGCTCGTCTCTCCGAGGGAGGGCAGCACCTGGCCGATGTAGCGGAGGAAGGCGGCGTTCGGGCCGATGACCAGCACGACCCGCCGCGCCAGCCGCTCGCGGTGCGCGTACAGCAGGTAGGCCGCCCGGTGCAGGGCGACCGCGGTCTTTCCGGTGCCGGGTCCGCCCTGGACGACCAGGATGCCCTGGTGGTCGGAGCGGATGATGCGGTCCTGCTCGGCCTGGATGGTCTCGACGATGTCGGTCATCCGGCCGGTCCGGCCGGCGTTCAGTGCGGCCAGCAGCGCGGCCTCGCCGGTGACTTGGCCGTCCGGGGCGTGCTCGGCCAGGTCCGGGTCGAGCACCTCGTCGTGGAGTGCGACCACTGTCCGGCCGTCCGTCCGCAGGTGGCGGCGGCGCCTGACGCCGCAGGGTGAGACCGCGGTCGCCAGGTAGAACGGCCGGGCGGCCGGCGCGCGCCAGTCGATCAGCAGCGGCTCGTGGCGGTCGTCGAGGATGCCGAGTCTGCCGATGTGCCGGTACTCGCCGTCCTCCACGTCGAGCCGGCCGAAGCAGAGCCCCTGCTCGGCGGCGTTCAGCTGGATGAGACGCTCGGCCTGCCGCACGTGGGCGGTGTCACGCTCGATCCGCGCCTGCGCGGTTCCGGCGGTGGACGCCCGCAGTAACTCGGCCAGCCCGCTGGACGTCTGCTCCCGCAGGGCGTCGAACCGCCGGTAGACCCTCGAGAGGTGCTCCTGCTCCCGGGCGATCTCCTCGCTTGACAAGCTGGCCTCCGTTGATAGAATGTCACTGCCGGGTTTTCTGCAGGAATTTCTACTCCCGCAGACCTTCGAGCATAGCGGCTTTCCAGTTCCGCATGCCATGACCCCCGCATCTCCTCGCCACTCCGGGACGCCAAACCCCGCTGGATGCGACACCTGTTCGGTGCACCTTCGCCGCGGATGCCGGAGCGCACCCCGAGGAGCCCCCACCCCACTTCGCAGGGAACTTGACAAAGCATCGGCGGCTATCGCTAATGGTTTTCATCTTCGTTAAGCTTCTCCGAAGGGATCCCGCCATGTCACTTGACGTCTCCCCCGCCCTCCTCGCCCAGGCCGAGAACGGCACGGTCGACGAGGCCGACTTCATCGAGACCGTCCGCACCTCGCTCCCCTACGCCTATCGGGTGGTCGCCGGGCTAAGCACCGAACTCGGCTCCTCCACCGCCGAGTTCGCCGACGACAACACCACTCCGACCGACCAGGAGCGCGCCCAGCTGCTGCGCGCCCTGGCCAGCAACGCCATCCGCGGCAGCCTGGAGCGGCACTTCGGCGTGCGGCTCGCCTTCATGAACTGCCACCGCGTGGCCGCCTTCCGCCCCGGCACCGAACAGGGCGACGCCTACCGGGAATTCACCTCGCTGCGCGCCCAGCTCCTCAACCAGACACCGGAGCTGCGCAGCTGCTGATCCCGCCTCGGTGCACCCGTCCGCTGCTCAACCGAGCCGTGAGAGCGCGAGGTTGAGGGCGAGAACGTTCACCCGGGGCTGGCCCAGGAAACCCAGGACGCGTCCCTGGACGTGCTCCTCGACCAGCCGCCGGACCACCGCCGGCTCCAGACCGCGGGCCGCTGCGACCCGGTTGACCTGCTGGTGGGCGTAGGCCGGGGAGATCTGCGGGTCGAGCCCGGAGCCGCTGGCCGTGACCGCGTCCGGGGGGACCTGTTCGGGCGTCACGCCGTCGAAGGCGGCGACGGCCGCGCGGCGGTCCCTGACGGTCGTGGTCAGGCCGACGTCGTCGGGACCGAGGTTGGAGGCGCCCGACGCGATCGGGTCGTACCCGCTGCCCGCCGCCGAGGGCCGTGGCTGGAACCACCTGGGATCTGGCCTGGCCGGCTCCTTGGGATCGGCGGGGTTGCGTTTGGGCAGGTCGAAGGTCTGGCCCAGCAGGCGAGAGCCGACCACCTGCCCATCCCGCTCCAGCCGCGAGCCGTTGGCCTGCCCG
Source organism: Kitasatospora sp. NPDC001175 (assembly GCF_053598215.1). NCBI lineage: Bacteria > Bacillati > Actinomycetota > Actinomycetes > Kitasatosporales > Streptomycetaceae > Kitasatospora > Kitasatospora sp. NPDC001175. Next base: position 68,878 of record NZ_JBSFJU010000021.1, on the reverse strand, counting down.
TCAAGGGCCAGCTGGGAGAAGCCGGTGATCAGCAGCGGGTAGGCCAGCCCGCAGATCACGGTGAGGACGAGCAGCAGCCGCAGGGCGGCCAGGTACAGCCGGATCTGCACCAGCAGTGGCGTCGGCACGTGGGCTCTCCTTCCGTCGTCAGCTCAGCCCGGGCACGAACTGCACCAGGAGGTCGATCAGCTTGATCCCGATGAACGGCAGGACCACACCGCCCACGCCGTAGACGCCGAGGTTGCGCCGCAGCAGTGCGGAGGCCGAGGAGGGGCGGTAGCGCACGCCGCGCAGGGCGAGCGGGATCAGCGCCACGATGATCAACGCGTTGAAGATGACCGCCGAGGTGATCGCCGAGGTCGGGCTGTGCAGCGCCATGACATTCAGGTGCCTCAGGCCCGGGTACACGCCGGCGAACATCGCCGGGATGATCGCGAAGTACTTGGCCACGTCGTTGGCGATCGAGAAGGTGGTCAACGCCCCTCGGGTGATCAGCAGTTGCTTGCCGATCTCGACGATCTCGATCAGTTTGGTCGGGTTGGAGTCCAGGTCCACCATGTTCCCGGCCTCCTTGGCCGCCGAGGTCCCGGTGTTCATCGCCACTCCGACGTCGGCCTGGGCCAGGGCCGGGGCGTCGTTGGTGCCGTCCCCGGTCATCGCGACCAGCTTCCCCGCGCCCTGCTCCTGCCGGATCAGGGCCATCTTGTCCTCGGGGGTGGCCTCGGCCAGGAAGTCGTCCACCCCGGCCTCCTTCGCGATCGCCCTGGCGGTCAGCGGGTTGTCCCCCGTGATCATGACGGTCCGGATGCCCATCCGGCGCAGGTCGTCGAAGCGGTCCCGGATGCCGTGCTTGACCACGTCCTTGAGGTGGATGACCCCCAGGACCCGGGCCGGCTCGCCGCCGTCCTGGACGGCCACCACCAGCGGGGTGCCGCCCGCCCCCGAGATGCCGTCGACGAGCGGACCGAGCTCGTCGCCGGGGCTGCCGCCGTGCTCCTCCACCCAGCGGACGACCGCGCCGAACGCCCCTTTGCGGATCCGCCGGGTACCGCCGTCCTCCTGCAGGTCCGCACCGCTCATCCGGGTCTGCGCGGAGAACCCGATCCACTCGGCGTGCCCGGTCTCCGCCTGGGTACGGGCGCGCAACCCGTACCGCTCCTTCGCCAGCACGACGATGGAGCGCCCCTCGGGGGTCTCGTCGGCGAGGCTGGACAGCTGTGCGGCGTCGGCCAGTCGGCGCAGGTCGGTACCGCCGACCGGGGTGAACTCCGCCGCCTGCCGGTTGCCGAAGGTGATGGTGCCGGTCTTGTCCAGCAGCAGCGTCGAGACGTCGCCGGCCGCCTCCACCGCCCGGCCGGACATGGCCAGCACGTTGCGCTGCACCAGCCGGTCCATGCCGGCGATGCCGATCGCGGAGAGCAGCGCGCCGATGGTGGTCGGGATCAACGCCACCAGTAGCGCGACCAGGACCACGATCGGCTGCTCGTCGCCCGCGAAGGTGGCCATCGGCTGCAGGGTGACGACGGCGAGCAGGAAGATGACGGTCAGCGAGGCCAGCAGGATGTCGAGGGCGATCTCGTTGGGTGTCTTCTGCCGGGCGGCGCCCTCGACCAGCGCGATCATCCGGTCGATGAAGGTCTCCCCCGGCCTGGAGGTGATCCTCACGATGATCCGGTCGGAGAGCACCGTTGTGCCGCCGGTGACGGCGGAGCGGTCCCCGCCGGACTCGCGGATGACCGGGGCGGACTCACCGGTGATCGCCGACTCGTCCACCGAGGCCGCGCCCTCGACCACGTCGCCGTCACCCGGGATGAGTTGCCCCGCCTCCACGATCACGTGGTCACCGAGCCGCAGCTGAGCCGCACGCACGGTCTCCTCCGGCGGCCGGGCCAGGCCGGGGTGCCACGCCGTGGTGATCCGCCTGGCGACGGCCTCGGTCCTGGCCCGGCGCAGGGTCTGTGCCTGGGCCTTGCCCCGGCCCTCCGCCACGGCCTCCGCCAGATTGGCGAAGAGCACCGTGAGCCAGAGCCAGGCGGTGATCACCCAAGCGAACACACCGGGGTGCCGGACCGCCGAGTAGACGGTGAGCAGCGCGCCGATCTCCACCACGAACATGACCGGGTGGCGGACCATCACCCGGGGGTCGAGCTTGCGCAGCGCGTCGGGGAGGGAGAGCAGCAGTTGCTTCGGGTCCAGCACCCCGGCCGAGACCCGGTGCGCCTGTTGCGTGGGCGGCGGCATCAGCGCAGCCCTTCCGCCAGCGGTCCCAGGGCCAGGGCCGGGAAGTAGGTGAGCCCGACGACGATCAGGACCACGCCGAGGAGCATCCCCACGAACAGCGGCCGGTGGGTGGGCAGCGTCCCGGCGGTCACCGGCACCGGGCTCTGTCCGGCCAGGGATCCGGCGAGCGCCAGTACGAAGACCATCGGCAGCAGCCGGCCGAACAGCATGGCGAGGCCCAGCGCGGTGTTCCACCAGGTGCTGGTGGCGGTGAGGCCGGCGAAGGCGGAGCCGTTGTTGTTGGCCACCGAGGTGAAGGCGTAGAGCACCTCGGAGAAGCCGTGCGGGCCGGTGTTCAGGATGCCGGCCCGCCCCGCCCTGAGGGCGATCGCCGTACCGGTGCCGACCAGCACGATCGCCGGGGTGGTCAGGATGTAGAGGGAGGCGAACTTGATCTCCCGGCCGCCCAGCTTCTTGCCCAGGTACTCGGGCGTGCGGCCGACCATCAGCCCGGCCACGAACACCGTCACGACGGCCAGGATCAGCATGCCGTAGAGGCCCGACCCCGCGCCGCCGGGCGCGATCTCACCGAGCATCATGTCCAGCAGCAGCACGCCGCCGCCCAGCGGTGAGTACGAGTCGTGTGTGGAGCCGGTCGCGCCGGTCGAGGTGAGCGTGGTCGAGGCGGCGAAGAGGGTGGAGCCGGCGATGCCGAACCGCACCTCCTTGCCCTCCATCGCCGCACCGGCCGCGCGCAGGGCGCTGCCGTGGTGCTGCCACTCGAACAGCGTCAGCAGGCCGGCGGAGCCGATCCAGATCAGCGCCATCACGGCGGCGATCGCATGGCCCTGGCGCCGGTCGCCGACCATCGTGCCGAAGCTCCGGGGCAGCGCGAAGGCGATCACCAGCAGCAGGTAGACCTCGAGCCAGTTGGTCAGCGGGTTCGGATTCTCGAACGGGTGCGCGGAGTTGGCGTTGTAGAAGCCGCCGCCGTTGGTACCGAGTTCCTTGATCACCTCCTGCGAGGCGACCGGGCCGCCGGTGACGGCCTGCGAGCCGCCGTTCAGGGTGGTGACGGTCATGGGAGCGTGCAGGTTCTCGATCACTCCGGCCGCCACCAGGACGATCGCGAAGACCACCGACACCGGCAGCAGCAGCCGTACCGTCACCCGGACCACGTCCACCCAGAAGTTGCCCACCCGGTCGGTCCGGCTGCGGCCGAAGCCCCGGACCAGCGCCGCCGCCACCGAGATGCCCACGGCGGCGGAGAGGAAGTTCTGCACCGCCAGGCCGGCCATCTGCACCAGGTGGCCCATGGTCGACTCACCCGAGTACGACTGCCAGTTGGTGTTGGTGACGAAGGAGACCGCGGTGTTCCACGCCGTCGCCGCGGGCACACCGGGGAAGCCCAGCGACAGCCAGAGGTGGTTCTGCAGCCGCAGGAAGGCGTAGAGGAAGAGCACCGAGACGGCCGAGAAGGCGAGCACTCCGCGCAGATATGCCCGCCAGGTCTGGTCGAAGTCGGGGTTGACCCCGATCAGCCGGTACAGGCCCCGTTCGATCCGCAGATGCCGCCGGCTGGTCAGCAGGTGCGCCAGGTAGTCGCCCAGGGGCCGGTACGACAGCGCGAGCGCCGCCGCCAGGGCGAGCGCCTGCAGCAGGCCCGCGAGGCCGGGGGCCACCTCAGAACCTCTCCGGGTGGATCAGCGCCAGTACCAGATAGACCGTGATGACGCTCGAGACGACCAGCCCGACGATGTTGTCCGCGCTCATCCCCTCCTCCGCTCCGGACCGGCCGGACCGGCCTGCCGGCTGCGGGCGGCCGGGCCGTTCACAGCCGCCCCACCCCCCTGGCGACCAGGGCAAGGACGCCGAACGACAGCACCGTCACACCGACATAGGCCAGGTCCATCATGTCGACCACGCTCCGCGACTACTGGGGTCACACTCGGTCACGCCGATTCTCCGGCGGCGCGCCGCGACATGGTGACCTTTCCTAGGCCGTCAGGGGCCTGCGCCGGGGCGGTCACGCTCGACCGCTAAGGCTGCGTCAACGGTTGGGCTCAGCGCTTGCGCCGGGCCATCGGGCTGCTACACCGGAAGCCAGGAGGTGCGTCATGCTCCGGCATCTCACCAGGGATACGCTCTCGCTGGTCGCGGCGGTCCTCGGCCCGGCCGCCCTGTGCGCGGTGCTGCTGCCGCTTCGCGACCGCCTGGCGAACACCGATGTCGCACTGCTGCTGCTGGTGGTGGTGGTCGTGGCGGTGGCCGCGCTGGGCCGCCGGCTGGCCGGGGCTCTCGCCGCGGTGTCCGCCGCCGTGTGGTTCGACTTCTTCTTCACCCCGCCGTACGAGCGCTTCGCGATCAGCAAGTCGTCCGACCTCACCACCGCCGTCCTGCTGCTGCTCGTCGGCCTGGCGGTCTCCCAACTGGCGTTCCACGCCAGCCGGTTGCAGGTCGTCGCGATCACCGACGCCGACTACCTGGCCCGGATCCACGCCACCGCCGTACTCGCCCGCTCGGCCAACTCGGCCATCACCGTGGTCGACCACGTCCAGGACCAGCTGGTCGAGCTGCTCCGGTTGCGCGGCTGCCGGTTCGAGTACGGCTCCCTGCTCGGCCACCCGCCGCGCCTGGAGCACGACGGCTCCGTCGTCATCGGCCGCAGGCCCTGGGACGCGGACCGTCTCGGCCTGCCCGACCAGGACGTGGAGCTGCGACTGTTCGGCAACGGCCAGTACGTCGGCCGCTTCATGCTCGAACCGACGCCCGGCGCCGTGCCCTCGCGCCAGGCCCGTCTCGTCGCGGTGACCCTGGCCGACCAGGCCGGCGCAGTCCTCGACTCGCTGCGGCCCCCGGCGCACACCGCCTGAACCCCGGCAGTCGCGCCTCGCGAAGTGGCGGGGGCTCACGGCCCGTCGGCGCCGCCCAGCACGCTCTCGGCGCGCGGTCCGGAGCAGGGCGCAGGCCGAGCGGGCGTGCGCCCGTCAATGGCCTGGCGCGGCGGCGCCGGGCCTCACGGGGCCGGCTTGTGGGCCGCTCCCAGCAACTGCCCGCCGCCGGGCGCGGTCTGCTCGATCTCGCTGAGTCGCACCAGTTCCTCCATGTGGTGTGCTTATCAGCCGAGCCGCGGTCCGCGCTGTGGTCCGGAGCGCAGTGACGGCAGCCGCACGGAGTCCGTGCCGCCGGACGCGGCGGCGCCCTCCCCTCCGGGTGCGGAGGGGAGGGCGCGCCAGGCGTTCCGGGGGGAACTCAGGGGCACTGCTTCCAGGCCAGGTGGTAGGTGGTGTTGATGTTGCCGTCGGTGGAGTCCATGGTCATGAAGCTGGTCGTCCTCGTCGGGTCGGAGGTGCCGGCACTCACCCGCAGTTCGGTGTTGATGTTGAAGTTGCGCTCCTCACCGCAGGGCGCGAAGACGAGGGCGGCGACGTCGACCGCGTCGGTGGCCTGCCAGTTGTTGTCGTACCCGCCGTTGAACCGGTGGCTCTTCGAGGTGGTCTGCGGCTGTCCCTGGAAGTAGTAGTTCGCCTGCTGGACGCCGGTGGCCCCCGGCTCCAGGTGGGCGTAGCCGCGGTAGTCGGCGGAGGCGATCGCGTAGGTGAAGCCCTGGGGGACGTGGACGTTGAGGTCGAGCTGGCAGTTCTTCCGGAAGTCGGTCGGCTTGGCGCCGACGCCCACCTGGGCGAGGTAGTCGCTGTACGTCACGGTGAAGGCCGTGTTGTCCGGCGAGACCGCGACGGCGGCGGTACCGGCCGGGCAGCCGGAGCCGTTGACGGTCGCCACGTCGATGACGATCTTGTCCGGCGGCGGAGTCATTCCCCATGTGAAGCCCGAGGAGCCGAGCAGCGACACGGCGACGCCGCCGACGGCCAGCATGCGTGACAGCATGACTTTCCCTTCCGATCGCCCACGGATCCCGTGGGATGCGTCAGTGTTGTGAGCGGTGGTGATTCGGGAGGAGACTTGGCGCGTCCATGTCACCACAGCTGCACCCCCGCGTACAGAGGCGCGACAGCAATTTACTGATGCTCAGTCAGAGAGCTTGGCAGCGACGGAAGTTATGTCGGAAGATCACCCGTTCAGCAGCTCCGCGCGGAGACCGCCGACGACGACGGACAGCTCGAACCGGAAAAACTCGTCGTTTACACCAGCCGGTGAGCAGCGGCCGGGAGTTGGCAGAGCGAGCGCAGCACCTCAGCCGCGGGGGACGCCCAGCCACAACCCGGCGAGGGACAAGGCGATCGTGTCACGGCCGAGGGGACACCGCGGTCCTCACGGCGCCCCCTCGGCCGTGACCGCAGTAGCGATCGCGAGGCTTACCCGAAGGCTTCCTCGATGCGGGACTTGTTGACGCGGTAGGGCGCGGGGTCGTTCTCGCCCTCCGCCACGCCCTTCACGTACTCGTTCTCCCGCAGCTTGTCCCCGATGACGGGGGTGTTGGCCACGTCGTGCACGAGTCCGCTGCCGAAGTAGTGCGGGTTGTGCTGCACGTACTGACCGGCCTCGCCCTCCAAGGCGCCCTCGATGAGGTGCCCGCTCGTCTCGTCCTTCATGTCGCCCGTCACCACGCCGAGGCCCGGCTTCGCCATCCCACCGATGACCTTGCCGGTACTCAGGAGGCTGTTCACGACAGCGCCATGGCTCCCCTTGCGCCCGGTGCCGTGGTCCTCGTCGGCACCCCACTTGAGGTCGTGCGGATTGATGGTGGACACCGGGTCGTCCTTGCTGTCGCCGAGAACATGCTGCTTGAACTCGCCCTGGGCCCAGTCCGTCACCTTGGAGTCGACGTAGTGCGCGGCCTCACGTGCTCCGTACTTCGCGACCTTCTCGCCCACGCCGTCGAGCGACCTGGCCTCCTTGGCGTCCCTGGCTATCTTCAGCAGGTTGTCGCCGCCGTCCTCCATCTCACGAATGCCCTTGACCACCTTACGGACGTTCTGGATCGACTTGTAGGCTTCCCGCGCATCCTTGAGACTCTTGACCGCCTTCATCGCGGACCTCATCTCCTTGAGGGCCTTCACCAGCTCCTCGAGATTCTTGGCCAGCTCGGTGGACACCTTGGCGACACGGGCGATGAAGACCGAGATCTCGGCTGCGTCGATCATGGCACTGGCGATGGCGCCGATACCCAGCGTCAGGACGCTGACCACGACCTCCATGGCGAGCGAGGCGATCAGCGCCTCGATCGCCTCGCTGATGATCTGGATGACCATGCTCTCGGCCAGGGCGCACATCTGAGCGGCCTGGTTGATGATCTGCGCGGTCTGGTACAGGCCCGCTGCGGTGCCGTCGAGGGACTCAACCACCTCACCCATGTGTCGCCCGAAGGCATCGGAGGCGGCTCCCTGCCACTGCTGCGGCAGGGAACTGCACTCGGCCCGCAGCTGGTCGGCCACGTTCTGGACCGCGACCGCCTGGGCGTGCCATTCCTCCGCGGCTTCGTTGAGCGCCTGGAGGTTGCCGGTGACCTTCTCCAGGCCGTGCATGATGCCGCAGTGATCGAGGGCCGCCTTGACATTGTGGTCAAGCCAGCCGCTCAGGCCGCTCCGGTCGGGCATCTGGGCCGGGGTGAGCGCAGGCATGCTCTGGCACGTGGCCCGGGTCCAGCCGTAGGCATCGCTCGGCGGCCCCAGGACGGGCCCCCGCGGCGCCATGATGGGACTCGGGCCGTCGCCGTTCGACTTGGACTTGTCAGAGCCGTCGCCCAACCCGGTCACCTTGTCGAGCTGGCCGTCCAGGAACTTCTGCTCCTGCTTCCTCTCCTGCTGCTTCGCCTTGTCACGCGTCCACTCAACCGCCGTGTCCTTGATGCTCACTGGCCACCCCCGAGGCCCGCACCGAGCTCCTGCTCGTGCTGGAGGTAGTTCTGCGCAGTGCCGTTGAGCGCCTCGGAGGTCTGGTTCAGGGCCTCGATGAGGTCGGCGAGGTTCTTCCGGTTGGCGTCCACGTGGTCGTTGTACTCCTGCAACAGGTGATGGGCGTTCGGCAGCTTCCCGAAGGCGTCGCCCGAGATGGTGATGCCTGAGACCCTCGACTGGACCTGCGAGAGCTGCCCGTCCTGATCACCGACCACTGACGCATACCTGCTGATCGCTTCAGGTTGCACCTGAAACCCTGCATCCCCCATGGCATATGCCCTTCCCTGACCCGATGTTGAGCCGCTCATCCTACTGACGCGCCGTCGGACGAACCGGACAGGAGACGGCTTCAAGATGTGGCGACTGTGTGGGGAAGCGTCACGGATGCCTACCCCGACCGAACGCTGGCCGCCCTGCGATAGGTTTCCCTGCGCACGAGTTCGAACCCTCGCCCCGCAGCCGGATGCGCGCCAACCACCACATGATCAAGGAGATCCTATTGATTGGCCTCATTCTCATCGTCGTTGGCTGCATCGCGGCCTTGGTCTTCCTCGCCTGGTTCGCATCTGACCCCGACAAGAAGAAGGCTCCCCACCCGTCAGCACTTCCACAGGACGCGGCTCCGCATCTTCACCCGGAACAGCGGGGCACGGGCATGCCACAGGGCTATCCGCAGGGACAGGTATTCGATCCACGCGGGCAGCAGACCCCGTACGGGCAGCAGAATCCGTACGCCCAGCCACAGCCGGCTCCGACTCCGACTCCGGAGAGCCCGACGCTCCCGGAAGAGGCGGAAAGCGTGTTCCGGGGCATCGGCGGGTTCCTCGACTTCGTGTTCGCGATCGTCGTCGGCTTCCTGCTGGCCCGGGCGGCGTTCCACGCCCACCTGAGCTCCGGTGCCAAGCTGGGGATCGCCGTCCTGGCCATCCCGTTCACCTCCTTTGCCAACCAGGTCCTGCTGAGCAGGCTGACCAACTGCAGCATCGGGAAGTTCCTGTTGGCCAACCGGATGATCGACCTCCTCACCGACCGCCGACCGACCCTCTGGCGGTTGACCGTGCGCTGGCTCCAAGGGGGCCTAGTGGGCTGGGTGATCTTCATCCTCAACATGTGGACGAACGAGGACGTCTCACCGAGCTCCCGCGACTGGGCCGACCCCTTCATCTGCCCCGGCGAGGCTGGCGGCATCCGGATCGTCCGTCGCAAGGACCTGCGGGAGTGGCTGGGTTAGGCCACGGTTCTCCAACCATCTGACTCATCAGCTCGGCATGACTGGTCGCGGTGATCTGACGGGCGAGGATTGGTTCGGCTGATGCCACTCCTGTGGGCCAGTGGCGGGCGTTGGCCAGGTGGCCGGATTTCCGGCAAGTGATCAACGGAGCCCCGCACCGGGTGCGAGCAGTGTGCTGTCGCATCTCTTCCCAGGCGGTTCGGTCCGTGAAGGACCATGTGCACTGAAGGGCAGCTGCAGTGGTCGGCCGACGACTCCCGGGAAAGGCCCTGGACAGTGATTCCGGCCCGTACTGGATCGACCACTCCCGCATCGCGCAGGCCTTCGTCCGATCCTGCCTCGGCGTGACAACAGCCCGAGGGGGCACTGTACTTGGCACGGTGCCCCCTCGAACCGTTCCCGCTCTGTCAGCCCAGCAGCGCCGGCAGCCGCTCCTCTGTCTCCTTGTTCTCGACGTTGAGCGCGATCCACGATGGTCAGCTGCCAGTCGAAGTGGAGCGGCGGCAGCGGGTCCAGCGAAACGCAGAACACGCCGAGCAGCGACTCTCCCGGCCGCAGGTGGGGAGCCGCGGTCTGGTGCAACGCCGGACTGCCCAGCGGCACCCGCACTCCGCCCCACCCGGTATCCAACCGGGTGTCCGCTGATAGGTAGTCAACCGAGAGCTCCTCGCGCCGGTGGCCCGTGCGGAGGCGCTCGCCCTGCTCAGCAGACTGGCTCATCCGGAGACCTGGCCTGCGGCGGGCGGCGGATCACCCCCGGGCCGCAAGCAGGGCAGCAGGCCATGAACGGGCCCCTCGGCGGGGATACTTCAGCGCGGGCCTGGTAGCACGGCAGGCTCCGGTAAATCCCCGTTGCCCCGGCCGGCCGGCGCAGGCCAGAATCCGCGGCATGACCTCCGGGATACGCCACATGACGATTGACAGCCTCGATGCCTACCGCCTCGCCGAGTTCTGGTCCGAGGTCCTCGACCAGCCCCTGCACGGCGACGACAAGCCGGGCGACCCGATGGCACTGATCGAGGGCGCGGGGCTGCTCTTCATCACCGTGCCCGAGGCGAAGACCGTCAAGAACCGCGTCCACCTCGACCTCCAGCCGCAGGACCGCACGCGCGACGAGGAGGTGGAGCGCCTGCTCGCCCTCGGCGCATCGCTGGTGGACGACCGCCGCAGGCCGGACGGCACCGGCTGGGTCGTCCTCGCCGACCCTGAGGGCAACGAGTTCTGCGTCGAGACCGGGCAGGCAGGCTGAGCGGGCGGGCGGCCCCGTTCAGGGGTCGCGGCAGCCGCTGGAGCGATGTCCGCAGGCGGCCGGAGGCGTTCTACCGATTGTCAGGAGAGCGTCTGAACCGCCCGGTCTCCGGTGATCGGGTGATGGCTGGCTCCGCACCGGTACAACTGGGGTGACGGATCGTTGCACAGAGCATGACCAGTCCAGGGGGCGAACGAAGGGGACCGACGCCGGTGCTGTGGGCGTTCGTCGTCCGCGAGTCCACGCCGGGAACGCCGCCGTCCGCCGAGGCGATCGTGGAGATCGGTCCGGCGCAGTACCCGCAGTTGCTGGAGGACGCGATGGCCAGCGGCTTCACCATGGCCGTCGGTGAGCCGCCACTGACCACCGCTGAGATCCACGTCCGTGACGGCCTGCTGACCGAGCTCAGCCTGGTCGGCGGTCACCGGGTGTGGGAGCCGGCGCCGCCCGCCCCGGTCTCGCCCGAGTGGGTATCGGCCGCCGTGGGGCGGGCCGGTGTGCTGGTCATCCTCGTCCCGCCCGGTACCTGGCCCGAGGATGCGCGGGACCTCGGGCCCGTCGACCTCGCGGAGGCGTTCACCGCCAACCTTCGCGAGGCCCGGGCGGACGGCCTGGTCCAGCACGGCGCCGCCCAGTTGGTCCTCCGTTGAGACACCGGCCGCCGGACCGCACACTCCCGACGACGCCGCCCGGCCCACGAACCCGTCGCGCGGTACGCCCTGCCGGTCGTCAGCCGTCGTGGCCGGGCGGGACCCGAACGGCGGTCTGCCCCGGCTGGCGGCCGTCTGCGAGATCCTCCATGACGACCCGGCGGACACCCGCACCCTCAGCCGCCTGTTCCGCTCCGAGCTCGGCATGACCTTCCCTCAGTGGCGGACCCAGTCACGGCTCTACCACGCGCTGCGGATGCTGGCCGACGGCGTCCCCGTCACCGCGGTCGCCCACCGCTGCGGCTGGTCCTCCACCAGTGCCTTCATCGACGTCTTCCGCCGCTCCTTCGGCTACACCCCCGGCGCCCACAACCGCCGCCCCTGACCCGGTCGGCCTCGTGCGGCCATCAGGGTGTGCCCTGGGCGTTCCAGTTCAGCAGGGTCGAGGTCAGCGCGGGCGCGTGGCGTTCGGGGAAGTCCATGACCAGGACGCCGAGCGGCGGGTGGCCGTGGCTCGCGGCGAAGGAGCCGAGGTAGTCCTGGACGTGCGGGTTGACGTAGGCCGCGCAGTCGGTGGGGAAGCAGCCGGCGCTGGAACCGCTCAGGAAGTTGACGGACAGCGGCCCGCCGGGGCCGGTGGCGGCCGCCCGGTTGATCTGGTTGACGACGTCCTGGTACTTGTGCGGACGGTCGAAGAGCGTGGGAACGGTCCAGTCGTCCTGGAGGTCGAGCTGGGAGCTCCACCAGCCGACGGCCGGCAGGGTCGGGACGTCGGAGATCAGCACCACCCGACCCCTGGCCGCACCGAGCGCGGGCAGGGTGTCGCCCAGGTGGAACAGGCCCCGCCAACCCCGGTTGTCCAGGTAGTCGTTGAAGACGGCGAGGAAGTCCGTGTCGCTCACCTGCGAGTACTCCTGCTTCACCCGCATCAGGACGGTCTCGCCCGGGTGGGCGGCCAGGAAGGCGGCGCAGGCGACGAGTACGTCACCGAACATCTGCTGCTGGTACACCGGGCCGTGGTGGATCGCGAAGGAACCGTCGATGGAGCGGCAGCGGATGTCGAGGAAGCGGATCCCATACTCCAACTGCCTTGCTATGGGCAGTGTCTGACACTCAGTCAGTGCACCACCGTAGCGCGCGCAGGAGTCGTGGGTGCCCGGGAGGGTCAGCCGGGACAGCGGTACGGCGTCACCGAGTGCGGACATCCAGTCGCTCGGCGCGAACCCGGCCGTCGGCGCGGTCCTGGCCGTGGCCCCGGCCGCAGTACCGGTCGCGGCCGACGCCGGTGCGACGGTCGGCCAGGCGACCGCGCCGGCGGCCGCCGCCGCGAGCGATGCTCTCAGGAACCCCCTGCGGTCGACCCTCATCCGCCCTCCACCCATCCGGTGCCGACGACCACTTGCTGTTCTACCGGACTTCGGGGCCTCAGCCCAGCCCCTGCGCACCGGCTCCAGCGGACAGCCCGCTGGACTCGAAGAGCTCGCGGACGCGCCGCCACGCGTCGGCTGCCGCCGCCGAGCCGGCCGGGTCGTCCGCGCCGGCGCCGAGGAAGCCATGGCCGACACCGGGGTAGGCGACGAACTCGTGGCGCAGCACTTGCACCATGGAGCGCGGCCGCGATCTCGCGCTGCTGCCCGGGCGAGCGGCGACCTGCTCGGCCAGCAGCGGGTCGGCGGAGGAGGAGGCCACTCGGCCCGGTCGAGCGCGCCGTCGGCCCGCTCCTACTCCTGGCGGCGGCGCTGGAACGCCTCGTCGGCGGCGGTGAGCAGCGGCAATGGACCGCCCTGTGATCGGCCATTACCAATACAGACAGAACCGGTAAGCAGTGCTATGATCTTTTGCCCATTACATCTCGATCGACTTTCGCCCCTCCGCCGCGCTCTCACGTAGAGTTCGCCGGTACGGCTGATACGGGCAGGACGAGCGGGAAGCAGTAAGCAGGCATGACGGCGGGAGCGGCCAAGCAGGTGGAGCAGCAGGCGGACGAGTGGGCGGCAGGGGCTCCGGGCGAGCAGGAGGAGATCGAGTTCGGTCCCGGCATCGACCCCGAGCGGCTGGAGCTCTGCCTGAGCGTGCTCGCCGAGCTCGACGAGATCCACGTGGACCACCCGGACGCGATCACCGTCCGCAAGGCCGTGGGCGGCATCTTCCGTACGCTCAAGCAGCGCCGCCGCCAGGAGACGCGCGCCCGCAAGACGGCCAACGACCGGAAGGTCACCGCGCTGACCGCGACCGGCGCGCCCGGCCGGATCGACGACGAGACCCGGGGTGTGTTCGGCCTGAGCACGGTCACCACGACGGAGATCGCCGGCATACTCGAGCGCCCGCGCAGCTGCTACATCTGCAAGGAGCGCTATGTCGAGGTCGACGCCTTCTACCACCAGCTCTGCCGCAAGTGCGCCGAGTTCAACCTCTCCCGCCGCAACGCCCGGACCGATCTGACCGGACGCCGGGCCCTGCTCACCGGCGGCCGGGCCAAGATCGGTATGTACATCGCGCTGATGCTGCTCCGCGACGGCGCGCACACCACCATCACCACCCGCTTCCCGAACGACGCGATCCGCCGCTTCAAGTCGATGCCGGACAGCGCGGACTGGCTGCACCGGCTCAAGATCGTCGGGATCGACCTTCGCGACCCGGCCCAAGTGGTGGCGCTCGCCGACGAGGTCGCCGCCGACGGGCCGCTGGACATCCTGATCAACAACGCGGCGCAGACCGTCCGCCGCTCCCCCGGGGCCTACCGCGAGCTGGTGGCGGCCGAGTCCGCGCCGCTCCCGGCCGGCGAACTGCCGTCGTCCACGGTGATCGGCCGCTTCGGCAGCGGCGGCGTCGAGCTGCGCGCCCTGCCCGGCCAGGCCACCACCGGCAGTGAGCGGCTCGCCCCGGAGGACGTCACCGGCCTGGCGCTGGTCAGCGGCTCCGCCTCGCCCGCCCGGATCGAGGCGGGCACCGCGATCGACGCGGGCGGCCTGGTGCCGGACCTCGCGGCCAGCAACAGCTGGATCCAGACGGTCAACGAGGTCGACCCGGTGGAGCTGCTGGAGGTCCAGCTCTGCAACTCCACCGCGCCGTTCATCCTGATCAGCCGACTGCGCCCGGCGATGGCCGCCGCCAGGGCCCGCCGCAAGTACGTGGTGAACGTCTCCGCCATGGAAGGCGTCTTCAGCCGCGGCTACAAGGGAGCCGGCCACCCGCACACCAACATGGCCAAGGCCGCGCTCAACATGCTCACCCGCACCAGCGCGCAGGAGATGCTGGAGACCGACGGCATCCTGATGACCGCCGTCGACACCGGCTGGATCACCGACGAGCGCCCGCACCCGGACAAGATGCGGCTCGCCGACGCCGGCTTCCACGCCCCGCTCGACCTGGTGGACGGCGCGGCCCGGGTCTACGACCCGATCGTCCGCGGCGAGCTCGGCGAGGACCTCTACGGCTGCTTCCTCAAGGACTACGCCAAGGCCGCCTGGTAGACCCACCGCGGCCGGCGTCCCGGCCGCGATCGAAACGGACGATGGACAACCAAGGGGCGGGAACCATGGCAGCACCCGTGCTCGGAGTCGGCGTGATCGTGCCCAGCACGGACGGACGGGTCCTGCTGGGCCGGCGGATCACCGCGGGCGAGCCGCCGACCTGGGGCCTGCCCGGCGGCAAGGTGGACCAGGCCGGGGAGTCCTTCGAGCAGGCCGCCGCCCGGGAGCTCGCCGAGGAGACCGGGATCACCCTGTCGGCCGGGCGGCTGCGGGTGCTGGCCGTACTGCTCGACCACCAACTGGGCCGCCCCCGGCTGACGGCCGCCGTCCTGGCGCCGCCGACCGACGCCCCGGCGGATGTCACCGAGCCGCACGCCTGCGCGGGTTGGGAGCGCTTCCCGCTCGATACGCTGCCCGAGCCGCTCTTCCACCCGTCGGCGCTGGTCCTCGGCAGCTGGCTGCCCGGCTTCGCCGCACCGGCCGGTGGGTTCGGCTATCCGGTCGCCAGTAGCTGACTCCACTATCTGGCGAAACGTCAAATTACCTTGCCATGACGGCATCGGGCGATTCGCCGTGGGCGCGGGCAGCCGGTCGTCCCGCCCTGCCCGCGCCGCTGCCCGTCAACCCCGCCTCCCGGACCCGCGAGTAACCACCGAACCGCCCGCCGCCCGCCGCCCGGCAGACTGCTGCGGGCCGCCCAGCAGGCCGTCGCGACCTTCGTCGTGGAGCCTTTCGCGGCCTGGTTCCGGGCCCGCTTCCCGGATGGGTGCATCGAGAAGTCACCTGTCTTGCCGCACTCCGACCCGAATGCTCAACTGGGTTCTGGCAGGGCGGATCGGACCATTCCGATCCCATCACCCCTCTTCTGGAGATCGAGGCGACTGCGACAGAAGAACTGTGCGCAGCAGTCACGGCAGTATCAGCAGGAGAACCTGCCATTCGAGTCCTCCGAGGGCCGAAGTACCCCGAAAGGGCGGCCACTTGGATGACCGACAACAGGTGCCCGTTTTCGATGGGCGTCACGTCCGCGGCGTGTGATCCGCGCGGCGTCCGGCATTTGGGACCGGGCACCGGCACCGTTAACCCCTTCCGTATCCCAGTGCTACCGGATTCTCCACCGAGCCCTCGGACTCGTGCGGGGACACGGCGGCATGCCGATACGCGGAAAGGAAGTCATCATGAGCGTTTTCAGCAGCTTCGGAGGTCGTGGCCGCGGTGACCGCGGCGAGGGCGGCGAGGGCCGTCGTCGCCGCCACCACCGTCACCACCGCCATCACCACCACCGCCGCCACCGCCGGTGAACCCGGTTCGTGAAGAACGGCGTTGAGCATCGCTCGATCGCAACAGGAGGAAGTCATGAGCGTTTTCAGCAGCTTCGGAAGTCGCGGCCGCGGGAACCGTGGTGAACGTGGCGAGGGCCGCCGTCGTCGCCGCCGTCACGGTCGGCGGCGTCACCACCGCCGGTAGTCCGCGGTACTCGTAGACCGGGGGCCGGCGGGTTCGCCCGCCGGCCCCCACATCCTTGAAGGGCTAGCACTGCGCATGGAGACTGCGACGTTTCCGGATCCGGCGTACTCGGACCCGGTGGCCGAGCCGGACCCGTCAGCCGAGGAGTCCGATCCGAAGGGACCGGTCGCGGCCGCGCCGCCCGTCCGACCGCGGGAGGCGTTCCGGCGCTTCTGGCCGTGGGTCCGCCAGGACCGGCTGTGGCTGCCCGCCGCGATCCTGCTGCTGCTCACCGGCGCGTTCGGCGAGGTGGTGTCGGTCTGGCTGTTCAAGGACCTGATCGACCAAGTCCTGGTACCCCACCGGTTCTCCGCCTTCTGGGCACCGGCCGGCACGATGGCCGCGACCGCCGTGGTCTCGGCGCTGCTGATCTTCGCCGGCAACTACACCATCACCTGGGTGGCCGAGCGTTTCATCCTCCGGCTGCGGACCTCCGTCGTGGCCCACCTGCACGGCCTCCCGCCCGACACCCTGGACCGCCGCCAGCGCGGTGATGTGGTGGCCCGGCTCACCGGGGACATCGCCGCCATCGAACAGCTGGTGGCCACCGGGGTGGTCGAGGCCGGCTCCGCGGTGCTGAGCCTGCTGCTGTTCGGGGCCGCCGCGTTCTACCTGAGCTGGCAGCTCGCGCTGGCCGCGCTGGCCGTGGCCCCGGTCTTCTGGCTGTCCGGACGGTACTTCGGCAACCGCATCCTGATCCGCGAGCGGGAGGCCAGACGCCGCGGCGGCGCGGTCACGGCCGTACTGGAGGAGAGCCTGCGCAACGCCGCCATCGCCGGCACCTGCAACCAGGAGCGCCGCGAGGTCGCGAAGGTCCACCGGACCGGCCGGGCTCTGCTGGAGTCCGAGCTCTCCATCGCCCGGTACGCCGGTCTGTACCCGCCGGTCCTGAACGTCCTGGAGGTCCTCGGCGGCCTGACGGTCGTCGGGATCGGCGCCGTCGAACTCGACCGGGGTGTGCTGAGCCTCGGCGGCCTGCTGGCCTTCGCCGCCTTCATGGCCCAGCTCTTCGAACCGGCCCAGCGGATCTCGGAGCTCTTGCCGGTGGCCGGCGCGGCCGGTGCCGCGGGCGAGCGGGTCCTGGAACTGCTGGACACCCCGTCCCCGGTGGTGGAGCGTCCCCACGCCCACGGCACCGGCCCGGTGGCCGGCCGGGTGAGCTGCGAGGACGTCCGAGTCGGCTACCCCGGCCAGGACGGCCGGCCGGTCCTGGAGAACCTCAGCTTCGACATCGGCCCGGGGACGATCCTCGCGGTCATGGGCCCCAGCGGCTGCGGCAAGTCGACCCTGGCCAAGCTGCTGGTGCGCTTCCTCGACCCGGACTCCGGCACGGTACGCCTCGACCAGCACGACCTCAGGGACCTCAAGCTGGCCTCGCTGCGCCAGGCCGTCACCCTGCTCCCCCAGCAGGCGCCGCTCTTCCACGCCACGATCCGCGACAACATCGCCTACGGCAGACCCTCGGCCTCGCTCGACGAGGTGGTGCAGGCCGCGAAGGACGCGGACGCCCATGAGTTCATCACGGCCCTGAACGAGGGGTACCGGACCGAGATCGGACGGGACGGTTTCCAGCTCTCCGGCGGACAGACCCAGCGGATCGCCATCGCCCGCGCCTTCCTGCGGGCCACGCCGGTACTGATCCTCGACGAGCCGACGACCGGCCTCGACGAGCAGTCCGCAGCGAACGTCATCGCCCCGCTGCGGCGCCTGATGGCCGGGCGGACCACCATCCTGATCACCCACGACCAGAAGCTCGCCCGGACCGCCGACGCCGTCCTGATGCTCGGCGCCGCCGGGAAGCCGGGGCTGCCCGGCAGCGTCCAGCCGGTCAGCTGAGCCACCGGTACGGGGAGGCCGCCGGGCCGGGTCCGGCGGCCTCGTCGCTCCCGGCCTTGTCACTCAGGGCCTTGTCGAGGCTCATCAGGTTGCCCGCCCCGGCACCGTCGAGCCCCGCGTGGCCGGACTCGGTGCCGCCGGGGACGCCCGCGCCCGGCGGCTCCGCCGGCTCCGGGCTCTCCTCCTGGAGCCGGCGCAGCAGGCGGGCGACGGTGTCGGTGCGTTCGCGCAGCGTCTCCACATGGGCGATGCGGTCGTCGGGCCGTTCGGCCGGGCGGACCGGGATGCCGTGCTGTCCGGCGGTGGCGATCAGGCTCTCGCCCGCCTGTCCGACGAGGACCAGGCCGGCCGTGGCGAACAGGCCGCCGTCGAGCGTGCGCGTGCGGCCGAGCAGGCCGCGGTGGACGATCTCGGAGGGGACGGTCAGGGCGTCCAGGCGCTGCTCGACCGCGCCCTGTTCGAGCGCCGCCAGCACGACGGTGGCGACGGCCTCGGCCGCCCTGGTGACGACCCACTTGCGACCGGGAACCGGCGGGAGGAACTCGCGGATGCGGTCGACCTCGTGCTCCAGCGCCGACGTGGTCATCACCTCGAAGGCGCTGCGGGTGCGGATCTCGACGACCTTCCCCCACTCGATCTCCTCGCCGTCGAAGCCCACCCGCTCCGGGCCGAGGTGCACCGCGCCGAACCCGTCCAGCAGGCCGAGGAGCTTGTGCACCACGGCCGGTGTGCGCGGGTGGCGTCCGACGAGCGCGCCCAGTGACAGCTTCCACGGCTCGGTGGCTGGTACCTGCGGCGGGGCGAGGGAGGTGAGTGCGCCGTGCACCCACTGACCGCCCGCCACCGTCCCGCCGGCCACCGTCCGGCCGCCGCGCAGCACCGCCTGCTTTCCGACCTCGCCCAGCTGGGCCGCCGTCCCCACCAGCTTCCCGAGCCCGCCCGGCCAGCCGCCCGTCCCCATCCGCCCCACCACTGTCCGATCCAGCCACGCTTGACGATCCGTGAACATCGACATGCTACGGCTCCGGTGTTCGAGCACGGCTGTCGGCGGCGCTCCCGAAGCGGCGGCTGTCGGCGCCTACACGCCGAGCTTGGCGCTCTCGTCCGTACGGGAGCTCGGCGAGGCACTCGGCGTGGCGCTCGCGGTGGCGTCCGGGGCTCCGTCCTGAGCCGGTCCGTCCCACTCGGCGCGGTCGTACCCGGCGCCCGGGTAGATGGTCAGCCGCAGCTTTCCGGCCCCCTTGGGGGAGACCGAGTACGTGAACTGGCCCTCCGCCCGCTCGCCCGGCTTCAGCGTGCCGGAGAACAGCTTCGTCGGGTGCGCGGTGTCGTAGATGCTGGCGACCTGCGCGCCGTCGGCGTCCTTCACGAACGGCAGTACGCCGACGAGCGGGACCGGCTCGTGGCCGCCGTTGACGATCGTGATCCTCACCTGGATCGCCAGGTCGCCGTCATTGTGGCCGATGGCGTAGCGCCCCGGCTCGAAGGACTCGGGCTTGCCGACGGTGATCCGGAGCCCGTCCTCGTACTCCCAGGTCTCACCGAACGGCACCGGCTCGTCGGCCTTGGGGGCCTGCGGGGCGGCGGAGTCGGCGGGCCCGGTGGAGGAGGCGCTCTTCCTGCGCTCCTCGACGTCGTGGGCGACCTTCTTCACGACGATCACGGTGACGACCAGGCCCACGATCGCCAGCAGCATCGCCACGCCGCCCAGGATGCTCCCGGCGAGGGACATCCCCTTGTTCGTGGCCTGGCCCCGGCGGGCCCGGCCGTGCCCGACCAGACCGAGGATCAGCGCGGCCAGCCCGAGCGCACCCGATATCCAGAACAGGAACGGGACGATCCCGAGGAGCGCACCGATGATGCCGAGCACCAACGCCGCCACCCCCAGGCCGTTCTGGGGCTGCGGCGCCATTGCGTACGGCCCCGGGAAGCCGGGCGGCGGGCCCCACTGGAGTGGTTGCGGAGCGTTCTCGGCCGGCGGCGCCCAGGGGGACGCCGCGGGTGCATGCGTCGGAGCGTTCTCGGGTGGCGGTGCCCACGGGGACGGGGCGGGTGGCGGCTCCGGAGCGTTCTCGGGTGGCGGTGCCCACGGGGATGGGGCGGGTGGCGGCTCGGGGGTGCTCATGCGCTGTCCTTCGGAGTTCGGTGACGGATCACCCTAGCAAGGCGTTTACCCCGCCTTTACGTGCGGTGGAGTCCCCGATCCTCCTTCTCCCGGGGCGATCTGACGCAGGCCCACCACCGCCTTCCGCGGCCGTCCGGTGCCGGCCGGGGTGTTGATCACCGGCCGGAACGCAGCGGCTAGGGTGCTGGACATGGAACCCATGGACGACGCGGCGCTCGCACAGCGGCTGAACACGATCGAGTCGAAACTCGACGCGATCATGACCTATCTCAACCTGACCCACCCCCTGCCGGAGACGGACCCCCGCCGGATGCCCGAGGTACTGGAGCTCGTCCAGGCCGGCAAGAAGATCCAGGCCATCAAGGCCTACCGACAGCGCACCGGTTTCGGCCTGAAGCGAGCCAAGGACGCCATCGACCAGGCGGCCGACGGATTCTGACGTAATGACGTAACGTCAGATCGTCGCGCAGTCAATCGCGTCCGCCGACCCGAGGCACCGCGGCTCCCGGGCCGGTCCAGGCAGCTGCACTGACCACGGAGGTTGATGACAGGGCTCACGGCCGGGTGGTCTTGAAATGTGTGAGGGCCTTCCGGCCAGGCGTGGATTGCGACATCCACCCCAGCGCCGGAAAGGCCCTCATGCCACGCCGTGACGCACCACTGACCGAGACCGGGCGCCTGCGCCTGGCCCCTTCGGGGTCGAGAACGGCTGGCCCCTGCGGCGGGCCGCCGAGCGCTTCCAGGTCTCGCCGACCACGGCCACGCGCTGGGCCGACCGCTACCGCACCCTGGGCGAGGCCGGCATGACCGACCGCTCCTCAAGACCGCACCACAGTCCGCGCCGAACCCCGACCCGCACCGAGCGGCGGATCATCAAGGTCCGCATGCTCCGCCGCTGGGACCAGTCCGCATCGCCCACCTCCTGCGGCTCGACCCGGACACCGTGCACCGCGTCCTCACCCGCTAGCGAATCGTCCGCCTCGCACACCTCGACCGCGCCACCGGCCACTGCATCCGACGCTACGAGCGTTCCGCACCAGGCGAGTTGGTCCACCCGGCAAACACGCCGCGCTTACGGGCAAGCCACCCACCGGCCGCGTCCCCCAACCCCACGGGCAAGAACAGCGGAGAGCCCCGCGAGGGTTACCGAAGGACGGTTGAGCGCTGCCCGGATCCCACTCGAGTCCGCCGCCCGAGAGTCAAGCTTGACCTCTACCGCGCTTGAGGTTTCATGCTTGCCACGTGTCCATGGCCGGACCTGTGAACGCACCGGATCTGCGGCCATTTCAAGGGGAGAGAACTGATGACAGCAACAGCGAACGCGGGCGCCTCCGTGCCGGAATCCGGTACCCCCGCGCTCGACCGACGCAGAATCAGACTGATCGTGCTTGGTCTGCTGCTTGGCTTGTTCATGGCCGCGCTGGACCAGACCATCATCGCCGCCGCGTTGCGCACCATCGCCGACGACCTGCACGGCCTCACCTACCAGGCCTGGGCGAACACCGCGTACATGACCACATCGGTGATCGCCACAGCCCTGTACGGAAAGCTCTCCGACATCTACGGTCGCCGGCCGGTGTACTGCGTCTCCGTGGGCATGTTCATCCTCGGGTCGGTGCTGTGCGGTCTGTCGCAGTCCATGACCGAACTGGCGGTGTTCCGCGGTGTCCAGGGCATCGGCGCGGGCGGCCTGATGAGCCTGGCCTTCGCCATCCTCGCGGACCTCCTGCCGATGGCTCAGCGTGCCCGGTACCAGGCTTGGTTCGGTGCGGTCTTCGGGATCTCCGCCGTGGTCGGCCCGGTCGTCGGCGGCTTCTTCGCCGGACTGAACAGCTTCGCGGGCGCGACCGGTTGGCGCTGGGCCTTCTTCATCAACGTGCCGATCGGCCTCACCGCCATGCTGCTGATCGCCGCCCTGGTGAAGCTGCAGCCCAACCGGTCGAACCACCCGGTGGACCTGGCCGGAACCGCCACCCTCGTCGTCTGCCTGATCCCGCTGCTCTTCGCCGTCGAGCAGGGGCCCAAGTGGGGCTGGACGGCGACCGGCACCCTCGCGCTGTTCGCTGTGGGCACCGTCGCCCTGGTGCTGTTCATCCTGGCGCTGCGGCGGGCCGGGAGCGCCGCCCTGCTCCCTACCCCGATGTTCCGTAACCCGGTGTTCTCGCTCTTCAACGGTGTCAACGTGATGGTGGGCGCGGCCGTGTTCGGCGCGCTGGCCGTGCTCCCGCTCTACCTGCAGATCGTCAAGGGGCTCTCGCCCACCCAGGCAGGTCTCATGATGCTGCCGCAGACTCTCGGTATCGTGCTGGCCGGGCGACTGTGCGGTCCGTACGCCACCAAGAGCGGCCGCTACAAGGTCTTCCTGCTCGGCGGGGTGGCCCTGATGGTGATCGCCGCCTTCTGGTTCGGCGCCTTCGGGGTGAACACGCCGCTCTGGCAGACCGGGATCGCCGCGGGTCTCATGGGCATCGGCATCGGTCTGTGCTGGCAGGTCATGCTGATCGCCATCCAGACCGGCGTGGATCCGCAGTTCATGGGCGCCGGCATGGGCTCGTTCACCTTCTTCCGGCAGATCGGTGGGACGGCGGGCATCGCGGTGTTCCTGTCCGTGTTCTTCGGTTCCGTCGGCGGGAAGGTCGCCGACGCCTACGCCGGCGCCGCGTCCGATCCCGCCTTCCAGAGCGCGGCGAACGACCCGTCGATCGCGGCGCTGCCTGCCAACCAGGTGTTGCTGCAGGGCCGGGGCGGCCACATCCCGCTGGATGACACCTCCTTCCTCAAGCACGCCGATCCACGGTTGGCGCACCCCTTCCTCGAGGGGATGGCGCACGCAATGCAGACCGTGTTCATGGTCAGTGGGAGCCTGCTGTTGCTGGCACTGGTACTGGCCGCGATTCCGAAGGAGATGCGGCGCGGCCCGGCCCAGGCCGGTTTCGGTGGCGCCGCGAAGCGCACCGAGGCAGCCAAGGAGACGGCCAACCAGACCTGACGCCACCTCATCGTCGCCCGATCCGACTACGTCGACGCCAACGCCCCGGCACCCACGCGCAGTCCGTCTCTCGGAACGGCCGTGCGATCCGGCACCGTCCACTCTTGACCTCGACCAATGTCGAGGTTTCATCCTGGGAGACGGATACGTTCCGTTGGAGGAGAAGCAGTGAAGATCGAGATCTGGTCGGACATCATGTGCCCCTGGCGCTACATCGGCAAGCGGCGCCTGGAGACGGCGTTGGCCCGTTTCGAGCACCGAGACCAGGTGGAGGTCGTCTGGCGCAGCTTCGAGCTGCGGCCCGATCAGCCACGGACCCCGGGGCCCACCCTCGGCGAGATGATGCAGCACCGGCTCGGTCTGCAACCCGGCTCGGCGGTCGGACTGTTCGCGGAGATCGAGCGCCTCGCCCAGGAGGAGGGGTTGCACATCGAGCTGACCGGGGTCCAGCCTGTGAACTCCTTCGACGCCCAGCGCCTGGTGCACCTGGCAGCCGACCACGGCCTGGCCTCACAGATGAAGGAGCGGCTGTTCCGGGGCTACCTCGGCGAGCAGCGCAACGTCGCAGACCCCGATGTGCTGCTGGAGCTGGCGCTGGACGTCGGCCTGGACCCGGTGGCTGTGAAGGCCACCCTGGACGGCGACGCGTACGCCGCCGACGTCCGCGGGGATGAGGAGCTCGGGGCACGCCGCGGCGTCACCGGCGTGCCCGGTTTCTTCATCAACGGCGGGCAGGTGTCCTCGGGCGTCCCCTCCACACAGGCGCTGCTCCAGCACCTGATCCAGGCTCGCTGATTATGGGCGGCGAGGGCCGGCCACTCCACCTGGCCAAGGAACTCACCGTCGGCCAGGTGTCTGCCCGCGGCGGCGTGGCCGTCACGGCACTGCACTTCTACGAGTCCAAAGGGCTGATCCGCAGTCGGCGTACGGCCGGCAACCAGCGCCGCTACGCCCGCGACACGCTCCGCCGGGTAGCGCTGATCCGCGCCGCCCAGCGCGTCGGCGTCTCGTTGGGGGCCATCCGGGAGGCACTGGCCCAACTGCCCGAGCGCCGGACGCCGAACCGCGAGGACTGGGCGCAGCTCTCTGAGTCCTGGCGCGCCGACCTGGACGCCAGGATCCATCAACTTGTCGCGCTGCGCGAGGGGTTGACCGACTGCATCGGGTGCGGCTGCCTCTCCATCGCGGCCTGCCCGTTGGCCAACCCGTTCGACGTGCTCGGCCAGGAGGGCCCGGGCCCGCGCAGGCTGGTCCACAACCCCGAGGAACCGGACCCCCAACCCGCGAATGCGGACCCGGGGCCCTGCCACAAGCGCCACGGCACGGGCTGAGCGCGGCCGCGGACACGACAGCGGGTCCTGGCGTCCTGCTCGCCGGGACCCGCCAGCCGCGTCCCCAACCTCACGGGCGAGAACAGCTAGCCTGGCCGGATGTCAGTCCACGGCTTCTCGACCACCGAGTTCCAGTTGGTGCTGCTGCGGCGGATGGCCGACTTCAACCCCGAACTGGTCGAGGAGGCGGTACGCCGGCTCGGCTCGTCGCGGGCCGTGATGCGGGAGGCGAACAAGCGCTGGCAGGCGATGATCCGCTCACCCCGCTTCCCGCACGGGGCGAGCCGGTACCGCGCGGTGCTCGGGCCGCCGCAGGCGGTGCTCCCCCGGCGGATCGGTGACCTGGTCTGCACGGCCCAGCAGTGGGCGCTGCCGCTCTGGCCCGAGCTGCGCTTCGAGATCCTGGTCGGTCCGGCCGACAGCGGCGGCCCGGTCTGGAACGAGTGGCTGGTGCGGGCCACCGACTCGCCGCCGCCCGTACTGCGCACCCTCGCCGATCTGAGGCCGTGGAGCTGCGTCGTCTCGGACGTCGCTGCGGCCTTCCCGCCAGCCGTGCCACGCGAGGGCAGTGCCCCGACCCGGTGGCAGCTCGACTTCACCGCCCCGGGCACGGCCGGTGAACCGCGGGCCTGCACCGCCGACTTCACCTGGGGATTGCTGCAGGAGGTCCGGACCGGCGAGCCCGGTTGAGGCTCTCCCCGGCCCGCCGGTGCCCACGGCAGCGCTGGGCACGCGGGGACGAGCAGGTGCCCGGGACGCGCGGACGCCCGCCCCACAGCCGTGGAGCGGGCGTCCGGACGGTGCGTCGACGACCTGTCAGAAGAAGTCGCCGTCGCCCTCGTAGTAGTTGTTGACGATCACCTCGGGCTCGTCGTCGTCCAGCGCCTCGGCGATCAGCGCACCGCCGATGAGGCCGGCCGCACCGGCACCTATCAGTGCGCCCGTGCCGTACCGCCGCTGCTGGTCCGGCTGGCCGACGCCGGGCTGCACCTGCTGCGGGTAGCCCTGCTGGACCGGCTGCGGGTAGCCGGCCTGCGGGTAGCCGGCCTGCGGGTAACCGGCCTGCGGCGTGTAGAACGGCGGTGGCGTGGTCTGCACCCGCTGGGCACAGGCCGCGCAGGCCTGGATCTGGCGCGGCACACCCCACTGCGGGGACCACAGCACGGGGGCCAGGCCGGCACCGTGGCCGGGGTCGAAGAAGCACGTCACGGAGGAACTCCCTGGGATCTGTTGTGGTGCGAGGGTGGAACCCGGGACAACCACCGGGGCACCGGCGGTCGTCGGTGCCGGCTGGACGGATTCCCGTACCGGCTGCGCGGACTGTGCGGGCACCTGGGCGGCCGGCACGGGCACTTGAGCCGGAGCGGGCCCGCTGCCCTCGGCCGGCTCGGCCTCCTGCAGCACGGTCACGCCGAAGTCCCGTGCGATGCCCGCGAGTCCGGAGGCGTAGCCCTGGCCGACGGCGCGGAACTTCCAGTCGCTCCCGTTGCGGTACAGCTCGCCGAACACCATTGCGGCCTCGGTCGAGGCGTCCTGGCCCAGGTCGTACCGGACCAGCTCGGCGCCGCCGTCCCGGTCGGCCAGCCGGATGTAGGCACCGCGGACCTGCCCGAAGTTCTGGCCGCGCGCCCTGGCCTCGTAGATGGCGACCGGAAAGACGATCTTCTCCACCCCGGCCGGGACCGCGGCGAGGTCGACCTGGATCTGCTCCTTGTCGCCCGCGCCACCCGAGAGGCCGCTGCCCGAGTGCCGGACCGAACCGTCCGGGCTGCTCAGGTTGTTGAAGAAGACGAAGTGCTGCTCCGAGAGGACCTTCCCGGAGCGGTCGCAGAGCAGCGCGCTGGCGTCCAGGTCGTACTCGGCACCCGTGGTGCCGGCCACCTGCCAACCGATCCCCACCAGGATGCCGGTGACACCCGGGGCTTGCCTGCTCAGCGACACGTTCCCACCCTTGACCAGGGTCGCGCCCATCGAGCTTCCTCCGCAGTTGTACTGACTTGCCGTGTTCCTCTGGCCACAACGCGGCGACGCGCCGAACGGTTCCCGTCCCGCGCCGGCCGTACGGCCGGCGGCCGGGCCCCCGTGCCGTCCGGCCCTCGAGGAGCGCCCGCAGCGGCACCCCACAGCACCGCCGCGCGCAGACGGGTCATCCGGCGCTGCCGTCCCGGCCCCGCCGCGCGTAGCGTGCAGACAGGGCCGGGTGAATCCGGCAGCGCCACAGCACCCGGTGGAGGAGCCATGACAGCCCCCAGCGAACGCCGTCCGATCGTGCTGGGCGTCGACGCCCTGGACCGGGGCCCGCTCACGGCGGCCTGGGCGGCCGACGAGGCCGCCCGCCGGCACTTGCCGCTGCGGCTGCTCCATGTCATCGCGCCGCGGTTCAGGGACCCGCGCGGCTACGACGAGTCGTTCCACGCGGAGCTCTGGCGCGCCGGCCACCAGCTGGTCGAGAGGGCCGCCTCCCTCGCTCTGGAGCGCCATCCTGAGCTGGAGGTCTCCACCGACGTCGTGGACGGGAACGCGGGCCATGTGCTGGTCCGGGAGTCGGCGCACGCCGAACTCGTCGTCCTCGGGTCGCGGCGCCTATCCCGGCTGGAGGAGATGCTCAGCGCCCACTCGGTGACCGTGCCGGTGAGCGCCCGGGCCGAATGCCCGGTGGCCGTGGTCCGCGAGGCGGAGCACGTCACCGAGGACCCGCCGTACGTGGTGGTCGGAGTGGACGGCAGCCCCTCCTCCGCCGCCGCGGTGGACTGGGCCTTCGGCCTCGCCGCGCGGCGCGGGGCCGCACTGCGGGCGCTGTGGGTCTGGCACCCGCTGCCGTTCCTCCCCGTCGACGAGGACGCCACCCTCCAGCGGCTGCGCGGGATGCTCTACGAGGCCACGTCCGGGCAGAGCGAGCGGTACCCGGAGGTCGAGCTCCTCCAAGAGGTGGTTCGCGGCCACCCGGTGGAGGAGCTGGGCAGGGCCTCCACCCACGCGCTCGCCCTGGTGGTCGGGCGGCGCGGGCACGGCGGCTTCACCGGCATGTGGCTCGGCTCCGTCCCGCACGGGCTGCTGCACCGCGCCCACTGCCCCGTGATCACCGTGCCGTCCCCGCCCCGGTGACCGCGCCGCCGCGCGCACCGCCCGTCCGGCCCGCCGGGGCGGCTGAGACGGACGCCGGCTCAGGCGCTGCTGCCGTAGCCGCCGCCTCCGGGGGTCTCCACCACCAGGACGTCGCCTGCCGCCAGCTCGACCGAGTCGCAGCCCGCCAGCCGCACGACGGTGCCGTCCGCGCGCTCCACCCGGTTGGCGCCGAGCGCACCGGGCGCCCCGCCAGCCAGCCCGTACGGCGGGATCCGGCGGTGGCCGGACACCACGCTCACCGTCATCGGCTCGCGGAACCTCAGCCGGCGCACCGCCCCGTCGCCACCGCGCCAGCGGCCCCCGCCGCCGGTGCCCGGCCGGACGGCGAACTCCTCCAGCAGCACCGGAAGCCGCCACTCCAGCACCTCGGGGTCGGTCAGCCGGGAATTGGTCATGTGGGTCTGCACCACCGAGGCCCCGTCGAAGCCCTCGCCCGCGCCGGAGCCGGACCCGACGGTCTCGTAGTACTGGTAACGCTCGTTGCCGAAGCTGACGTTGTTCATCGTGCCGGAGCCCTCGGCCTGCGCCCCGAGGGCCGCGCACAGGGCGCCGACCAGGGCCTGGGAGGTCTCGACGTTGCCGGCTGCCACGGCGGCCGGGGGGCTCGGCGCCAGCATCGAGCCGGGCGGGACGATGATGCGCAGCGGCCGCAGGCAGCCGTCGTTGAGCGGGATGTCGTCGGCCACCAGGGTGCGGAAGACGTAGAGCACGGCGGCGGTGGCGACGGAGGAGGGGGCGTTGAGGTTGCTCTCCAGCTGCGCCGAGCTGCCGGTGAAGTCCACGGTGGCGCACCGCTGCCTGCGGTCCACGCTGACCCGGACGAGGATCACCGCGCCGGAGTCGGTCTCGTATCGGCAGGAGCCGTCGCGGAGCCGGTCGATCACCCGCCGCACGGCCTCCTCGGCGTTGTCCTGGACGTGCCGCATGTACGCCTGCACCACGTCGAGGCCGAAGTGGTCGATCATCGCGCCCAGTTCCTCGACTCCCTTGCGGTTGGCGGCGATCTGGGCGCGCAGGTCGGCGAGGTTGCCGGCGGGGTTGCGGGACGGGTACGGCGCCCCGGTGAGCAGGCGCAGCGTCTCGGCCTCGCGCAGCCGCCCGGCCTCGACCAGCGGCCAGTTGTCGAAGAGCACGCCCTCCTCCTCGATCCGGCGGCTGTCGGCGGGCATCGAGCCGGGGGTGAGGCCGCCGATCTCGGCGTGGTGGCCGCGCGAGGCGACGAAGAACAGGATCCGCTCGGCCACCTGGTCGAAGACGGGCGTCACCACGGTGATGTCGGGCAGGTGGGTGCCACCGTGGTAGGGGTCGTTGACGGCGTAGGCGTCGCCGGGCCGCATCGAGGGCCCGCGCCGACGGATCACCTCCTTGACGGCGGTGCCCATCGAGCCCAGGTGGACGGGGATGTGCGGGGCGTTGGCGACCAGGTTGCCGTCCGGGTCGAAGAGGGCGCAGGAGAAGTCCAGCCGTTCCTTGATGTTGACCGACTGCGCGGTGGACTCCAGCCGCACGCCCATCTGCCGGGCGACGGACATGAAGAGGTTGTTGAAGATCTCCAGCAGGACCGGGTCGGCCTCGGCACCGGCGGCGGCTCCCGGCGGGGCGGTCACCCGTTCCAGCAGCAGGTGGCCGAGTTCGCCGACCGTCGCCCGCCAGCCCTCGTCCACCACCGTGGTGGCGCCGGCCTCGGTGACGACCGCCGGTCCGGTGACCGCGGCGCCCGGTCGCAGCGCCTGCCTCCGGTACAGCCCGGCCGGGTGCCACGCGCCGTCCCGGTAGAGCCGCACCTCGCCCGGTGGCTCGGCCCCGCCGCCTTCCGCCGCGCCGAGCGGGGTCAGATCGGGCTGCCGGGTGAGCCCGGTCGCCTCCACCGACAGCGCCTCGACAGTGATCTGACGATCCATCAGGAACGAGTACAGCTGCTGGTGACTCCGCTCGAAGGCCGCGGTCATGGTGTCCGGGTCCGCGAGGTCCACCGGGACGACGGTGTCGGTGCCGTCATAGCGCAGCTGCGCCCGGCGGACGATCCGGATGCGGTCCTCGGGTACGTCCTCGGCCAGCAGTTCGGTGCGGGCCGAGGACGCCAACTCCTCGACGACGCGGTGGATCCGGTCCATCGAGGCGCTCTCCAGCGGGGCCTCCACCGACTGCTCGCGCATCACCGTGGTGTCCGCCAGCCCCATGCCGAGCGCGGAGAGCACCCCGGCCATCGGCGGCACCAGGACGGTCCGGATGCCCAGCGCGTCGGCGACCGCGCAGGCGTGCTGGCCGCCGGCGCCGCCGAAGGTGGTCAGCGCGTAGCGGGTGACGTCGTGGCCCTGCTGCACCGACACCCGCTTGACCGCGTTGGCGATGTTGTCCACGGCGATCCGCAGGAAGCCCTCCGCCACCTGCTCGGGCGAGCGGTCGTCCCCGGTCCTGGCCCTGATCTCCTCGCCGAGTCCGGCGAACGCCCGTCGGACGGTGACCAGGTCGAGCGGCTGGTCGCCGTCCGGTCCGAAGACCTGCGGGAAGTGGGCGGCCTGGATCCGGCCGAGCATCAGGTTGGCGTCGGTCACGGTGAGCGGCCCGCCGCCCCGGTAGCAGGCGGGGCCCGGATCCGCGCCGGCGGAGTCGGGGCCGACCCGGTAGCGGCTGCCGTCGAAGTGCAGTACCGAGCCGCCGCCCGCCGCCACGGTGTGGATCGCCAGCATCGGCGCCCGCAGCCGCACTCCGGCCACCTGGGTGGTGAACACCCGCTCGTAGCGGCCCGCGTAGTGCGACACGTCGGTGGAGGTGCCGCCCATGTCGAAGCCGATCACCCGGTCGTACCCGGCCAGTCGGGACAGCCGCGCCATACCGACGATGCCGCCGGCCGGTCCGGACAGGATCGCGTCCTTGCCCCGGAAGTGCCCGGCCTCGGCCAGTCCGCCGTTGGACTGCATGAACATCAGCCGTACGCCGGCGAGTTCGCCGGCCACCTGCTCCACGTAGCGGCGCAGAACCGGCGAGAGGTAGGCGTCGACGACGGTGGTGTCCCCGCGCGGCACCAGCCGCATCAGCGGGCTGACCTCACTGGACAGCGACACCTGCGGAAAGCCGGTGGCGCGGGCGAGTTCGCCGATCAGCCGCTCGTGCGCCGGGTGCAGGTGGCTGTGCAGGCAGGCCACCGCGACCGCCCGAACGCCCTGCCGGTACGCCTCGCGCAGCTGCTCGGCGAGGGCGTCGAGGTCGGGTTCGCGAAGCACCGTGCCGTCGGCGGTGATCCGCTCGTCCACCTCGATCACCCGCTCGTACAGCAGCGAGGGGAGGACGATCTCGCGGGCGAAGATGTCCGGGCGGTTCTGGTAGCCGATCCGCAGTGCGTCCCCGAACCCGCGGGTGATCACCAGCGCCGTCCGCTCCCCGGTGCGCTCCAGCAGGGCGTTGGTGGCGACCGTCGTCCCCATCCGCACCGCGTCGATGTGCACGCCGTCGAGCGGCTGGTCCGGCGCGAGGCCGAGCAGCGCCCGGATGCCCGCCACCGCGGGGTCGCGGTAGCGGCGGTCCTGGGAGAGCAGTTTGTGCGTGACGAGGCGGCCGTCCGGGCGCAGCGCGACGACGTCGGTGAACGTTCCGCCGCGGTCCACCCAGAACTGCCAGCCCGGTCCTGCCACAGCCGCCTCCGACAAGGGAACCCGTGGATACCGCGGCTTCGAGTATCCGGCCCGGCCGGGCGGGGCCGCAAAAGGACATGCTTGGCGTATCCGTGCGGAGGGCGGAGGTGGCCGTGGCGCCGGTGACGTTCGGGGCCGGTCGTGAGACGGTTCCCGGGGAGCGGCGGGTGGCGCTGGTCCCGGGGTCGGTCGGGCCCGCCGCTGGAGCCCCGGTGACCGCCTCCGCCGCTTTCGCCCGCAGCGTCCTGGCGTTGCTGGACCACCTGCTTCCGCACGGCCTGCTGCCGGCCGGCCCGGCCGACCCCGCCCTGGCCCATCCCTGGTGGTGAGCCATGCGGGTGAACTGCACAGCGAGGCCGTCCGGCGGCTGCTCCTCCAGGCCACCACCGCCGCGGGCCTGCCCTGACGGCCGGCCGAGTACGGCTACGGCCGCACGGCGAACAGGGCGGCGTGCCTGGCCAGTGCCAGCGCGTGGCTCGCGCAGCGCTCGAAGTAGCCGCTCAGCAGTACCGCGTCCACCACGTCCGTCCGCTCAAGCGGCTGTTCGAAGGACAGCAGCTGCCCGTACAGCAGGCGCTGGCGCTGGCCGATCTCGTTGAGACCGGTGTGCAGGTCGGCGATGATCTCGGGTTCCGCGTTCTGCAGCGCGTCGGCGGCCTTGGCGACCATCTCCAGGGCGAGCGAACTCATCCCGCCGAGCGGCTGCCGTGCGGGTTCCGGCAGCGGGCCCCTGGTGCGCCGGACCCAGGCGATCTCGCCGACCCGGCGGATGGCCTCGGCCAGTTGCTGCACCTCGGCACCGACATGGGTGTCCGCGACGACCGACCGCACGTCCCCCGGTGTGGTCCCGTGCCCCGCCAGCAGCAGTGCGGCATCGTCCTCGATCAGGTCGTCGAGCGGCTGCAGTGCCGCCTCGGCGGCCGCCAGTTCCTGGTCCGCTGCGGCGGCCACCGTTTCGAGCGCCACGTGCGACGCCCGGCTCAGGGCCGTCTCCGCCAGCCGGACCATTGCGACCAGGCGCTCGACCAGCGCCGCGTAGGTGTGCGCCATCCCTACGGCTCTCCCTCCTCGGACGCTCCGGGCCGCTGCCTGGTGAACACGTCCTGGCCGACCGTGGTCGCCTCCCAGACGTCGGCCGGACCCGACGGCCGGGTCAGCAGCCAGGTGGCGAAGATCCGCTCCTCGCGCTCGAAGTACTGGCCGCTCCAGCTGGTCACGGAGTCCGGATCGCGCTGCCGGTTGTGCCAGGCGACCGTCCAGCCGACCGCCGCTCCGCGCCCAGGCTGCGTGGACAGCTGATAGCGCCCGGTGACCTCGTACTGCCCGGCCACCTGGCCGGTGCCCGAGGTGTAGGTGCCGCTGATGCCACCCGACGGGTCCGCCGTGAGGTGCATGTGCGAGCCGAACTCGTTGTACCAGTCTCCGGTGATGCTCATCGGTCGCCTCCCTCCGTCAGGGCGCAGCTTCCCCACCATGGTCGGTCTCTCCCGCAGCCTTCGCACCGCAGAGAGCGGCGGGCGGGCGGTGCGGCGGAGGGTGGGCGGGCGTGGGACCCGGCCTTCGACGGAGGAAGCTCCGAGGTCTGCCGTGTCGGCGGCGCACCGGATGGCGGCCCGGCGCTTACCAGGGCGCGAGCTGGGCCCCGGGGCAGCCGATGAAGAGCCGCCGTCCCGCATCGCCGTCCCGGTACTGGCGTCGTTCCGGGGGAAGTTCCAGTTCTACGTTCAGAACCAGCCGACCGGACCGGCCGGGCCCGGACCCTCGCCGCGCGCGGTCCGGGTCCGGCCGCGCGCGTCCGGCGAGCACCGGCCGTTCAGGTCCATCCGGGGGCCGGAGGCTGCGGCCAGGCCGGCGGGTCCGGCAGCGGCTGGTCGGCGCCGAGCCGGGTGCCGGGGGTACGGCCGCTGAGCCAGCCGAGGACGGCGTGGCCGGGGCCCGTCACGGTGGGGCCGCTCCCGGAGAGCTGCCAGGACCGGCCGAGGTCGACGGCCTCGACCCGGGCGAGCGGGAAGTCGCCTGCGGCCAGTGCGGCGAGGGTGTCGTCGAGGGCCCATGCCACGTAGTCGCCTGACCAGTCGGCCGTCCCGTAGCCGGTGTTCAGGTCTATGTGGTGGGTTTCCAGTTCGCGTCGGCAGCGGTGCAGGGTGTACCAGGCCGGGTGCCGCCAGCCGGCCAGGGCGGTGACCGGGGTGTCCCAGCGTCCGGCGGGCATCTCGGCGACGGCTGAGGCCAGTTGCTCAAGCCGGCCGCGCAGATCGGCCGCGAGTTCGGCGGCGGGACGGCCGGAGCCCTCCTGGACGGCCCGGGCCAGCGCCGCGGCGTCGGCCCGCGGCCCGGGCTCGAGACCGGTGCGGGCCACCGCGAGCAGCCACAGGTAGGCGTCGACACTGCGGGCCACATGGGTGACGACGTGACCGCGGCTCCAGCCGGGCAGGGCCGAGGGCGCCCGCACGTCCTCGTCGGTCAGGCCCGCGAGGGCGGCGGTGAACCGCGCGCCGGATCGGGCGACGTCCTCGATAATGCTCAGCACGTCCGTACCGTAACACCGCCCAGCAGCAAGGGGTTTGGGCGCCCGGCCGGTGCCGTTGCCGGTGGGCTCAGCCGCCGACGAGCAGGCCCCCGACCACGGCGATGCCGGCCGCGATGGCGCGCACGGGAACGTTGCCGAACCCCAGGACCAGCTGCGCCGGCGTCCGCACGGGCTCCGAGCGGCACTGGGTCATCCCGTACAGGCCGACGGACCGGGCCCGGGCCGCGGTGATGACGCTCTGTTCGTCAACGGCCGCGCCCAGGGTCACGACCGCGTGGAAGCCCGCCGCCAAGCCGGTCAGCCGAACTCCGGGGGCGTGTTCGGCGAGCGCCTCCACCAGGGCGGTGCGCCGCGCCGCGTAGCCGGTCCGCATCCGGCGCAGATGCCGGTCGAAGCGGCCGGACTCGATCAGCCGGGCGAGGGCGAGCTGGTCGAGGGTGGGCGAGCCGCGGTCGCTCAGCTGCTTGTTCTCCACGATCTGCGCAAGGAGTGCGGGCGGACAGAGCATCCAGCCGATGCGCAGTGCGGGCGCCAGTGACTTGCTGACGGTGCCGATCGAGATGACGCGGTCGGCAGCGAGGCCCTGCAGTGCGCCCACCGGCTCGCGGTCGTAGCGGAATTCGGCGTCGTAGTCGTCCTCGATCACGACCGCGTCCCGGCGCCGGGCCCACTCGATCAGCGCGAGCCGCCGCTCGGGGGCCAGGGCCACCCCGGTCGGCCACTGGTGGGCCGGGGTCACCACGACGGCGCGGGCGTCGGTCGCGTCCAGGGCGCGCAGGTCGATGCCGTGCCCGTCGACCGGTACGGGGACCGCCGACAGGCCCGCCCCGGCGGCGGCCGCGGCGACGGTGGCGGGCGTGCCGGGATCCTCGTAGGCCACCGTGCGGACACCGGACCGGGCCAGGGCGCGCAGGGCCAGGCCGAGTCCCTGGGCGTAGCCGGAGCAGATCACCGTCCGTTCCGGGTCGGCCGCGGCGGAGCGCACCCGGCGCAGGTAGCCGGCCACCACCTCGCGCAGCTCCGCGTGGCCGCGCGGGTCGCCGTAGTCGAAGTCCACCGTCGGCATCCGGCGCGCCGCCTCGCGCGTGGCCCACAGCCAGTCGGCGATCGGAAACGCGTTCAAATCCGGTACGCCCCAGCGGAAGTCGGCCAGCAGACGGGGCGCGGGAACGGACTGCGGCGCGGACGACGGCGGTACCACCGCGCCGGCCGCCACCCGGGTCGCGGAACCGGTACGGGTCACCAGGTAGCCCTCGGCACGGAGTTGCGCGTAGCAGTCCTGCACCAGACCTCGTGACACGCCGAGCCGCCGGGCGAGTTCGCGGGAGGACGGCAGCCGTTCCCCGACCTGGATCCGGCCGG
The DNA here is from genome assembly GCF_053598215.1 of Kitasatospora sp. NPDC001175. Lineage (NCBI taxonomy): Bacteria > Bacillati > Actinomycetota > Actinomycetes > Kitasatosporales > Streptomycetaceae > Kitasatospora > Kitasatospora sp. NPDC001175. The sequence continues at coordinate 33,760 of NZ_JBSFJU010000021.1, read as the reverse complement.
TCCGGATCGCCTCCCGCAGCCGGTTTTCGAGCTGCGAGCGCAGCGGCACACCGCTGCCCCGGTCGATGACCAGCAGCAGATCGGGTGACAGACCGGACCACTCCAACGGCATGGAATTGGAGCTTACCGGTGGTCCGCTCGGCCGTTAGCGTCCTCGCGTGACCACTTCGCTCAACTCCTCCGCCCTGAGCTCCGGTTCACGGCCGCCGCTGGTGACCAGGGCGCTGCTGCTGCGGTTCGTGTCGATGATCGGGGCCTCGGCCAGCTTCTACCTGCTGCTGCCGGTCGTTCCGCACTACGCCGATGCGTCGTCCGGCGGCGGTGCCGCGGGACTGGCCACCGGCGCTCTGATGCTGGCGACAGTCGCGGGTGAGCTGGCCGCGCCGCGCCTGATCGCCCGCTTCGGCTACCGCATCGCGTTGGCGACGGGGCTGGTCCTACTCGGCGCGCCCGCGCTGGTGCTGATCGCCGCCACCGGTACCGGGTGGATCGTCGCCGTCTGTCTGCTCCGGGGGCTGGGCTTCGCGTTCACGGTCGTCGCGGGCGGTGCGCTGACGGCGTCGCTGATCCCGGCCGGGCGGCGCGGCGAGGGGCTGGCGCTGGTCGGCATCGTGTCCGGGGTGCCGTCGCTGGTGGGTCTGCCGCTGGGGATGTGGCTGGCCGCGCACGTGGGGAACGGGCCGGTATTCACGGCCGCGGCCGTGGCCGCGCTGGCCGCGATCCCCTCGGTCCCCGGACTGCCCGACCGGGAGCGGACTTGCGGGCGGTCGGCGGGCGTGGTGGCCGGGTTCCGCTCGCCGGCTCTGCTGCGGCCCGCCGTCGTCTTCGCGGCTACCGCACTGGCAGCCGGGATCATCGTGACCTTCCTGCCGCTCGCCGTACCCAGGTCGTCCACCGCTCTGGTCGCCGCGGCCCTGTTCGTCCAGCCCGCGGCCGCGACCGTGGCCCGCTGGCTGGCCGGCCGGCACGGCGACCGGCACGGCCCGGCCGGGCTGGTCCTGCCGGGCCTGCTCGTCTCGGCCGCCGGCACGCTCCTGACGGCGCTGACCGGCAGCCCCGTCGCCGTTGTCGCCGGCGTGGCACTGTTCGGCCTCGGCTTCGGCGTCTCCCAGAACGCCACCCTGACGCTGATGTACGCACGGGTCCCCGCCGCCGAGTACGGCATCGTCTCCGCCCTGTGGAACTTCGCCTACGACGCGGGCATGGGTGTCGGCGCCCTCGCCTTCGGTGCGGCCGCCGGGCGGACCGGTTACCCGGCGGCCTTCGCCCTCACCGCCGTGCTGATGCTCACCGCGCTGGCCCCGGCCCGGCGCGACCGCGCGGCGGCCAGCTCCCCGGGGTCCCCCGGCTGACCGGCGGGCAACGCGGGAGTGACAGCCATCCGACTGGCAGTCAGCGCCCGCGTCCCGCCGGGATCGACCGCCGCTTCCGGTGCAGCACCGCTGCCACCGCCGCGGCCACGACCACGACCGCGGCCACGGTGCCGCCGATGACGGCACCGCTGCCGCCGGAGTGCGAACTCGTGGGCGCCGCCGCCTCCGGCGCCGCGCTGCTCCGGGCGGGCGCGGGAGCGGTCGACGGGGCGGTGACCGACGGCGCGGCGGCCGACGGGGCCGGCCCCTCCGGTACGGCGGTCACGTCGGCCTCGGCCTCACCGTGGCCGAGATCGGGGAAGGCGGATTCCACGGTGACCTTCCAGTGGCCCGGGGGCAGCGCCTCGGCGGTGGTGTAGGCGGCCTGCACTCCGGCGACCGGGACCAGCTGCCACGGGCCGACCGTGCGGCCGTCCGCGGCGACCGCACTGAGGGTCCCGGTGACCGGCTGGTCCACAGGGTCGTTGTCGTCGTCGTAGCTCGCGATGGCGCGGGTGTGCCCGTCGCCCTGGGCCGTGATCGCGAAGTGGATGCTGTCGCCGTGCGCGGCCGCCGGGAGGGCCGACCCGAGCACGGCGAGCCCGGCGAGCGCCAGGGCGGCGGGCAGAGAGGAACGACGCATCGGTGGACTCCTGAAAAGAGGGGGGAGGTGGGGCGGGAGAGGACTCCCGCCCCACCTCCGGGGGGAATGCCGGCCTGGGGGTGTCAGGAAGCCGGCTGGATGGTCCAGTTCTGGTACGCCTGCTGGTTCGGCTGCTGCAGCTCGAGCAGCCAACCGCCGTAGTACCAGCGGTTGCTGGCCCCGAGCACCAGCGAGGAGCCCTTGGGGGTGAGGGTGTACCCGCTGCCGGCGGCGGTCAGCTTCCAGTCCTGCGAGTCCTTGTTCCCGCACGGCTGCTGGAACACGAACTGGCCCTGCGCGAGGTCGCCTCCGACCTGGAGGCACTTGCCGGACAGCACGCTCTTGACCCGGACGTTGCCGTCGCCCGCGTCGTCGAACAGCCACTGCTGGTTCTGGTAGCCGGTGCGCTGGTAGGCGATCAGCACGTCACCGTCGTTGCTCGAACCGCCCCACATGTCGGCCACCTGGCCGGTGAGGCTGTTGGACATCAGGTACGGCGTGCCGGGCTTGGTCGGACCGGTCGGGTTCGTCTTGGCGATCGTGTGGAACGAGGCCGCACGACCGGGCTGCGAGGTGCTGCCGCTCTGGTCGCGGACCGCCACTGCCACCTGGTAGTCGGTGTCCGGCTGCAGCGAGACCAGCCGCACCACGGTCGACGTCACGGTGCCGATCGCGCGCCCGTTCAGCCGGATCTCGTACCCGGCGGCGGAGTCGGCCTTCGGCCAGGAGAGGACCGCGGAGTTCTGGGTGACCTGGCTGACCGTCACGTTCGGCGCCTTGCCCGGTCCCTTGCTCGAGGTCGGGCTCGGGCTCGGGGTCGATGTCGGCGACGGATTGGGGTTGGGGTTGGGGTTGGTGCCGTTGTCGGCCATCAGGAAGCGGTTGTTGGCCACGTTCCAGTGCGAGGACAGGTAGCTGCCCGGCTTGGGGTTGGTGTTGAAGTAGTTGTCCTTGGTGCAGTCCAGCCGGTCCTGCTGGTTCTGGTCCGGGCAGACCGTCCGCATCTTCGGGTAGTACGGGGCGTCCGAGTAGCACATCAGGTCCCAGTCGACCGTGCAGTGCCCGGCCTTGCTGGAGTCCGGCGCGCTGTTGTTCACCGCACCGAGGTTGTGGCCCAGTTCGTGCGCGGCGACATGGCCGCTCCAGCAGCCCGAGTCGCTCCGGCCGTAGGAGGGGCCGAAGTTGCTCAGGTTGTCCTGACTGGGGCGCTCGTCGCCCGCGAAGGTGCCGATGCCGCAGTACACCTGGGCGTCGGCGAACATCATGTACTTGCGGTCCTTGTGGTTGAAGCCCTTGGCCGCCAGCGCGTCGTTGGTCGCGCCGAACTCCTTCATCGCCGAGTCGGGCAGCTCGACGTCGAGCACGTTGGCGCTGCAGTCGGCGTCGGTGACGAACCGGACGTGGCGGGTGCCCCCGGTCTGCTGGGCACTGGCGTTGTAGATGACGTCGACGTCCGCGGCCCACTTCTTGAAGGAGGCCAGGTACTGGGCGTACCGGTCCTCGCCGGAGCCGTGCACGTACAGCACCTGGACCCGGTTGCCGCTGCTGCCGTCACCGTCGCAGACCACCGTGGAGCCGCCGGCGGCGGCCTTGCCCGGGCTCGCCGAAGCCGGCGCGGCAGAGGCCAGCGTGGCACCGGTCTGGGCGTTCAGCACCGGCGGCGCGCCCTTCAACAGGTCGTCGGCCGCGGGTGCCTGGGAGTCGCCGTGCAGGTCCGGGTTGGGTGCCACCGCCGCCACGGCGGGGGCGACCGTCTTGTGGATGTCCACGTCCTTGGGGGCCGTGTCCGGACCGTGGGTGCACAGATCGGCGGCGGAGGTGCGGAACACACCCGCGCACTTGTCGTCCTTGGTCGCGACGGTCAGCCCCGTGTAGACCATGCCGCGCGCCGGATCGCTCTTCGGTACCGAGCCCAGCGGGGCCGGCGCCTCCTTGTGCTGCGGCGCCGCCGCGGGGGACGGCGGCGAGTCGTCACCCGCGGCGACCTGGGCCACCTGCGCCGTGGCGGCCGTGTGCGCGTCCTGACCGCTCGTGGCCACGTTGAGCCCGACGGCGGTGGCGATCACGCCCGCCGTCACGGCCACTGCCGTGATCACAAGCGGGCGACGGTTCCGCCGCCGGTGTGACGCTCTGTTCCGTGCCATGTAACCCTCCCTGTCGGCATGAGGGGTTCGCTGCCGACGTATTGGGAGAGCAGGGGCCTCGGCTCGGATAACAGAAAGTCGGCCAAAATTTTTTTCAGCTGATCCAGCCCGGCCTGAAGAGCCCCGCAGGCCGGCTTCGTTCGTGTCCGGCCGAGGTGGGCCGACCGGTTCGGACGGGCTGCGCGGGCAGGGTGGCATCCGCTCCGGGTGGCGGCGCCGCACGGGGCCGTGCGGTCAGCACGGGACGACGAGGAGCAGGGCGAGGACGGCGCCGACCGCTGTCACCGAGCTGCGGACGGCCGTCACGGCGCAGCCGTCCCCCCTCAGGACACGCCACCCACCCCTCGCCGCATCCGGCCCGCCGGCGAGCGGAGTTGAGGTCCGCTCACTCGGCCTTGCCGAAGTCGCCGATCTCCTCGGCCTCCTGGGCGGTGAGTTCGCGCGGGACCTCGCCCCGCGCGAGCTTCGCGCTCTGCACGCGGTGGCGGATGTCGTCGACGATCTCGGGGTTCGCCAGGGTGCTGATGTCGCCCACGTCGGCGAAGTTGGAGATACCGGCGATGACCCTGCGCATGATCTTGCCCGAGCGGGTCTTGGGCATGTCCGGCACGATCCACACGTGGGCGGGCCGGGCGAGCTTGCCGATCTCCCGTTCAATGGCCGCGGTGACCTTCTGCCCGCTCTCCGGGCTCGGGCTCAGCCCCGGCTTCAGCGCGACGTACATCTCGACCACGCGGCCGCGCACCTCGTCGACCGCCGGCACCGCCGCCGCCTCGGCCACCTCCTCGACGGTGAGGGCCGCCGACTCCAGCTCCTTGGTACCGAGCCGGTGGCCGGCCACGTTGATCACGTCGTCGATCCGCCCGAGGATCCTGAAGTACCCGTCACTCGCCTGCACGGCGCCGTCACCGCACAGGAACGGCCAGTCGTGCCAGTCCTTGCTCCCGGGGTCGCGGCAGTACCTGCCGTAGTAGACGTCGACAAAGCGCTCGGGCTGTCCCCAGATCGTCTGCAGCACGCCGGGCCAGGGATTGCGGATGCAGATGTTGCCCGCCCGGCCGCTGCCGGCCTCGACCACCGCACCGTCCTCGTCGTAGATCACCGGGAGGATGCCGAGTGCCCCGGGCCCGCAGCTGCCTGGCTTCATCGGCTGCAGGGCGGGCAGGGTGGTGCCGAGGATGCCGCCGGTCTCGGTCATCCACCAGGTGTCCACGATCACCGCCTGCCCCTTTCCGACCTCGTCGTGGTACCAGCGCCAGACCTCGGGCTCGATCGGCTCGCCCACGGTGGTCATCAGCTTGAACCGGTGGTGGTACCTGGCCGGCTCGTGCGGGCCGAGCTTGCGCAGCATCCGGATGGTGGTGGGCGCGGTCTGGAAGATGTCCACCCCCAGCCGCTCGGCGATCCGCCAGCAGCGGCCCGCGTCGGGGTGGGTCGGCATGCCCTCGTACAGCACGCTGGTGGTGCCGAGCGCCAGCGGCCCGTAGACGATGTACGAGTGGCCGGTGATCCAGCCGATGTCGGCGGCGCACCAGTAGGTGTCCTCGGGGTGGATGTCCAGGTGGTACCTGGCGGTGCCCGCCGCATAGGCGAGGTAGCCGCCGGTGGAGTGCTGGCAGCCCTTGGGGCGGCCGGTGGTCCCGCTGGTGTACATCAGGAAGAGCGGCGCCTCGGCGGGCATGGACACCGGCGGCACGCTCCGGCCGCGGTAGCCGCCCAGGAGGTCGTCCACGAAGAAGTCGCGGCCCAGGACCATGGGGGTCCGCGAGGCGTACCGCCCCGGGTGCCGCCGCCACACCAGGACCTTCTCGATCTCCCGGCCGTTCCTGCGGGCGGCCTCCACCGCCTCGTCGGCCTTGGCCTTGTGGTCGACCAGCGAGCCGCCCCGGTAGTAGCCGTCCACCGTCACCAGGACCCGGCTGGCCGAGTCGGCGATCCGATCGCCGCAGGCGGCGCCGCTGAACCCGCCGAACACCTCGGAGTGGATCACGCCCAGCCTGGCGCAGGCCAGCATCGCCACCGGCAGCTCGGGGACCATCGGCAGGTGGAAGGTGACCCGGTCACCGGCCTCCAGCCCGCAGAACTCACGCAGCAGCGCGGCGAATTCGTTGACCCGCCGGTACAGCTCCTGGTAGGTGATCGTCTCGGTGGCCTGGTCCTCCGGCTCGGGCACCCAGATCAGGGCGGCCTTGTTCCGGCCGGTGGGCAGATGCCGGTCGACGCAGTTGTAGCAGGCGTTCAGCCTGCCGCCGGTGAACCACTTCCAGAACGGCGCATTCCCGGCGTCCAGGACCGTGTGCCAGCGGGTGTCCCAGCTGAGCAGGTCGGCGTACTCGTTGAAGCAGTCGGGGAAGTGCTCCTCACCGAACCGTTCGAGGATCCCGGGGTCGGCGGCGTTCGCCTGGGCGACGAAGGCGGCCGGTGGCCGGTACGTGCGCTCCTCGCGCCAGTGGACCGCGATCTGTGCCTCGGAGAGCTGGGCCCCTGTCTCCGGCGCCATGGCAATCGACCTCCCGCCGCGGCACTCCCACCGCACCGGGCCGGGCGACGGGCCGGAGAGCCTCCGCTGCCGCACCGTGTTCGCGGGATCAAGGATATCGCCGGGAGGTGCCGCCGGGCCGACCTGCGGGCGATGCCCAGGCGGGCCGGCGCCCCGCGTCAGACCGGTCGGCGCCCCGTGTCATCGGGCAGGCCCAGCCCGAGCCGGACGGCGCGTTCGACCGGCGAGTACGCGCCGTCGCTCCGGTCGAGCTCGAGCAGCCCGGTCGGCACCAGCGGCGGCTGGGCGATGAACCTGGGGCGGGTACCGCGGTTGGGCTGCGCGGCGTGGATCAGGAACGGGTGGCACAGGTAGACGTCGCCGGCCCGGCCGGTGGCGAGGGCGGTCGGCCGGTCGGGGGCGTCGAGCCTGCCCGTGGTGTCCATCTCCGTGCAGAGGCCGAAGAGGTCGGCACCGCGCTCACCGGCGGGCTCCAGGAACGGCGGGACGTCCAGATGCGAGCCGACCTTGATCCGGGTCGGCCCGTGGTCGGCGTCGACGTCGGAGAACAGGAACAGCATCAGCAACGCCCGGCCGCGGGAGCGGAGGTTGAGCCAGTACCCGCTCTCACCCTCGGGGGTGTAGCTGGCGTCCATGTGCCACCCGGTGTCACCGGGATCGTCGGGGTGGGGGAACCGGATCGGGAAGGTGCCGAGGCCGACGCGCGGCACCCACCGGCCCGCGCCGACCAGTTGGTCGAAGGCGGCATGCAGGCGCGGGGTCGTGGCCGCCCGCTGGAACGGCTCCTCGGCGTAGCCGTCGAGCCTGACGACCGGCTCGGTCCACGTTCCGGGGTCGTCCGGGTCGAGCCCCGTCCCACGCCACAGGAACGCCCGGCACTCCTCGGCCAACGGGCGCGGAAACGCCTCTTCGAGATGGACGAACCCGTCGGTGACGAACCGTTCGATCTGTTCTGCTGTCAGCACTTCCTGCACGCCCGCGATTCTCGGCCGCGGTTGCGCAGGTGGGCAACCGAGTTGTTCGGCCGGTCGGTCTCACACCGGGCGCGGACCGCGCCTCGCGGCTGCGATCCGCTGCCGGGCGGCCTCGTACAGCACCGCGGTGCCGGCGTTGGCGGCGTTCAGCGAGCTCGCCGCGCCGGTCATCGGGATGCTCACCGTGTGGTCGCACAACTCGCGCCAGGCGTTGCTGAGTCCACTGGTCTCATTGCCGACCAGCAGCAGCACCGGCTGGGTGAAGTCGAAGTCGAAGACGTCGCAGTCGCCGTGCTCGTCCGTCCCCACCAGCGTCACCCCGCGCCCCGAGGCCCGCTGACCGGCCACCCAGTCCGCCACCTCACGGGGCGCGGGCACCCGGACCGCGGGCAGGGCGAACAGCGAACCGGTGCTGGCGCGCACCGACTTGGAGTCGTAGACGTCGGCGGCGTGCCCGGCCACGATCACGCCGTGCGCGCCGAACGCGTCGGCCGAGCGGATGATGCTCCCGATGTTCCCCGGACTGGTCGGCCGGTCGAACAGCACCCCGAGGAAGTCGTCCCCCACCGGGATCCGGTCGAGGTCGTCGGCGGGCATCCCCACCACGGCGATCACCTCGGGCGCGGACTCGTTCTTCTCGCCGAGTTCGGCCAGCAGCTCCGGGGCCATTGCGATCTGCTCGGTCCGCACCGTCCGCAGCAGCTCCTGACCCCAGCGCGAGAGGTTCCGGCTCCCGTCGAAGATCAGTGCGCGCACCGGCCAGCCGTGCTCCACCGCCAGCGAGATCGGCCGCACGCCCTGCACCAGGAACTCCCCCGCCCGCTGCCGCTTGTTGCGGTTGGTGAGCAGCGCCTGCCACTGCTGGAACCGCGCGTTGCGTGAGGTGATCCGCTGGACCGCTGGCACCTTGCCTCCGGGGCGTGAGTGTGTTTGCCGGACCGTCAGAGTTTCTACCGGTGTCCGCCGCAGACTACCGGTCGGGCTGGCGCGAGACGACGGACGATGTCCAAGTGATCGTCCGTCAGTGACGTACCCGACCAGGCTGTTTGGCGTGTGCCACCCTCATCGTGCCTGCCGACGAGACGCGTTGCCCAGCTCGTCGCGCACGTGTTACGGTCCAGCCGAGCCCCGTATGGGCCTACATCTGGAGGTAGCGGCTACTCAGCCACCACGGAGATCGGCACGTTCCGTCTCCCGCAGCTCGTCAATCCCCGTCCTGGGGTTGCTGCGCCTCCATTTTCCACTGCGTAGGCATGCGGGGTGTTTCCGTGCCGTTCTCCCGTGGCGCCGCCCTCCGATCGACGGAATCGACACGAGAGGCAGTGCATGAGCGAGGAACAGGCCCGCAGCTGGGCCGATTTCGACGTCAACGCTTTCCAGCGCCGGGTCATCGCCGAGTTCCGGGCGAACAACGGGCGGATGACCGGCATGTTCGAGGGCTGGTCCCTGGCCGTACTGACGACCACCGGCGCCAGGACCGGCCTGAGCCGGGAGAGCATCCTCGGGTACCTCGAACTCGATGGGAACGGGGTCGTCGTGGCGTCCGCGAACGGTGCGGACCGGCATCCCGCCTGGTACCACAACATCCGGAAGAACCCGGTCGTGACGGTAGAGACCGGCACCGAGACCTACCGGGCGATCGCCGCCATCCCGCCGGGCCGGGAGCGGGACGCCCTCTTCGAGCGCGTGGTCGCCGAGGCGCCCGGGTACGCCGACCACCAGGCCAGGACCTTCCGGGAGATCCCGGTCATCGTGCTGCACCGGATCGAACCCGCCCCTGGCGAGGAGCGGGTCAAGGGCATGGGCGACCGGATCACCGAGGTGCACGACTGGCTGCGCCGGGAACTGGACGCGCTCCGCGCCCAGGCGGACCGGCCGATCGAGGGCAGCGCCGACACCGTCGAGCTGACACCGGGGGATCTGGCGCGGCAACTGCGCACCCAACGGGCGCACAGATCCGCCCCGGCAGTCGACCGGTGAGCCCCGGACGCGAGCGGCACGGCGGGCGTCGCCACCGGGCGCGATCATCAAGAAGGATCCGCAAGGAAAGTGTGTAGATCCAGTGAATTTTTGCCAGATCAACGACTGGCTAGCCGGACACCGGAGCCCGTCACCCTAAGATCCGCCACCCCTCCGGCGCGCCGGTGACAGCACCCGGAGCGGCGCACGACGGGACACCCCGACGGGATCTCGCCGCAGGTCAGGCCATGCCGGCACGGGGACGGCCACGCTCGCCGGAAGCGCCCCGAACACCTCCGCAACACCCAGATGACACCCGCCAGCCATCAAAATTCCTAAGCATGGAAGGCGAAAGCGATCAGATGCTTTCGATTTGCAGGGAGATCGGCGAGCATGTCAGCATAATCACAGGGATCGGGATTGATCCCGTGGAGCGATCGAGAACGGAAGTAGTCAAGTCCCATGTCGCACGGCGCGCGTGTCATCGTCGGAGTGAGTGGCTCGTTGAACAGTCTGACCGCACTGCACCGCGCGGTCGACGAGGCCCGCGCCCAGCAGGCGGTGCTGGTTCCCGTGCTGGCCTGGACGCCCGTGGGCGGCGAGCTCAGCTACCGCGCCCACCCCTGCCCGCCGCTGCTGCGCGCCTGGGAGACGGCCGCCAGGGCGCGGCTGGAGCGCGCCTTCGAGGAGGCGTTCGGCGGGTTCCCCGTCGGCGTCGAGGTCGAGCCGCTGGTGATCCGCGGTGACGCCGGACCGGCCCTGGTCCACGTCGCGGACCGGCCGGGTGACCTGCTGGTCATCAGCACCGGACGCCAGGGCAGCCTGCAGCGTTACCTCCACGGCTCGGTGGGTCGCTACTGCCTGGCCCACGCCCGCTGCCCCGTCGTCGCCGTTCCGCCGTCCGCCCTCTACACGGACCTGCGGCAGATCTCCCGGGCGGTCGACCTCCGCGAGCTCTCGCACGCCGCCTGAACGCCTTTTGACCGCACCCCGCCCGGCCTCCGGGCGGGGTGCGGTCGTACGGTCAGCAGTCCGGGAAGTCGAAGGTGTAGCCCTGCTGGACCAGCCACGGGAGCAGCTGGGCCAGCGCGGCCACCGTCTGGCTGCGGTCGCCGCCGCCGTCGTGCATCAGGATGATGCCGCCCGGGTGCAGCTCGCGCTGCGCGGTGGCGACGATCTCCGGCACGCCGGGCTTCGCCCAGTCGCGGGTGTCAACCGTCCAGCCGAGCGGGCGCAGACCGTCCTGTACGGCGATCTGGCGGTTCTGCGCACTGAAGTCACCACCGGGGGCCCGGAACCAGGCGACCTTGGCGTCCGGGCCACCGGACTTGAGGATCATCGCCTTGGCTGCGTCGATCTCGTAGACCTGCTGCTCGCGCGGGAGGGTGTGCATCGGCTGCGGGTGGTTCACGGTGTGATCGCACAGGCGGTGGCCCTCGTCCAGGATGCGCTGGACCGTCTTCGGGTTCGCGGCGGCCTGGGGGCCGATCTCGCAGAAGGTCGCCTTGGCGTGGTACTGCTTCAGCAGATCGAGGATCGCGCCGGTGGCCGGGCCGGGGCCGTCGTCGAAGGTGAGCGCGACCGTCTTGCCGCCGCTCGCGGTGCGGTACACGATCGACGAGCCCGGAGCGTCCGGCGCGGCGGTGGCGGCAGCGGGTCCGGTAGTCGCCGCCGGGGCCGGGGTGCCGGGAGCGGGCGCGTGCCGGGTGGGGGCCGCGGGGGCCGCGGTGCCGGAGGCGGGTGTGCCGGGAGTCACGGGACCGGGGGCCGGGGTGCTGGGCGTCGCGGCGCTGGGCGCACCGGCGGCGGGGAGCGCTGTGGTGGCGACGGTGATGCCGGGAGCCGCCGTACCGGGCGCACCGGCAGTGGTGGCGGCCACGGAGCCGAGCGCTGCCCTGCCGGGGGCCGACTGTGCGGTCGCCGACGCGGTGGCGCCTGCGTGGATGCTCGGGCTCGCGGCGGCGGAGGCGCCGTTCGAGGTCGGCCCGCACGCGCAGGCGAGGGCGAGCGGGAGGAGGGCGGCGCATCCTGCGGCGGCCCGGCGAAGAATCGTGCGGGTCGTGCCCTGATCCGGCATGGCTGTTACTCCTGGGGTCGTACAAAGGCCCGGCATGACACCGGGCTTCCCTTCGACAATGGCCGTCGATCGCGCGCTTCCAAAGCGTTCACGGCTTCTTGAGACCGTTCTCACGTTCGGCGGGGGCGACTGTGACGGGGCTCTCATAGTCAGCTCCTCGGCCAGACAGCCGTCCTCCCCCTGCTGTCCTCCCCCTGCCGTCCTCCCCTGCCGTCCTTCGCGGTCCGCAGCCGACGGCGCACGGGCGCAGCTCGTCGCGCACACCGTCCGCACCTGCCCCGCTCCACACTCCCCGCGCTCCCCGGCGCTCCCCCGCCTCGGCAACTCGGCGACTCGGCGACTCGGCCGACGAGTACGAACGGTCCTTCCGCCCCCGGCCGGAGCGGGTCCGGAGATGACCGGCAACTCCGGGATCGGCGCGCCCCGTTCCCCGCCACCGCCAGGACTTCCGTGGCCGGGACGGGAGTTGACACGCCCGGCGGAAGACAGGACTTGCACGCCGGCCGGTTGATCTACAGTGCTCGGGGTAGTTCCTGTCCCTTGGTGTCCTGAGGAGGAGTCACGAGTCATGTCGACTGAGACGTTCGAGTTCCAGGTGGAAGCGCGCCAGCTGCTGCAGATGGTGATCCATTCGATCTACTCGAACAAGGACGTGTTCCTGCGCGAGCTCGTGTCCAACGCCTCCGATGCGCTGGACAAGCTGCGTCTGGAGGCACTGCGCGACGACGCGCTGGGTGCGGATGTGTCCGACCTGCACATCGAGATCGAGACCGACCGGGAGGCCCGCACCCTGACCGTGCGGGACAACGGCATCGGCATGTCGTACGACGAGGTGATCCAGCTCATCGGCACGATAGCCAACTCCGGTACCGCGAAGTTCGTGCAGGAGCTGCAGGGGGCCAAGGACGCGGCCGCCACCGAGGGCCTGATCGGGCAGTTCGGTGTCGGCTTCTACTCCAGCTTCATGGTGGCCGACGAGGTCGTGCTGCTGACCCGGCGCGCCGGCGAGAGCCAGGGCACCCGCTGGACGTCGACCGGTGAGGGGACGTACACACTGGAGGCCGTGGCCGAGGCACCGCAGGGCACCTCGGTCACCCTGCGCCTCAGGCCCGCGGACACCGAGGACCAGCTCCACGACTACACCTCCGCCTGGAAGATCCGGGAGATCGTCAAGCGGTACTCCGACTTCATCACCTGGCCCATCAGGATGGCCGCCGAGGCCGCCCCGGGCACGGCGGACGGGGACGACGCCGCTGTGCGCGAGCCCGAGACTCTCAACTCCATGAAGGCGCTGTGGGCCCGCTCCCGTGACGAGGTGTCCGACGACGAGTACCACGAGCTGTACAAGCACATCAGCCACGACTGGACCGATCCGCTGGAGACCGTCCGGCTTCAGGCGGAGGGCACCTTCGAGTACCAGGCCCTGCTGTTCCTCCCCTCGCACGCACCGCACGACCTGTACACCCAGGGGTACAAGCGCGGCATCCAGCTCTACGTGAAGCGCGTCTTCGTGATGGACGACTGCGAGGCGCTCATGCCTCCGTACCTGCGCTTCGTCAAGGGCGTCGTCGACGCCCAGGACCTGTCGCTCAACGTGTCCCGCGAGATCCTGCAGCAGGACCGCCAGATCGAGCTGATGCGCCGCCGCCTGGCGAAGAAGGTGTTGTCCACCGTCAAGGACCTGATGACGGGCTCCCCGGAGCGCTACGCCACCCTCTGGCGCGAGTTCGGCCGCGTCCTCAAGGAGGGCCTGCTCAGCGACTACGAGAACCGCGACGCCATCCTCGCCGCCTCCTCGTTCGCCTCCACGCACGACGAGGAGGAGCTGACCACGCTCAAGCAGTACGTGGAGCGCATGAAGGAGGGGCAGGAGCACATCTACTACCTGACCGGCGAGTCCAGGCAGACCATCGAGAACTCCCCGCACATGGAGGCGTTCCAGGCCAAGGGCATCGAGGTCCTGCTCCTCACCGACCCCGTCGACGAGCTGTGGGTGGATTCCGTTCCCGAGTTCGGCGGCAAGCAGCTGCGGTCCGTCGCCAAGGGCGAGATCAACCTCGGCGCCGAGGAGGAGGAGCAGGCCGAGACCGAACGCGAGCAGCGGCAGCAGGAGTTCGCGGAGCTGCTGACCTGGATGGCCGGCCGGCTGAGCGAGGAGGTCAAGGAGGTGCGCCTCTCCTCGCGGCTGACCGTCTCGCCCGCCTGCATCGTCTCGGACACCCACGACGCGACGCCGGCCCTGGAGAACCTGTACCGCGCCATGGGCCAGGAGATCCCCCGGGCCAAGCGCATCCTGGAGCTCAACCCCGGCCACCCGCTGGTCAGCGGCCTCAGGACGGCGCACACCGAGCGCACGGACGACCCGGGCCTCGGTGAGACCGCCGAACTCCTCTACGGCATGGCCCTCCTCGCCGAGGGCGGCCAGCTGCGGGAGCCGGCCCGCTTCATCAAGCTGATGGCCGACCGGCTGGAGCGCGCCCTGTAACCCGCCGTGCCCCTCAGGGCCGTCTCCCCGGCCTGCTGGCCGGGGAGACGGGCGTCCGCCCCGGGGCGATTCCCGGTGTGCCGTCGCCGGGCTCGCTACCGGCGGCATCTCCCGCCCGCCCCGACGGAGTTCGGCTGTGCGAAGGCCGCCGGAAGCCCGCCCCGGGGCGGACTCAGGCTTCGGCGCGCGCCCTGATGCTGTCGAGGGTCGACCGGATGCCCTGTTCCAGCATGCCCATCCGGCGGGCGATGATCTGCTCCTCCTGCTCGGGCTGGGCCTCGATCGCCGTGCTCAGGTACGAGCCGCCCTGTCCGAGCGTGACCGACTGGCGCAGCCGGGTACCGCCGTTCTCGGCCTCCAGGTCGAACCGCCAGCGGGCGACGGGCCGGTCGAAGCCGCCCTGGAGCGCCCGGACCTCCCAGCCGAACGCATGCTCCGGCCGGTAGTCGAAGATCCGCGAGACGGTCTCCCAACTGCCCAGCCGGTCGTTCCGGTTGCGCCCGACGAAGGTCGCGCCGAGGGCCGGCCCGGGAGCGCCGTCCAGCCACTCGACCTCGTACAGCTCCCCGCCGAGTCCGGCCGGCGTGGTGATGTCGCTGACCAGCGCCCAGACCCGCTCCGGCGGCGCGGCCACGTGTACGTTCACCTCGACCGTCGGACTGTCCGCCAACCGCACCATCGCCGTCCTCCCCATAGCACCGTTCTGCCACCGGATACCGTATCCGGCCTGACCGACAGTGCGCTACCGACTAGTAACCAAGCGCGGGTCAGCGGCTCCGGCAGGACCGCTTCAGCAGCTCCGCAGGACGGCCTCGCACTCCCGGCAGCGCCGGTCGTACAGCTTCGGCGGGTACCAGGGCTCTCCCGGCCTGGCCGGCCGGTAGTGGCTGTGTTCCATCGGGTCGGTACTCAGCCCGCACAGCGTCGTCGGCAAAGGGTCCTCCAACGCATCGGGATCGGCCCCCGCCGCGTGGACCAGGAGCACGACCGGCTCGACGCCCTCCGGCCCGATCGCCTGGTCGGGGTCCAGCTCGAACAGCACGATCACAGAACCCATACTGCGACCCTGCGGCAGGACGGCCCCCGGCGCATCCCGGAGCGCCGAGCGCTGCCGCCGTCCTCCGCACCCTGGACTCGGCGCCTCACTCGGATCAACGGGAGCCTGCCATCACGGCCGCCCGCCCGCAGGGGGCTCCGGTCTCCTGGCCGCCGACCAGGAACGACACGGGCGTGCCACCGACGTCAACGCCAGGCCCCCACCGGGCCGAATGATTCTGGGCAAGGTCGTCTCAGGCTCCCTTCCGGCTGTCGGTCGAGTGGTGTCCCAGCGTCAGCAGGGCGCAGACGACGGCCGCGGCGGCGACGCAGACGGTGACGGTGTAGGCGTTGCCGAAGCTTCCCTCGCTCGGGGTCTTGCCCAGGACCAGGACGAGGATCGCGAGCCCGAGCGCTCCGCCGGTGTACTGCGTGGTGGTCAGGATGGCCGCCGCCGTGCCCTGGGCGCTGTCCTGCACGTCCTTGGTGCCTGCGATGTACATACCCGCGAAGGCCATACCCTGGCCGAGTCCGCTGACGACGAGCCCCGGCAGGACCCCCGGCCAGTAGGAGTGCGCGTGGACGCCCAGACCCAGCAGGGCCAACCCCACCGCTCCGACCCCGAAGCCCGTGGCCAGAGTGGCGCGGATGCCGAGCGGCTCGGTGAGGCGGCCCGTGACCAGGTTGCCGGCCACCACGCAGAGCGCGAGCGGGAGGAAGGCCAAGCCCGCCGCCAGCGGCCCGTAGCCGCGCTGGTCCTGCAGGAACAGCGTGATGAGGAAGAACTCGGCGCCGACACTGGCCATGTAGAGCGCGGACATCAGGCCGCCGCCCGCCAGCGAGCGGATCCGCAGCAGTGCGGGGTCGATCAGCGGAGTCACCGACGGCCGGCGGTCGTGCGCCAGCCAGATACCGCCCAGCACCACGAAGCCCGCCAGGAAGGCAAGCGTGGACAAGGAGGTCCAACCGGCCCCCGCGGCCTCGGTCAGCGCGAACACGACGGACAGGATCGCGCTGGTGAACAGTGCGGCACCGGGGATGTTGAGTTCGCGGACCGAGATGCCCGTCCGCTGCCCGGCGGGCAGCACGCGCACGGCGAGCAGGAAGGTCGCCGCCACCAGGGGGACGTTGACGAAGAAGACCCAGCGCCAGGAGAGTTCCGCCGTCAGCGCGCCGCCGATGAGGACGCCGGCCGCCAGGCCCACCGCGCCCAGCGCACCCCAGATCGCCAGGGCCCGCGAGCGCAGCGCACCGGCCGGGAAGGTCGCGCTGATCAGGGCGAGCATCGACGGCGTCAGCGCCGCTGCGCCGATGCCCTGGGCCGCACGCGCGGCGACGAGCAGCCAGAGGTTCCCCGAGATCCCGCCGGCGAGCGAACCGGCGCCGAACAGCAGCAGGGCCCAGAGGAAGAGCCGGAGGGGGGCCGGTCAGGTCGGCGGCTCGCCCGCCGACGACGAGGAAGCTCGCGAAGAACAGCGCGTAGCCCGACACCACCCACTGCAGCCGGTCTGCCGGCAGGCCGAGCCCCGAACCGATGCTGGGAAGAGCGACGTAAATGATGGAGTAGTCGAGGGCCACCAGGAACTGGGCGATCGACAGGGCGACCAGGGCCGCCACCATGCGGCCGCTGAATCCGGCCCGGGACTGGGGCTGCGAAGTGCCCGGTAAGGCCTCAGTGGAAGCTACGAGTTCCTGTGCCGAAGAGGACCTCGGCACCTCGGCGTCATAGGACATGGACTGGCTCCTGTGCCTGAAGGAGGGTGGACTGCTGGACCGAGCGCATGCGCCGACACCGGCAACACCCCCTTGGCTTGCGGACATTCCTGGGCGGGTGGCAGGAGACCTGCACGGAAGACGTGATCGGCTCCGGCCTGGTGACCGATTGACTGACGAAATGTCGGTTCTGTACGCCGGCAACGCCTGCGATCTCGCCGCCGAGTCGGCCACCTTCGGCCCGATGGGCATTCCCGAGAACCGCCGGTCAACGGGCGCGAATTGGATATGGCAGTTCAAGTCACGGGGACAGAAGGTATCCGGCCCCTCGCTTCCGCCCCGATTTCAGGTGATGCCTCGTCAGCATATTTACTGCTAGGCACAGTTGCGACGCGTAGACTTCGGACGTGAAGAAGGTAACGCGCGACGATGTGGCCAGACTTGCGGGAACCTCCACCGCTGTTGTCAGTTACGTCATCAACGACGGCCCCCGACCCGTAGCCACCGGGACCCGCGAGCGTGTGCTCTCGGCCATCGACCGACTCGGCTATCGCCCCAACCGTGTGGCCCAGGCGATGGCCAGCCGCCGCACCGATCTGCTCGGCCTGATAGTCCCCGATGCCCGCCAGCCCTTCTTCGGAGAGCTGGCACATGCAGTCGAGCAGGCCGCGGCCGACCGGGGCAAGATGGTCCTCGTCGGCAACTCCGACTATCGCGACGCACGGGAAGTCCATTATCTGCGTGCCTTTCTCGGCATGCGTGCGGCCGGCCTGATACTCGTCAGTCTCGGCCCCAGCGAGTCGGCGGCGGCCGAACTGGCCGCGTGGGATTCCCGCGTGGTCCTCATGCACGAACACCCGGAAACCATCCACGAGTTCGCCGTGGTGACCGACGATCTCGGCGGCGCCCGGCTGGCCACGAAGCATCTGCTCGAACACGGCCACGCCTACGTGGCGTGCCTGGGCGGCGCGGAATACACACCGGTCATCGGTGACCCGGTCACCGACCACGTGGCGGGCTGGCGCCAGGCCATGGCGGAGGCCGGACTGTCCACCGAGGGCCGGCTGTTCCACGCTCTGTACAGCCGGTACGACGCGTACCAGGTGGCTCTCCGCCTGCTCTCCCGGCCGGACCGGCCGACCGCTCTCTTCTGCTCGACGGACGACCAGGCGATCGGCGTGCTGCGGGCCGCCCGCGAACTGCGGATCGACGTCCCGCGTGACCTCGCCGTCGCCGGCTTCGACAACATCAAGGAGGCGGCCCTGACCGACCCGCCGCTGACCACCGTCGCCTCCGACCGCGAGGCGATGGCGCGCACGGCGGTCGAGCTGGCGATCGGCGGCGGTCCGCAGGAGGCCGGCTGGCGGGGCGATCGGCTGCGGTGCTTCCCGTCCCGCCTGGTGCTGCGCGGCTCGTGCGGCTGCCCCCACACCCCCGGGGTCTGGTCCGACTGAACGGCAGCCGCGCGGCTGACGACGCCGACGCTCACGGCGAAAGCGCCGTGCAGCTCGGCGGAGAAGACCTCGGTCGGAGTGTCCGGCGTGCGGCGGTACGGACCGTTCAGCCGAGCAGGAGTTCTGCCGCCGGGGTGTGGTTTCCGGTTGCGGAGGCTCCGGCCATCGCCAAGGCGGCCGCCCCGGAGTGAGTGCCGGGTGGCACCACCAGCAGCAGGAAGTGGTCCTGGAAGCCCCGCGTGACGCTGATCGTCGCGTCGCTGCCGGCGAACCAGTTGATCCTGATCATCAGGCCGTTCACCACGACGGACCGGGGCACGCCGTCCCAGGCCGAGGTGTCGAGGCCGACCCGGACGATGCGCCCGAGGTGGGCGCCGAGCGCGGTGATCAGGTCCGGCAGCTCGGCGAGGACGTGGTTCGAGCGGGGCCACCAGGCCCCGTCGAAGACGCCCTCCCGCGACATCGTCGGTTCCAGTTCCAGGCGAGGCAGTAGCGGGGCGTCGGGCACCGTCCACGGCCCGGAAGAGGAAGGGGCGGGGAGGGGGATCGGCATCATGCGGAGCCGCCCGTCCGGTCCACGAGGGTGGACCAATCATGACCCAGGGCGACGTCGGCGCTGATGCCGGTGTGCGGAATGTCCTCGGTTGTCTCCCACCGTACTCCGCAGCGGTCTCCCCCGGCCGCCCGCCACGGGAGTAGCCTCGAAAACATCCAGGGCATCCCGCATTCCGGTATCCGTTCCGGCTTCGTTCTGGGTGAAAAGCGTCCCGGGCAGCCCCGGCGGGCAGCCGGAGACAGGAACCGGTGAACACCGTGACCACTCACTCCCCTCAGTCGGCACGGCCCGGCCATGGCCTCACGGTCGCCGACGCCATGGAACCCTGCGACTACCAGATAGCCAACGACAGCACCGTCGACCAGGCCAATGACATCTTCCACAGCGCCCACGTCGAGTACCTCCTAGTCCGCGACCACGACGGCAGGTGCGAGGGACTGGTCACCCGCACCGGACTGCACCCGTTCCTGACCCGCTCCTGGTCCACCGAGCGGACTGCGATCAGCGCCACCTCGCACCAGCGCGGCCCGTTTGCCTGGCCGACCATGGCCCTGGCCCTGGCCGCGATCGCGATGCGGATCAAGCACCTGGTGGTCTGGCCCGTCGTCGACGAGGACGGCTACATCCTCGGCGTGCTCACGGCGGACCGCGCCACCGGGCTCCTCGCCGCCGCCTCGACTCCGTGAAGCCGTTGGTGCTCCCCGTTGCTCGGTGAGATCCGGTCGGACTGACTGAGACCAAAACTGAGAGCACGACATGACGAAGGCCCGGACCGCACCGCAGTGCGGTCCGGGCCTCTCGTCTGCCCAGATGGGCAGAGGCGGAGGATACGAGATTCGAACTCGTGAGGGGTTGCCCCCAACACGCTTTCCAATTCTGCTGAGCGCCGTTCAGCTGGATCCGTGCACATCCTGACCTGCGGCATTCTTGCCGCTGGAGAGCCTGCTGAACGTGCTTGAACGGTGGTGAACGAGACCAGAACTGAGACCTCGAACGCGGACAGCGCGACCAGCAAGGGCATCCCGATCGGCACGACCGGATAGACCCAGGTCGGGACGGTCGCCTTGTCTCGAACGAGGTCGTTGCCGAAGATGCCCCAGAACGTCTGGCGCCCCAGCTTCTTGCCGACGAGGCTGCCGAGTACCGAGCCGAGCGCGCAGCCGATCGCCGCCGGGAACGTGACCATGACGAGGTAGTCAGCCGTCACTTGGTTCGGTGTGAATCCCAGGGCCTTGAGGACTCCGATGTGCCGAAAGCCCGAGACGACGGCGCCGCTGACGACGATCAGGACCGAGACGATCAGGCCCAGGACGCCGAAGACCGTCAGGAACGGCACGTAGGTGTCGGGGCCCTTGGCGAGGTTTGCCTTGATGGCCAGGTAGGAGCTGGTCCCAGTCGGCGCGTTGGACGGCAGGCCCTTGGTGGCGGCGGCCATGTCGGTCTTCAGCGCTGCGTCGGATCCGGCGTCCTGGAAGCGGTACATCATCTGTAGGGAGGCCGCGTGCAGGGCCGGGCCTGGTCCGGTGTGACCCAGCCGCCCGCGGACTGGCTGGCCGAATCGGCATAGCCGACGATCTTGAGGTTCACACGGTCCGGGGTGACGACGTGCCGCTCGGACGTGATCAGCACGGCGCCGCCGTCCTGCCGGACCGCTTCGCCGGGCATTGAGACCCGCCGGCTTCTGCCTCGTCGACGCAGAAGTCGTCGCCGGGGCCCGTCCAGGCCCGCGCATCCGGGTCGCTGCTGACTGATCGCGCTTGAGCTGTCAGGTCGAGGAGTGCATCGGGAAGCTGCCGGAGCCGGCGGAGTGTCTCCGTGCCGTTGCGCTGCCCGCTCTTTGCCCGGCGACATCGGGCCCGCCACCTCCCTGTCCTGAACAACGACGTGGGAGTAGGGCACGGTGGTTGAGGGCTGACCAGACCGATTACGAGGCCGCCAGGGTCAAGAAAACACGTGTTGGGGACCGTCGGGAAGCGGCGGTTCACCGGGCGTGCAGGGGGTCGGCTTGCGCGGACCGGCGATGCTGCAAAAGTGGGAAAGGGGGTCCTTCCGTCATTTGTCGGGGAGGGAGTCAACAGGTGGACACATTCTTCGGAGCCGCGCTCGTCTGCAACTGCCTCGCGATGGGCAGCGCCCTCGTTCTCCTGTTCTTTCGGTACCTTCCACGGTCGGATCCCGGCCGCGCCGCTCCCGCCGGAGCGTTCGGCTGCCTGCTGGCAGTGGTCGCGGCGACCGCCGTGTACGGGCTCCGGCCCTGGCTGGTGGGGATCGCCACCGTCGAAGCCGGCATGGTCTTCCTGTTGTACCGCCGCTCGCCCATGCACCTGCCCGGCTCTCTGCTGCTCGTCTCCTTCTACTCGGCGGTGCTGGCCGCAGTGACGTGGTACATCCACTTCGCCTTCACCATCAACGTCTCAGCGCTGACGAGAGCTTTCTTCATCGCGGGTATCCCGTCCATGCTGGTGGCCCTGCCCATGTCATGCGTGCACTCCTTCCTCGACATCGAAGCCTTCTGCCGTGAGAAGTGGGCACGCCGGAACATGCCGCACGCATCCTCGGTGGTCAACGGGCCGAAGGTCTCGGTCCACTTACCGTGCTACGCCGAGCCCCCGGACATGGTGATCGCCAGCCTCGACGCTCTCGCCCGCCTGCGGTACGACAACTTCGAGGTCGTGGTGGTGGACAACAACACCAGGGACCCGGCGCTCTGGCGCCCGGTCGAGGAGCACTGCCGGAGGCTGGGCGAACGGTTCCGCTTCTTCCACGTCGCCCCGCTGGCCGGTGCGAAGGGCGGCGCGCTCAACTTCGCTCTGGCCCGGACCGCCCAGGACGCGGAACTCATCGCGCTGGTGGACGCCGACTACCAGATGGCACCCGACTTCCTCGCCCGTCTGGTCGGACACTTCGACGACAAGAGGCTCGGCTTCATCCAGGCCAAGTACAACTTCCGGGACTGGCAGGACAGCCTCTTCCGCAGCGGCGCCTACTGGGGCTACCAGGTGTCGTTCTCGATGCTCTTCCGCAGCCGTAACGACCGGATGGCCGCCTATCCGATGGGCACCTCGTGCGTACTGCGCCGGGCGGCGATCGTCGATGCGGGCGGCTGGTCGATGTCGTGCGTCACCGAGGACTCCGAGATCGGAGTCCGCATCCAGGCCGTCGGCTACAGGTCGTTCACCTTCGACGACCCGGTGGGAGCGGGCCTTGTCCCGGAAACCTTCGCCGCGTTCAAGAAGCAGCGCTTCCGCTGGACCTACGGACCGGTCCAGCAGCTCAAGCAGCACTGGCGGCTCTTCCTGCCCAGGCGTTTCGCGACGCCGTCGACGATGTCCGTCCAGCAGAAGATCCTCGGCCTGGAACACGGCTTCGTCCTTGTGACCGGGGGCCTCGGGTTCTTGACCGCAATGCCACTCGCCCTGGCAGCGCTCGTCTCGATGCTGGTCCACGGTGAGCAGCCGCCCATGAACCGGGGCCTGTGGATCGGGCTGGTCATGGGTCTGAGCTCCGCGCTGGCTCTTCGCTGGTGCCGGTACCGATACATCGCCGGCTCCGCGTCCAAGGACACCCTCATGGCCATGGTGGTGGATTCGTCCCTGTCGTGGATCTGCACCTGCGCCACGCTCCACGGCATCCTGACCAAGAACACGGCCTGGCGCCGCACCACCAAGTTCAAGGCCGGGGCCTCGGGATGGCGGGTACTCGCCTCGGTCCGTATGGAGCTTGCCCTCGCCCTCATCCTGACCGCCGCCGCGATAGGCGCCATCGCGTCCGACAGCTCAGGATTCCTGCTGCTCATCGGGGCCATCTTCGGTCTGAAGTCGGTCGTCTACTACGCGGCGGTCTGCGTTGCCTTCGTCGCCGAACGCGACCTCCGACGAGCCGCTGCCGTGGCTTCCACGTGACCCCGGCGCCGACACCCCCTGCGGTGGCATCCGGAAGCGGCGGCGGCGGGCGCCGGCGACCGGTCTGGGAGGGGAATGCCCGCTCCCGCCCGCTCACCTCCGCGCGCAACACGCTCCGGACTCCGTACTCCACCGAAAGGCCCCCGGCGGCGCGGCCGACCGCTCAGGATCCGCTGCGGCTGACCGTGCTGCACGTTGCGGCCACCACCTCGGCGCAGTGGGACGCCGCGCCGAGGTGGTGGCGTGTCCCGAACGATTGGAAGCGGTGGGTGCGCAGGCCGAACGTGGCGGTGCTGCCGGCCGGTGACGAACGGGTGCAGGTGGTGAATCCGTCCGTGACCCGATCCGAAATGAGCGGTACGGGATAGGCCAAGTGCAGGACGCGAATCAGGGCCGCGCCGTCGA
This sequence comes from Kitasatospora sp. NPDC001175, assembly GCF_053598215.1. Classification (NCBI taxonomy): domain Bacteria; kingdom Bacillati; phylum Actinomycetota; class Actinomycetes; order Kitasatosporales; family Streptomycetaceae; genus Kitasatospora; species Kitasatospora sp. NPDC001175. The sequence goes on along the minus strand of NZ_JBSFJU010000021.1, from coordinate 10,561 downwards.
CAGTGTCAGCGATGCGTGTCTCGCTGGAGCCCTGGCATGCCACGGACGGGGACTGCTCGACAGCGGGCCTGCTCGGACCGCTGCTCAGTCCTCCGGGCCGAGCAGCGTGATCAGCGAGGCCTCGAACGCCTCGAAGTACCGGCCGTGCGCCGCGCGGGCCGGGGTCAGACTCCAGCCCGCTTCCGCCGCCCGGTGCCGGGTGTACTCCTCGCTGAGGTACCAGCGGCCGCCCTGGGTCTGGTGGGCCTGCAGCGCCTTGACCTTGTCGGCGAGCACGTCGGTGACGTCGACCAGCACGTTGGGGCGGAAGGTGTTGCGGGGGGCGTGCGGCTCGCCGTGCAGGATTGCGGTGCAGCTCGGCACCCGGGTAGCCGCGTTCGAGGCGGCCTTGGCGACGGCCAGGTGGTCCTGGTGGTCGTTGCCACTGTGCTGGCTGTGGGTCAGCAGCATCGTGCAGCCGAGACGGACCAGCTCGCTCTCGATCCGTGAGATCAGCTCCCGGTCCGCTCTGAGCGCCCCGTCCGACAGCCCGAGGCAGACCACCTCGATGCCGGTGTCGGCGAAGGAGACGGCGGACTCGGCCAGGCGTTCCTGTTCACCCAGCCGTACCCGGTCGCGGTCGGTGAGCGAGACACCGTTGACGCCGTTGGTGGCGATGACGACTGTGACGGCGACGCCGAGCCGGCGGAAGCGGCACAACGTCCCGTAGCACATCAGTTCGGCATCGTCCGGGTGTGCCACCACCGCCACAACACAGTCAGGCTGTGAGAGCACGGTTAGTCCCCTCCGGGAAGTCCCGCCGGCCCCGCGACGGGATGGCTTGCATCGGCCCCTTGTACTTCCCGGCATACGGGATGATTCCACCCTGCGCCACCCGGAAGACGACCCGGCTCCACAGCGTGCGGCACCCTCGGCGGCCTGCTGTCCGGCAGCGGCCTGTCACCCTGGCGGCACCGGCTTGTCGCCGGGGCGGCGGCGCTTATGGCAGGAGGTCAATAGCCAGGGCGACAGGCGGGTACGCCCGAGCGAGGGAGGTCGGTCCCGTGGTGGCTTCCCAGCACTCGGCGTTACCAGTCTGGGGTGGCCTGCCAGCCGCAAAGGGCTCGCGAAGCAAGTGGCGGGGTCCGCCGAGGAGCCCGGCTGGGGCCAGTGACGACTGCCCGGTCAAGCCCAAAATCCGAACCGACAACAAAACTGACCGGAACTGAGACCAGGCTGGGGCTGCCGTTCGACAGTCGCGGGCGATGCTGCCACCGAAAACGGCCCGAGGAGCGGTCCTTCCTGCGGAGTCCGACTTGGTACCGATCACACCTCCACCGTGCTGGACCGTTGGTCGGCACGCTTCGGCGGCCGGCGGGGAAGCGTGTTGGTGCAGGCCGTCGCATCGAGCCGTCGACCGTCAACCGGAGCGGGTCACGACGTGGGACGTCCCGATGACCTCCCCCTTCGCGTTCAGCGCCCTCACCTGGAAGTACGGTCCCGGGTTGTCCGTCGTGACGGCCGTCTCGAAGCCGGTCCGGTCGGCGTGGTCGACGACCACCGACAGGGAACGGGCGTCCGGTCCGGCCAGCACCTGCCACGCTCTGGTCTGCGTTGAACCGTTCCAGGAGGCGTAGACGGTGCTCTGCCCGCCGCTGCCGCCGCGCGCCGCCGCACTGGGCGGATACCACGGCTTGCCGACCCACTTGTGGCGGAACGCCCGGTACGAGATGTCGGAGCCCGGCATCATGGCGTCGTAGAGCAGGTTCTTCGAGCCGTCGCCCTCGGTGTTCCCGGCACCCCTGTACTCCGAGTAGTACGACTCCTGCCCCCACCCGACGAACTCGTCGCCGTTGGTGAGCGCCTGGGTGTCTCCCTGGGACGCCGCGTACAACCCCGGTGCGTGGTAGTAGGTCCGCACCGCGGTCGCGCGGTGGTTGAGGAAGTCGAGGTTGAGGATCAGGCCGTGTGACTGTTGTTCGGGGGTGCCGTCCGGCTGGTCGCAGCAGCCGTCGTCGAACATGCTGATCCGGTTTCCCGGCCGAAACCGGGCGTGGTGCTGCCAGTAGAAGTCCGCGTTCGGGCCGAAGCTGAAGTCGCTTCTCTTGCCGCCGAGTTGCCAGCGGATGTCGCCTGTCTGCCGCGCGACGTCGTATACCGCCCAGAGGTTTCGGGCCGAGATCAGCAGCTGGCCGTCGGGGCCCTCGTCGATCGAGTTCACGTGGTACGCGTCCCACACCCCGCCGGACGAGGACGCCGAGGAGGCCGACACCTCGGAGTCCGCCGGGTTCACGTGGTCCAGGATGTCCCACGAGAAGACGAGTCTCCCGGTCGCGAGATCGACCTCCTGGACCTCGCTGTCCTCGATGGCTCCGTTCTTCGGCCCCCCGTACGGGGTGAGGTCCATCGGGACCGGCTTGGACGCGATGAACAGTGCGGTCCCCCGGCGCGTCAGGAGGAACTCGTGGAAATCCGGGTAGAAGCCGTGCCGGGCGAAGACCGTCCTGAGCAGGCGGTAGTGGTCGTCGTAGATGTAGTAGCAGCCTCCCGGCTCGGGGGCGCCGCCGGGAAGGTCGGTGTAATACGGGGGAATCGCGATGGTTCCCTGCCAGAACGTCAACACCGGCTGCGTGACGCCGGTCCGGGGGTTGTGGTACGTCTGCACCCGGAAGTCGCCGTTCTCGAGGTTCGCGACGGGAAGCGGGCGGAACCAGACCGGATCGCCGGAGTCTTCGAGCATCAGCGCCCCGGTCTGGCCGACCGGCTGGGTGAGGTTGTACGGGGCGACGAAGACGTCCCCCGGGGCCGTGCCCCGTTGTCGCGTGGCAACGGTGACCCGCATGGGATGCAGCTTCGGCGCGGACACGAAGCTCCACACATCGCTGCCGGAGGTGATCGGTGGCGGTACGCTCGTCGCCGGCGGGGCGGGCCGGGTCGCGCACTGGGCACGGTCCCATTCCATCAGGTCGGAGGCTGCAGTCGTGCCTGCCCCTAGCGAACCGAGTGCCCCAGCCGTCACCATCACCGTCGCAGCCGCCATCCAGCGGTGCCAGGCACCCATAGCTGCAGGCACGTCCCTCCTCCTTCTGCTGCTCACCCGCGCGGAATCGGAGCGATGGCTCCACCGACCTGGCGGTCCTGCCCGGAAGCAGCGGGAAGCCAGCGCCCCACACGAGGTTGCACCGGCCGGCGGCGTTCGCCTCGGAGGTCCTCGCCCTTGGTGACCTATACGGCCCACAGGTGGCACCCGAACAGGCCAGACGACCGGCCGGTGGCCGAGCAGTCCCGCTGGACGGCTGGGTGACGCCCCGCGGTGGCCTCTCCGGCAGGTGGCCAAGGACGCCGACGGGGACGACTCACAGGCCCCCGGGAAGGGCAGTTGGGACTACGGATGGGACGACGAACGACGAGGGCCCGGACAGCATGGCTGTCCGGGCCCTCGTTTGCCCTGGCGGGCAGAGGCGGAGGATACGAGATTCGAACTCGTGAGGGGTTGCCCCCAACGCGCTTTCCAAGCGTGCTGGCGGGCCCGGCGCACAACGGACGTCGGGTGGCGTTTTGCAGAATACTTATCGATCAATTACCGGCGTGAGAGACCGTCAATCCTTGGGTGGCCGTGAGATGGCCCGGACACCTTGAGGACGGGGGAACAGGATGGGCAGCGGGACGTTCTGGATCGACCTTCACGAGGTCGAGGCGGCTGCCAGGAAGATCGAGAGCATCGTTCGCGAGCTGGAGTCCGGTACCGCACGGGTCGAGAGCGCGGTGCGGCGGGTTCCCCAAGCCGGGTACGGCACCGATCAGTTGGGCAGGGCTCTGTCCGGTAGTGGGTCCGGGGCCGGCGGGCTGGTCGAGCACCAGCAGCAGGCCCTCCAGGGGATCCACCGCTACCTGCGGAACTCCGCTGCGATGGCGGAGAACCTGCTGCTGATGTGCCGGCGGTACCGCGAGACCGACGGTGCCAATGCCGCTGCACTCCAAAGCGGTGGTCCGTCGTGATCGAGCTGCCCGCCGACCTGGCCGAGGTGCTGACGGTCGTCCAGCTCCGTGAGGACGGAACCGAGATTGCCTTCCCCGATGTCGACGAGGACCAGCTCACGGAACTCGCCGAAGCCTGGGAGGCCTGGACCGCTGCCGCCGAGCCCCGGATCCAGGCCATCGTGGCCTGTGCGCGGCAGGCCGTGGCCCATATGTCCGGGGAGGCCGCCGACGGCTTCCACCGGTACCTGGAGCGGTACAGCGGCCGTGACGACGCTCATGCGGTCACCACGCTGGAGACCGGGCTCGCGATGGCCCACTGCCTGCGCGGCGCTTCCGGTACTGTCGCCCGTGCCAAGACAACGATGGTCGAGCAGCTCTGGTCGACCAAGCACTACCTCGACAGCAGCCTGCCGGGCGCCTCGCCCGAGGTGGCGGCGCAGTCCGAGGGCGTGCGGTTGACCGTGGACTCGTGCAGACACCATGTCGGCCAGGCGGGCGCCGAGGTCGACTCGATGCTTCGCCGGAGCGCGGACCGGATCGAGCGCATGGACGGTGCCGGGCAGGTCTGCGCACTCGGTGGCACCAGTACCCGGGACGGCGGCACCGCCGGCGCGTTCGCCTCGGCCGAAGTCCCCGGCAGGGCAGGCGGATCGGCGTGCCCGGCGAACGGCTCCGCGACCGCCGGGCTGAGTCTGGCGGGTTTCACCGGTGCCGTCGCGAGTGCGGACGTGCCGGGCGCGGCACCTGCCGCCGACCTTGCCGGGGCTTCCGGGGCCCCGGGGGATTCCGGGGGTGCGTCCTCCGGTGCGCTCGGTGCGGCCGCGGTCGGCGCGGGTGCCGTCAACGGGGCTGCGGGGCGCGGGCCTGCCGTCGGCGGGACGGCGGGCCGGGCAGGGGCGGGGATCATGCCGTCCGCTGCGGGCGCGGGTCCCGATGCACGGTCCCGCACGGTGCCGGGCGCCGGTGGGCAGAGCACGCTCCAGCCGACACGGCAACCGCTCGGCTCGGGTGCGGGCTCCGCTAGCGGCGGGCGGGCGGGCTCGGGTGCCGCCACTGCCGGTGCGGGCGCCTCCGGCCGGGGCCCCGTCATCGGCGGCATGCACGGTACCGGTCGCGCCGGGGGCAAGAAGAACACGGGTGGCAGGCGCAGGCCCGGACTCCTCACCGAGGAGGCACCGGAGCAGGAGGAGATACTCACCGACTCCGGCATCCAGGGCCAGGCCGGGGACGCCCCGGTACGTGACCGGCGGGCGCAACAGGCACGGCAGCGCTGGCTGGACGACGCGCGGACCGGCGCCGCCGGAGAGCGCCGGGCGGGAGCCCCGCAGACGCCCGGCGAGGAGGAGCCCCCGCCCGAGGGGGACAGCGATCTCCTCAAGCAGCTGACGAGCGTGGTGCTCGGCCCCGAGCCGGAAGGAAAGGGGCCGGCGGCGGCTTCCGGTCCGGCCGGAGCCGGTGGAGCCGCAGCCGGGCAGGCCGAGGGCCGGCCGGCCGGTGACGGCGCGGGCGTCGAGCAGGGCCGGACGGCCACCCCGCGGCGCCGGGGCGAGCCGGACCAGGGCACAGGTGCCGGGGCATCGGCGCAGACCGGAGCGGAGGCCGCGACCAAGCGCGCGCCGCTGCGGGAGGAGGGCGGCTACCAGGTGCCCAGCCCGCATCTGCGGGCCGCGCTCGCGAAGTTGGCGACCTCCGGTGCGTTCGACAGGTCCGAACCCACCTCGGCGCCCCCGCGGTCTTCGGCCGTGCCGCAGAGCCCTCAGCAGTGAGCGGCTGCGCAGACAACGAGTAACGCGTGCTGTCGGCCGTCGGCCAGCGCTCGCAGCCATTCCGCCCACCGGTCGTCCGACCGGTGGGCGGCACAAGTCGGTGAGGAAGTGTCATGGAAGATCCGTTCAGCACGAAGGTGCATGGGCCCGGCGAGGCGCCGACGCCGAGCAGCCAGTCGACGGGGCCGGCGACAGGGTCGATGGCCGTCGGTCCGCAGGGCGCCGGAATGGCGACGATGGCCGTCGGTTCGCCCGCCCCCGGCATGGGAACCGCCGCCGTCGGTTCACCCGCTCCTGGAATGGCGACGATGGCCGTCGGTTCGCCCGCCCCCGGCATGGGAACCCTGACGGTCTCCCGGGGTGCGGCGGCCCACGCGGCCCAGGCGGCGCCCACGGCCGCAAGCGCGGGCACGGGTATCAAGATCAGCCCTGAGCAGTACCGGACGGCGAGTTCCCCGATGTCCGCCGCCGCCGACCGTGTCTCACAGCTGTATCTCGGCCTCGACGGGTTCCTGACCAGCATGAACGCGACCTCGCCCTGGGGCAAGGACCACGCGGGAGAACAGTTCGCCGAAGGGGAGAAGGGCTACCTGGCCTACAGCGCGGCCACGCTCAAGGGGCTGAAGAACCTCCCCGCTGCCCTGCACCGCGTCGCGGAAGGCCTGAAGACGATGGCACAGAACTACGAGTCGGCCGAGTCCGACACGGTCGCCGACCTCAACGGCCGCGGCCGGGACCTCCAGGTGGTGGAGTCCCTGCCCACTCCGGTGATCACCCTTCCGCCCGCAGGTGCCACGGCCGGCCCGCCGTCACCGGTGGTGCTCAGCGCGACCAACCGCGAGATCGGCCGCGGCCGCATCGGTGGGGGGCGCTGATCATGGCTGTGGAGGTACCCGAACCCCTGCAGTGGGTTCTGCTGCTGCTGTCGGGCGCCCGCTGGCCCGAGGCCGACGAGGACAACCTGCGGCAGATGGCCGAGCACTGGCGCTCCGTGGCGAGCGCTCTCGACGACATCGGCGAGACCTCGGACGCCACGATGCGACGTGCACTGGCCGACCAGCAGGGCGTGGCCGCAACGAAGTTGACCGAGTACTGGGCCAACTTCACGACGGGCAAGGGCGAGGAGCAGCCCGGCGTCTTCCCGGGTCTGGTCGCGGCGTGCAACGGCATGGGCGACATGCTGGAGTCGATGGCCAACTCCGCTGAGACGGCCAAGATCCAGATCATCGCTCAACTGGGCATCCTGGCCGTCGACATCGCGACTGCCGAGGTGGAGGCGCCCTTCACCGCGGGCGTCTCGCTGGCTCAGATCCCGGTCGCGGTCGCCGCCATCCGCACGGTCGTCCAGCAGATCATCAAGAAACTGGCGCTGGAGGCCTTGGAGTTCGCGGCCAAGCAGGCCGTCCAGATGGCCGCCATCAACCTGCTCGCCCAGTCCATCGAGGTCATGCAGGGGCACCGCAAGAGTGTCGACCTGAACGAGGTGGGCCAGAACGCCGCGAGCGGTGCGGTGGCCGGTGCATCCGGCAACCTGCTGGGCAAGGGCGTCGGCGCGGCCGGCGCCAAGGCCGGGCTCGGCCGGGTGATGGGCACCCTGCCGGGCAGGATGGTCACGGCCGGAGCGGTCGGGGTCGGCGCGGACGTCATCACCCAGGCGGTCACCACCGGCAAGGTGGACAGTCACAGCCTGCTCGGCTCCGGCCTCAGCGGCGCCACGGGCGCCGGTCTGCACGCCGGTGGCGCCGCGCTCAACGAGCACTTCCGGCCTCCCGCCGAAGCCCCGCACGCGGGTGTGCCGACCGGCGCGGAGGTGCAGCCCGGTGCCGGCGAGCACGGCGCGGCGGTCCCGCGGTCGGCGGAGGGCACCGGCGCGGCCGCCGGCTCGGACGGTCCGGCTCCGGCGAGCGGTGCGACGCACCCGGGAGCCGACGGCTCGGCCCACCCCGTCACGTCGGACCACACGAGCACGGGGGCTGCCGCTCCCGCGGGAGAGGCCGGTTCCCCGGCCCAACCTATGTCGCGGGGCATCGGCGACGGCGCTGCTCCGGCCGCCGGGGCCGCTCCCGGACACGTCGAGACATCACCCGCGTTCGAGGGCCCGATGCACGCACCCGCCGCTGAGACCGGCCATCCGGCGCCGCACTCGGCCGTGGACAGCGGAGCTCCACTGACTACTGGTGAGCCGGGCACGGCGGGCGGGCACGGTGTTCCGGCTGCGTCCGGCCTTCATGTCGCGGATGCTCCCTCACCGCACCTGCCGCCGGCCGAAACACCGATGGCAGCGCACGACGCCCCCGCCCCGATCAGGCTCGGCCCGCACGCGGCCGACGTACCCTCACCGCACCTGCCACCAACCGAGACCCCGTCGGAAGTCCACGAGACCCCCGTCCCCATCAACCTCGGCCCCCACGCAGCGGACGTTCGCTCGCCGAACCTCGCGCACACCGAGGTCGCGGCGGTGGCCCAGCCGGAGACGATCGGCCAGGGCCCGTCCGCTTCCGTCCATCGCGGGTCGCCCGCCGAGGCACCGAACCTGACGCCGGGTCCGGGTGACGCGTCACGGACCGCAACCGAGCGGCCGGCCGGTCAGACGCAGCCGACGCGTGGGCTGCACGAGCATCCCTCCGGTCCGGCGCTGGTCTACCCGATCCAGCAGTCCGCGGTGCAGAAGGCGCTCTTCAAGGCGAAGAACCTGGTGAGACCGGACGTTCCGGCCGCCGTGCACGAGCTGAAGGAACTCATGCCGCAGCAGAGTTCCGGCGGCAAGTACCTGCACCCGGAGTCCGGCACCGGGCGGCCCTTCGAGGGCATCCATCTGAACACGCGTACCAACACGCTCAAGACCGATCACGACCCGACCACGCTCAACGATCTCTCGTCACAGGTCGTGCGCACGGTCCGGAACGACACCGACGCGGCGCTCACCCGCTGGGCGCCCGACAAGGTCAGCGGAAGCGGACAGGAGAGGATCGAGGCGGCGGCTCGCCTGGACTACCGGACGGCCGACTACTGGAAGGGACAGGACGCCCGCCGCGAGCAGCTCGACGTCATCGTGGCGGCCAACACCGCGAGTTCGCCCGCCGGACTCTCCCCTGAGTCCCTGCACCGGGTGGACACCGCGCTGCACGACGCCCCGGACGCCGTCACCGGTGCCGGCCGGATCCTCGCGCAGCACCAGGGCTTCGTGCTGGGCGAGGTGCACTCGGCGTCGACCAGCTGGCCGTTCCTGAAGGAGAACATGACGGCCCTTCGAGAACACGGCGTTAGGACGGTGTACCTGGAGGCTCTGCGGGACGACAGCTTCCAGCACCACCTGGACACCCATCTGCGCTCCCCGGAGGGGTCGGCGATGCCACCGGAACTCGACACGATGATCTCGCGCTACGACTCCTCGCACGGCTCGCTGCCGGGCAACGGTCTGCGCGAGGTGGTGGAGGCGGCCAAGGCCGAGGGCGTCGACATCCGGGCGGTGGACGGGCGTCCGGCCCGCCGGGAGGCCGGCGAGTGGGGGCTGTACGAGCGGGCGGCACGGTTCAACACCTATGCGGCCGACGCGGTCGCCGGCGACGGGAAGTACGTGATGGTGGTCGGGAAGGCGCACGTCCATCCGCACCCGGCTCCGGACGGCGCGACTCCCGTGAGCCCGATCCACTCCGAACTCCCGGCGCCCGGCCTCTCCCAACTGCTCCGGGTACCCGGGCTGGAGCTGCAGGACGGGCCTGGCGGGTCGGTGTTGCGACACATGCGACCGCCCGCTGCGGAACCGGTGGCGCCGGCGGGCGCGGGGCAGCCGTGACCTTCCGCCGTCCATCGTGCCCCGAGCCGGTCGAACCGTTCTCTCACAGCAAGGAACTCCCGTGCACCAACCGGCGCTGATGGCCGCCAAGGCCGTCGCCTACCTCACCGTCGTCCCCGGTATGCTCCTGATCGCCACGGTCGGGCATCCGGACACGGTGACCACCGCGCCATCGCGCCCCGCGCCGGGCCCGATCGGCATGTACTCCGGTCCGCTGGAGAGCTGGGGTCCCGGTCCGCTCGGCGCCCCGGACATCCCGCCGGTGACGGCCGCGACCATGACGGCGGTCGCCCCGTACCGGGGCCTGGGCACGCTGGACGTGTGGGAATCCGCCCAGCGGATGGACGCCCTCGGCGCCAAGGTGTCCTCCGCCGCCGAAGGTACGGTGGTCGGCACCCGCGAGAAGCCCGGTGAGAACAGCCAGGAGTGGATCCTCCAGCCGCAGCAGGACGGCGAGTTCACCGTCCGGTCCCTGCTGTCCGGCGGCACCTCCGGCCCGCTGGTGCTCACCGCCGAGCCCGACGGCCTGGTGGACCTTCGAAGCGACCGCTCGCAGACCGGGGAGGAAGTCAGTGCGCAGCTCTGGCGGTTCGCCGAACGGATGCCCGTGATCCGGCTCGACCCGGTCGCCCGGCGGCCGGCCATGCGCTTCAGGATCCGCGCGCACCAAGGAGGTTGCCTGGTCGCCGCACCGGCCGGCGGGCCGCTGTCGGTCGGGGACTGCGCGAGTGCCGGCACCTGGTGGAGCGACCGGGGCCTGCACGCCCGGACAGCCGTCTGATGGCTCCCGGCATGACCGAAAGGTTTTGCCCGCGACACCGAGAATTCCACCGGAGTCCGGTGTCAACCGGCTTCCGGCGGTCCATGCTCAGAAGCAGCACGACCGGAGTCCCCGCCGTCCCGTACGGCGGGGCCTCCCGCACCAAACTCGTACAAGGAGACCTGTTGAGCAACGAGAGCCTGGCCAACCTGCTCAAGGAGGAGCGCCGTTTCGCTCCGCCCGCGGAACTCGCCGCCGCCGCCAACGTCACCGCGGCCG